>JAEEVG010000006.1 GCA_016290835.1 Bacteroidales bacterium | reverse complement strand
CCCCAGGCCGATCATCAGGCGGAAGGCCCAGAAGACCACGCCCACCGGCGGCACCACGTCCTCCGGCGCGGCGAGGTGTCCGTAGCCCATATACTGCACGTTTTCCTCCAGCACCACCCGGGCCTGCGCCGCTCCCGCGGGATCGCTTTCGCGCAGGGCACGGTAGGTAGCCAGCGCATCGAGCGCCGTACGCCCGCGCCGCATTTTCTCCGCCACGGAGGGGACGGGGGTGCCGTCGTTGCCCGTATCGCCGTTCAAAATGTCATTGATGCCCGAGACGAAGCCGTCGGGGTCGTGCGTGGCGAGGATCGAGAGCATTTTCGGCACCTTGATACCGGGGACGATGGTGAAAGCCGCCCCCCGGCCGCCGTCCTGCAGTCCTTCGGCCGCAGCGAGTTTCATCGGCTGGAACTCGGCCGCGTGCACGCCTGAAGCGTCGCCGGAGAGCATCACGGCCGCGCTGCCCACGAGGCCCACGAGTCCGCCGATGAGCATGCTCCGGAGCGCGAATTGTTTCTGGCGGCCCTTCAGCAGGTACCAGGCGCTCACGCCCACCGTGAACACGCCGCCGGTCACCCAGCCGCTCGTCACGGAGTGGAAGAATTTGCTGACGGCCACGGGGTTGGTGATCACCTCCCAGAAAGCGGCCGCGGAAGCCATCTCGCTGCGGACGGTGTCGGGGTTGAAGCTGGTGCCGACCGGATTCTGCATCCAGCCGTTGGCCACCAGGATCCAGTAGGCGGAGATGGTGGCGCCGATTCCCGTCAGCCAGGTGGAGGCCAGGTGGAATTTCGGGGAGACTTTGTCCCAGCCGAAGAACATCACGGCGAAGAAGGTGGCCTCCATGAAGAAGGCCAGGATCCCCTCGATGGCCAGCGGGGCGCCGAACATGTCGCCCACGAACCAGGAGTAATTGCTCCAGTTCGTCCCGAACTCGAATTCGAGAATGATGCCCGTGGCGATGCCCACGGCGAAGTTGACGGCGAAGAGTTTCATCCAGAAGCGCGCCGCCTTCTTCCAGAATTCGTCTTTTTTGACAAGATAGAGGGTCTCCATCACGGCCATGACGAGGGC
Source organism: Bacteroidales bacterium (assembly GCA_016290835.1). Classification (GTDB taxonomy): domain Bacteria; phylum Bacteroidota; class Bacteroidia; order Bacteroidales; family UBA932; genus Cryptobacteroides. The sequence goes on along the minus strand of JAEEVG010000006.1, from coordinate 75,375 downwards.
GAGGCCCAGGGTCAGGGGGACGAACAGCCAGTGGTAGGCCGCGGTCATGGCAAACTGGATGCGAGACCAGATTACGACATCCATAATTTATTCGGTTATAAGGTTCAGTGTTTCTTGTCCGGAAGCGGGCCGGCTGAGCCGCTCGCCCACTTGTTCGCTCTTCTGCTCGTCGCTCAGGCCGGCCATCGCCGGCTTGAAGAAGAAGACGCGCAGGATGGCGAAGAGGATGAAGAGTTTGAGGAGGATCAGCCACACGAGCGGCCGGCCCCAGGTCATGTTCTTGAAGGCGTCCCGGTAAAAGCGCCAGACGGAGCCCAATATGGACGACAGGTTTTTCATTTCCATTGTAAAGATACAACTATTTATAAGAATAACCGCACTTATTTTCGGCAATGCGGAGCCGTTCCATTCCGATCGTGTTTTTTCATGCTTTTTCCACCAGGGATGGCGGTTTCTTCGGGAATTCTTCTTATATTTGTCTGATTTTCATCTTTCAGAATTATGAGTATCCAACAAGATAAAATCCAAGAATTGGTCGAACGCCGCGCTAATGCGAAACTCGGCGGCGGACAGAAGCGTATCGACGCCCAGCACGAAAAAGGCAAACTCACTGCACGTGAGCGTCTTGCAAAACTCCTGGACCCGGGAAGCTTCGAGGAGTTCGACATGTTTGTGCAGCACCGCTGCACCCACTTCGGGATGGATGCGAGCCATCCGGACGGCGACGGAGTCGTGACCGGACAGGGCACTATCGACGGCCGTCCCGTTTTCGTTTTCGCACAGGATTTCACCGTCAACGGCGGTTCCCTGAGCAAGACCATGTCCGAGAAGATCTGCAAGGTCATGGACATGGCCGTGCGCGTGGGAGCGCCCGTGATCGGCCTCAACGATTCGGGCGGCGCCCGCATCCAGGAGGGCATCGACGCCCTGGCCGGCTATGGCGAGATCTTCGAGCGTAACATTCTCTCCAGCGGCGTGGTCCCCCAGATCAGCGGGATCTTCGGCCCCTGCGCAGGCGGCGCGGTGTATTCCCCCGCCCTCACTGATTTCACCCTGATGGTCAAGAACACTTCCTATATGTTCCTGACCGGTCCGGCCGTCGTCAAGTCCGTCACGGGCGAAGACGTGGACCAGGAGAGCCTCGGCGGTGCCAATGTCCACGCCTCCAAGTCCGGCGTGGCGCACTTCAGCGCCGCTTCCGAGGAGGAAGGCATCGAGACCATCAAGAAGCTCCTGTCCTTCCTGCCTCAGAACAATCTCGAGACCGCTCCCGAGCGTCCCACCGAGGATCCCGCGGGCCGGATGGACGACGCGCTCAATGACATCGTCCCCGACAGCCCCAACAAGTCCTACGACATGTACGGCGTGATCCGCAGCATCGTGGATGACGGCGAGTTCTTCGAGGTCCACAAGGATTTCGCGAAGAACATCATCGTGGGCTTTGCCCATATGGGCGGCAAGAGCGTGGGTGTCGTGGCCAACCAGCCGGGCGTGCTCGCCGGCGTGCTGGATATCAACGCCTCCCGCAAGGGCGCCCGCTTCGTGCGCTTCTGCGATGCGTTCAACATCCCGCTCGTGACCCTGGTGGACGTTCCGGGCTTCCTGCCCGGCACGCAGCAGGAGTACGGTGCCATCATCACCAACGGCGCCAAGCTCCTCTTCGCTTATGGCGAGGCCACCGTCCCGAAGGTGACCGTGACCCTGCGCAAGAGCTACGGCGGCGCGCACATCGTGATGAGCTGCAAGCAGCTCCGCGGCGATGTCAACTACGCCTGGCCGACCTCCGAAATCGCCGTGATGGGCGCGGACGGCGCCGTGGGCGTCCTCTATGGCAAGGAGCTCAAGGCCGAGACCGATCCGGCCAAGCAGGCCGCCCTCGCCGAGGAGCGCAAGCAGGAATACAACAACCTCTTCTGCAACCCTTACCAAGCTGCGCAGAAGGGCTATATCGAGGACGTCATCGAGCCGCGCAACACGCGCTTCCGCGTGATCCGCGCCCTCGCCGCCCTCGAAGGAAAACGACAGGAAATCCCCGCGAAGAAACATGACAACCTTCCTCTTTAATCTTCTCCTGCCCCTTACGGCCGGCGGAGACAGGATGGCCGAAATCGACCCTCACGGCTGGACCCTCACGATCATCAGCGTGACCACGGTTTTCACCGCCCTGATCATCCTCTACTTCATCTATAATTTCTCCGGTAACATCTTCTCGGGCAAGTACAAGCGCAAACCGCGCGCTCCGAAAGCCGGCAAAGGAGAGATCAGCCCCGAAGTAGCGGCCGCGATCGCCCTGGCGCTCGACGCCGAGGCGGGCTCCGAAACCGAGGTGGCCATCGCCATGGCCCTGCACCTCTTCCTGTCCGACGCCGTGCACGACGTCGAACCGGGGTTCATCACCATCCGTCGCAACCCTTCCCCTTGGGATAACAAGCAGTTGAACTTCAGAAAATCACCCAGACAATGAAAGCATACAAATTCAAGATCAACGGCAAGGAATATAACGTAGCCGTCAACGGAATTGAAGGAAAGAACGCCGACGTGACCGTCAATGGCGTCAATTATCAGGTCGAACTCGAAAACGAGGTCTCTCCCGCCGTCGCCGCCGCTCCCGCGGCCGCCCCTGCGGCTGCAGCCGCCGCTGCTCCCGCCGCCGCCCCGAAACCGGCCGGTGCCGGCAAGAAGATCGAATCCCCTCTTCCGGGCGTCATCATCTCCGTGGACGTCAAGGAGGGCCAGGCTGTGAAGCGCGGCCAGAAAGTCGCCGTCATCGAGGCGATGAAGATGGAAAACGAGATCCTCTCCGATGTGGACGGCACCATCACCGCCATCCACGTCAAGCAGGGTGATTCCGTACTTGAAGGCGCTGACATCGTAACGATCGGTTGATGGAAAACGTAATCGACAGCCTCCAGCAGTTCTGGCAGTTCACGGGTTTCGCGAACGCCACTTGGCAGCACCTGCTGATGATCTGCATCGGCTTGATCTTCATCACCCTGGGTATTGTCAAGCACTGGGAGCCGCTGCTGCTCGTACCGATCGGTTTCGGTATGATCATCGGCAACATTCCCCTCTTCTTCGACCCGGTCACCGGGGTCGGTCTCCGGATCGGCATCTATGAAGAGAACTCGGTGCTGAACATCCTCTACCACGGTGTGAAGAACGGCTGGTATCCGCCGCTCATCTTCCTGGGGATCGGGGCGATGACGGACTTCTCGGCCCTCATCTCCCAGCCCCGCCTGATCCTGATCGGCGCCGCCGCCCAGATGGGTATCTTCGGTGCCTACCTGCTTTCGCTCGTGCTCGGCTTCGCCCCCAATGAGGCGGGTGCCATCGGCATCATCGGCGGCGCGGACGGCCCGACGGCCATCTTCCTGAGCTCCAAGCTGGCTCCGGAACTGATGGGCGCCATCGCCGTGTCGGCCTACTCCTACATGGCCCTCGTGCCCGTGATCCAGAAGCCGATCATGCTGCTGCTCACCACCAAGAAGGAGCGCGTGATCCGGATGAACAAGCCGCGCGTGGTCAGCCAGCAGGAGAAGATCATCTTCCCGATCATCGGCTTCCTCTGCACCGCCTTCATCGTCCCGTCCGGCCTGCCGCTGCTCGGCATGCTCTTCTTCGGCAACCTGCTCAAGGAGAGCGGCGTCACCAAGCGCCTCGCCGCGACCGCAAGCGGTCCGCTGATCGATGTGGTCACCACGCTCATCGGTCTGACCGTGGGTGCCTCCACCCAGGCGGATGTGTTCCTGACCGGCCGTTCGGCTCTCATTTTCGGCCTCGGCCTCGCGTCCTTCGTGATCGCCACCACCTTCGGCGTGCTCTTCACGAAGTTTATGAACCTGTTCCTGCCTGAAGGCAAGAAGATCAACCCGCTGATCGGCAACGCCGGTGTGTCCGCCGTGCCCGATGCAGCCCGCGTGTCGGAACAGGTGGGACTCGAAGCGGATCCGTCCAACCACCTGTTGACCCACGCCATGGCGCCCAACGTGGCCGGCGTGATCGGTTCTGCCGTGGCGGCCGGTATCCTCCTCGGCTTCCTGGGTTAATGGACTACCAGCAGCCCGGTTTTACACGATAATAACACTCATCGCATATGTCAGACAAATTACAGGAACTCACGGAGAAACTTTACATCCAAGGTCTCTCCAAAGGCAAAGAAGAAGGAAAATTGTTGCTTTCCCGTGCGCGCGAAGAAGCCGACCGCATCGTCTCGGATGCGCGTGTCCAGGCTGCCGCCATCATTTCCGACGCTGAAAAGCAGGCCGCAGACCTCAAGGACAAGACGGCCTCGGACCTCAAGATGGCCTCCGCACAGTGCCTCCAGGCCACCAAGAAGGACATCGAAAACCTGCTGGTGAACGCCATCGGCGCCGCCCCGGCCGGCAAGCAGCTGTCCGATCCCGACTTCCTCAAGAAGATCATCGAGGCGGTCGCCACGCGTTTCAGCGCCGAGCAGTCCGCCGACCTGTCCCTGCTGCTTCCCGCCTCCCTCAAGCAGGAGCTCGAGCCGTGGGTGGAAGGTGAACTCCGCCAGAAGCTCGGCAGCGGCCTCAAAGCCGATTTCACGAAGAAAGTCGCCGGAGGCTTCTCCATCGGCCCGAAAGACGGCAGCTGGTTCGTCAGCATGACGGACGAGACTTTCAGCAAGCTGCTCGCCGAGTACCTCCGTCCCGTCACCCGCAAGCTCCTCTTCGGCTAGACGATGAACAATTACGAATACATCGTCGCCAGTTTGCCCGTCCTCCGGCTGGACGACCTCAAGGCTGGCAAGGGTCTGGCGGAAAAGCTGCTCGGAGAGATCCGCAGCCAGCTTTCCGGGCGTGACAACGCCGTACTGGACTTCCTGCTGCTCAGTTACGATCCCGACCAGCTCAACGCAGACTACTACAAGCGCGCCCTCGCCCACAAAAACCGTTTTGTGCGCGAGTGGTTCGCTTTCGACCTGGACCTGCGCAACACCGTGGTCGCCTACCTCAACGACTCGCTGGGGCGCGAAAAGGGCCGGGACCAGTTGCTGCTGGAGGGGCGCGAAGAACTCGAGTTCCCCGAACGGGCCAAGGCGGAAGCCATCCTCCACGGCGACGACATCCTGGACCGGGAGCGTGGCCTGGACGAACTCCGCTGGCACAAGACCAACGAAATCACCCTGATGGATTACTTCAATCTCGAGGTGATCCTGGGTTTCGTCTGCAAGCTCAAGATCGTCGACCGTTGGCTCCAGCTCGATCCCGACTCCGGCCGGGCCCTGTTCCGCAAACTGGTCGAGGACATCCGTTCCACATACGACAATAAAAAACAGAATATCACGATATGAGTACAACAGGAAAGGTAACGGGCATCGTCTCGAACCTCGTGACCGTGGCCGTCGACGGGCCCGTAGCGGAGAACGAACTCTGCTACATCACCCTCGGAGGCTCCCGGCTCCTCGCCGAAGTCATCAAGGTAAATGGCGACAAAGCCTCGGTCCAGGTGTTCGAGAGCACCCGCGGACTCAAGAATGGAGACAATGTCGAATTCCTCGGCAAGATGCTCGAGGTCACCCTCGGCCCGGGCTTGCTGTCCGGCATTTATGACGGTCTCCAGAACAACCTCACCACGATGGAGGGCGTCTTCCTCAAGCGGGGCGAATACACCGAGCCGCTTGACCACGCCGCCACCTGGGACTTCACCCCGATCGCCAATCCGGGCGACAAAGTGGTCGCCGCCGACTGGCTCGGCGAGGTGAAGGAAGGCTGGCTTCCTCACAAAATCATGGTTCCCTTCTCCTTCCAGGGTGAATACACCGTCAAGGAGGTCGCGCCCGCCGGCAACTACACCATCGACAAGACCATCGCCGTGCTGACCGATGCCGACGGCGAGGACGTCCCCGTGACGATGACCCAGAAGTGGCCGGTCAAGGTGGCCGTCAAGGGTTACCGCGAGAAGCCGCGTCCCTCCAAGATCATGGAGACGGGCGTCCGCGTCATCGACACCTTCAACCCGATCGCCGAGGGCGGCACCGGATTCATCCCCGGTCCGTTCGGCTGCGGCAAGACCGTTCTCCAGCACGCCATCGCCAAGCAGGGCGACGCCGACGTGATCGTGATGGCGGCCTGCGGTGAGCGTGCCAACGAGGTCGTGGAGATCTTCACCGAGTTCCCGGAACTCATCGACCCCCATACCGGCCGTCACCTGATGGAGCGTACGACCATCATCTGCAACACGTCCAACATGCCGGTGGCCGCCCGTGAGGCGTCCGTCTACACTGCCATGACCATCTGCGAGTACTACCGCGCCATGGGTCTGAAGTGCCTGTTGCTCGCGGACTCCACTTCCCGCTGGGCCCAGGCCCTCCGCGAGATGTCCAACCGTATGGAGGAACTTCCCGGACAGGACGCTTTCCCGGTGGACCTCTCCGCGATCATCTCAAATTTCTACGCACGCGCGGGCATGGTCATCCTGAACAACGGCCAGTCCGGCGCCGTGACCTTCATCGGCACCGTCTCCCCTGCCGGCGGTAACCTGAAGGAGCCCGTGACCGAATCCACCAAGAAGGCCGCCCGCTGCTTCTACGCCCTCGAGCAGAACCGCGCCGACCAGAAGCGCTACCCGGCCGTCAACCCGATCGACTCCTACTCCAAGTACCTGGAGTATCCGGAGATCCAGGAATTCCTCAACGAGACCGTCCAGAAGGGTTGGACGGAGAAGGTCCTCAAGGCCAAGAACATCGTCCGCCGCGGACGGGAAATGGCCGACCAGATCAACATCCTGGGCGACGACGGCGTGCCGATGAGCTACCACGAAGCCTTCTGGAAGTCCGAACTCGTGGACTTCGCTTTCCTGCAGCAGGACGCGTTCGATGCGATCGACGCCCTCTGCCCGATGGAGCGCCAGAAGTATATGCTCGACTGCATTCTGGATATCTGCGACCGCAAATTCGAATTCGAGAGCTTCGAAGAGTGCCGCACTTACTTCAAGGACCTGATCAACACCCTGCGTCAGATGAACTACACGGAGTTCGAGAGTCCCAAGTTCCACGATTACGAGCAGCAGCTCAAAAAACAACTTTCCTGATCTATGGCAACGAAAGCATTCCAACGCACATACACCCAGCTGCAGGCCATCACCAAGGCCACGGTCACCCTCAACGCCAAGGGTGTGTCGAACGATGAGCTGGCCACGGTGGGCGGCAAGCTGGCCCAGGTCGTCAAGACCAAGGGCGACCTCGTCACCCTCCAGGTATTCTCCGGCACGGAAGGCGTGCCGACCAATGCAGAAGTTTCCTTCCACGGTGCGCCCCCTACCCTGCGCGTGAGCGACCAGCTGTCCGGACGCTTCTTCAACGCCTACGGTCATCCGATCGACGGCGGTCCCGAGGTGGAAGGCGAAGAGCGCGAGGTGGGCGGTCCGTCCGTGAACCCGTACAAGCGCCGCCAGCCCTCCCAGCTGATTCCGACCGGCATCGCCGGCATCGACCTCAACAACACCCTGGTCTCCGGCCAGAAGATCCCGTTCTTCGCCGACCCGGACCAGCCGTACAACCAGGTCATGGCCGACGTGGCCCTGCGCGCCGACGTGGACAAGATTATCCTCGGCGGTATGGGTCTGAGCAACGACGACTACCTCTTCTTCCGCCACAGTTTCGAGGCGGCGGGCGCCCTGGACAAGATCATCTCCTTCGTCAACACGACCGAGGAGCCGCCGGTGGAGCGCCTGCTCATTCCGGATATGGCCCTGGCCGCCGCCGAGTATTTCGCTGCGGACAAGAATGAGAAGGTGCTGGTCCTGCTGACCGACATGACCCTGTACGCCGACGCCCTGTCCATCGTGTCCAACCGTATGGACCAGATCCCGTCCAAGGACTCCATGCCGGGCTCCCTGTATTCCGACCTCGCCAAGATCTACGAGAAGGCGGTGCAGCTGCCTTCCGGCGGTTCGATCACCATCATCGCCGTGACCACCCTGAACGACGGAGATATCACCCACGCCATCCCGGACAACACCGGTTACATCACGGAAGGCCAGCTCTTCCTGCGTGCGGATCCCGATACGGGCAAGGTCATCGTCGATCCGTTCCGCTCCCTGTCCCGACTCAAACAGCTCGTGCAGGGCAAGCAGACCCGCGAGGACCACTCCCAGGTGATGAACGCAGGCGTACGTCTGTATGCGGATGCGCAGAACGCCAAGACCAAGCTCGAGAACGGTTTCGACCTCTCGGACTACGATCTCCGCTGCCTTGAGTATGCCAAGGAATATGCGATCCGCCTGCTCTCCATCGATGTCAACATCACGGTGGAGCAGATGCTGGACACCGCTTGGGAAATCTTCGCCAAGTACTTCTCGCCGGCAGAGACCGGTATCAAACAGGCACTCGTTGACAAATACTGGAAGAAATAGATCCTTCACTTCGTTCAGGATGACAAAGGGATGTTCTGGATGATAAACAGTTACCCCCTGTCATTTTGAGCAAAAGCGAAAAATCTACGACAAATGGCAATTAAATTCCAATACAACAAGACGTCTCTGACGAATCTGGGCAAGCAGCTCAAGGTGCGCCAGAACGCATTGCCGACCCTCAAGAACAAGGAGTCGGCCCTGCGTTCGAGCGTGCTTGAGGCCAAGAAGGAGTCCGAGCGGCTGGCCAGCGAGTTGGAGGCTTCCCTGAAACGGTACGACTACCTGGCCGCGCTCTGGAACGAGTTCGAGCCGGGGCTGGTCCGGATCGTGGACGTCGACCTGCGCACCGTCAAGGTTGCAGGCGTCAAGACGCCGAAGCTGGACGAGATCCATTTCGAGATCCGGCCGTTCAACGCCTTCGTCAAGCCTGCCTGGTATGCCGACGGCGTGGCCATCCTCAAGGAACTCTCCCGGCTCGGCATCGAGTCCGAGGTCTACCAGGAAAAACGGCGGATTCTCGAGTTCCAGCGGAAGAAGACCACCCAGAAGGTGAATCTGTACGAAAAGGTCCAGATTCCCGGCTACAAGGAGGCCATCCGCAAGATCAAGCGATACATGGAAGACGAGGAGAACCTCTCCAAGGCTTCTTCCAAGATCGTCAAGAGCAGACACGCAGCTGAAGAAGAGGAGGAACAGGCATGATCGAGAAAATGACCCGCTATAACTTCATCCTCCTCGGAGGTGAAGAAGAGAAGTTCCTCGCCGATCTGCAAGAGCTGGGCGTGGTGGACATCACCCGGTCTTTCAAGCCCGTGGACGATGCCTCTAACCAGCTCCTGGTCAAGGCCGAGAACCTCAAGACCGCCGCGGCGTTCCTGGGCAGCCAGGACTTCCCGGAGGTCACGCCCCTCCCGGTGTCCGCAGAGGACCCGGCGGCGGAGACCTTTCTGCTCCAGCGCCGTCTGCAGGACGTGCGTTTCAAACTGGAAGCGGCCCGCAAGGAGTATTCGCTCCGCAAGCCCTGGGGCAACTTCAACCAGGCCGACTTCAACGAACTGGACCAGCTCGGTTTCAAGACACGCTGGTACTGCGTCTCGAAGAAAGTGTTCTCCGAAGACTGGGCCCAACTGGTCCCGCTCAAAGTCATCCACGAGGAGGACAACAACATCTGGTTCGTGACCATCTCCGATGATCCCGACTACAGTTTCCCGGTCCAGGAGATCGCCGCCCCCGGCGGAGATTTCACCCTCTCCGAAGAGCAGATTCAGCAATACGAAGAAGAGCTCGTGGAGATCAAGGGACACATCCTCGGACTCAAGGAACAGATCCCGGATATCGAGAACCAGACCGCCCGGATCCTGAACGACCTGGATATGTACCTGGCCGGGAAGGGATCGGAATCCGCGGTCGAAGGCTATGTCACCCTCTTCGAGGGCTTCGCCCCCGTCGAGGAAGACCAGCGCCTCACCGAGGCCTTCGACGCGATGGACGTGCTCTGGTACAAGGCTGAAGCAAAGCTTGAGGACAACCCGCCCATCAAACTGAAAGGTAATAAGTTCACGAGGCTGTTCTCCGTGCTGACCGACATGTACGGCCGCCCGCAGTACAACGGCTTCGACCCGACCCCGTTCATTGCGGTCTTCTTCCTGCTGTTCTTCGCCTTTTGTATGGGCGACGCCGGCTACGGCCTCGTCCTCATCCTCGTGGGCCTGCTGCTGAAGAAGGTCAAGAGCTTCGCCTCCCTGGCCCCGCTCGTCGTCGTCCTGGGTATCGGTACGACCGTCATCGGCCTGATCTTCCACACCTTCTTCTCGATGGACATGCTGACCTGGTCCTGGATCCCGGACGGCGTGAAGAAATGCATGCTGCCTTCCAAGATCGCCGGCTACGACGGCACGATGGTGCTGGCCCTGGTCGTGGGTATCGTCCACCTCTGCGTCGCCCTGGTCGTCAAGGCCATCTACGCCACCAAGCACGAAGGTTTCGCCAAGACCGTCGGCACCTGGGGCTGGACCCTGCTGATCGTCGGCGGCTCCATCGTGGGCGGCATCGCCCTCGCGGGCGTCCTCGACAAGGCGGTCACCAAATGGGTCCTCATCGGCCTGGGCATCCTGTCCGCGCTGGCCATCTTCCCGCTCAACAACCTGAAGCGCAATCCGCTGGTCAACACGGGACTCGGCCTTTGGGACACTTACCAGACAGTCACCGGACTGCTGGGCGACGTGCTGAGCTACCTGCGACTGTATGCCCTCGGCCTCGCCGGCGCCATGCTCGGCTTCGCCTTCAACTCCATCGGCCAGATGGCGCTCGGAGACGGCGGCAGCGTCGGCGGCTGGATCGGCTTCATCCTCATCGTGGTGATCGGGCATACGCTCAATCTCGCGATGTGCGCCCTCGGCGCTTTCGTCCACCCGCTCCGACTCAACTTCCTGGAGTTCTTCAAGAATTCCGGCTACGAGACCAGTCCGCGGAACTATACTCCTTTGCAGAAAACAAACAATAATCAATAATTCATTACAACTATGCTTAGTATTTTACTTGGTTATCTCGGCCTGGGTCTGGTGTTGATTCTGGGCGGTATCGGCAGTGTCATCGGTACGACTACGGCTGGCAACGCCGCAGAAGGTGCGCTGAAACTCAAACCGGAAGGATCCGGTAACTATCTGGTGCTCTCCGCCCTCCCGGCTACCCAGGGCATCTACGGATTCGTGGCATTCTTCCTCATGCTGAGCAAGATGACCTCCGATCCCGAAGCCAACGGTCTGATCGTCTTTGCGATCGGCGCCTGCGTGGGCCTCGTCTGCCTGCTCTCCGCCATCCGCCAGGGTCAGGTCTGCGCCAACGGTATCGTCGGTATCAGCCAGGGCCACAACGTCTTCACCAACACCCTGATCTACGCCGCTCTCCCGGAGTTCTACGCGATCCTCGGTCTGGTCGGCGCCCTGATGGTGTAATCCAGGGGGCTCCCCCGTTCAAAAAGCGAAACGCTCCGCCGGAGTGTTTCGCTTTTTGCTTTTTTGCCGTCCGCTCCGTATCTTTGCCCGTCGTTCTATGAGCAAGCACATCATCTACCAAGTCCTCCCCCGCCTGTGGGGACGCGGCCGGTTCTCGGACTGGGACGCCGCCTCGTTCGCCCACCTGCACACTCTCGGGGTGGATTATATCTGGTACACCGGCGTGCCCCGGCACGCGACGGGACGGGATTTCGTGAAAGGCAATCCCGGTTCGCCCTATGCCATCACCGACTGGCGGGACGTCAATCCCTATCTGGCGGACGACCCGGCCCGGCGGCTCGAGGAGTTCGACGCCCTTGTCCGCCGGACCCACGCGGCGGGTTTCCGGGTTCTGATCGATTTCATCCCCAACCACGTGGCCCCGGATTACGTCGGACCCATCCGGCGCTTCGACTGGCACGACGGTGATTGGAGCGACACGCGCAAAAACGACTGGTCCGCCCCCGCCACGCGCGCGGAGATGCTCGAAATCCTCCGCTTTTGGGCCTCCCGGGGCGTAGACGGCTTCCGTTGCGACATGGTGGAGCTGGTGCCGCCCCAGGCGTTGAAGGCGCTGATTTCGGCCGTAAAGGCCGATTTTCCGGAACTGCTCTTCGTGGCGGAGGTCTACAAGAAAGAAAACTACCGGCCCTACCTGGACGAAGTGGGCTTCGACCTGCTCTATGACAAATCGGGCCTCTACGATACCCTGCGCGCCGTCTGCTGCCACGGAGCCTCGGCCCGCGGGATCAGCTGGAACTGGCAGTGGCTGGGAGACCTGCAGCCGCGCGTGCTGAATTTCCTGGAAAACCACGACGAACAGCGTCTCGCTTCGCCCGCATTCCTGGGCGATGCCCGCCGGGGGTTCGCCCCGCTTGCCTGTTCGCTGCTGCTCAACACCGCTCCCTTCATGCTTTATTTCGGGCAGGAGGTCGGGGAAGACGGGATCGACGGGGCCGACGGCCGCACCTCCATCTTCAACTGGAGCGATCCCCCGGAACTGCGCGAACTGTACCGTTCGCTGCACGGCGGCGCTCCCCTGGCACCCGCAGAAGCGGCCGTGCTGGCGCGCTACCGGGAACTGACCACCCTGGCCGGGCGTCCCGTATTCGCCCGGGGCGGCACCTGGGACCTGGGCTATTGCAACGGAGCCGCTCCCGGCTTCAATCCCGACCGCCACTTCGCCTTCGTACGCTTTGATGCGTCCGAAGCCTGGCTGGTCGTGTGCAACTTTTCCGCCGACACCGCCAGCGTAGAACTCGTCCTGCCGGCGGAACTGCGCGGCCGCCGCCCGGGCCTGCCGCACACCGCGGCCGCCGGCATCGCGCCTTTCGACGCCGCCGTCCTGCGGCTTATCTAAAGAATCAGAACGGGTAGCCTACACCGAAATGGATGGCGGATCCGCCGCCCGAGAACCAGCCCCTCGGACCGACCCAGCGTGCCCCCGCATCGCGGGCGGGATCGTGGATCCGGAAGCCGGCGTCGAGCCGCAGCAGGATGAAATCCAGGTTTACGCGCACGCCCAGCCCCCAGTCGCCGGCCAGGCTCGCGGGGATGCGCACGGCGCCCTTGCCGCCGTCCCCCATATCCCAGACATTGCCCGCTTCGGCGAACAGCGCCCCCTCCAGCTTCCAGAACATCGGGAAACGATACTCGAGGTCCGCTTCCAATTTGAGGTTGCCCGTCTGGCTGGGCAGCACGAAGAACTGGCTCAGGGGCTCGGAGCCCGGGCCCAGGGTACGGGCCTGCCAGCCGCGCATGCTGCTCGCGCCGCCGCAGTAGAACTGCTTCTCGAACGGGAGGGCGGCGGAGTTGCCGTAGGCCCAACCGGCGCCGCCCACCAAATGGAGGGCCAGGGCCTGGTTGTCGTTCCAGCCGAAACGGAAGACACGGCCGAAGTTCAGTTCGAGGCGCGCGTACTGCTTGTAGGGCAGTCCGAAGAGCCGGTGCTGGGTGATACCGGCGGGCGTGACATCGGTCGGAAGGACGGAGTTGAACAAGGAGATCACATTCCCCGACAGGGCCAGGGATAAGCGTTCGTAATGGTAGGCGGTCTTGGGCACCACGTCAGCGTCGGTGGTGTGGTAAAGCATCAAACCGATGCCGGCGTCGATATGGTCGTCGAAGGTATCCCAGAGGTAGGGATACTCGATCATGATCCGCGAAAAGTCCTCGGTGATGGCATAGAGCTTGGCCAGGTTGAATTGCAGGGGGTTGACCTGGTAGAAGAAATCCCGGCCGATCTGCCCGCTGAAGCCGTAGTTGAGCGAGGCGAGGCTCCGGCGGTACTCCGGACGGTTCTGGTAGTTGAAAGAGGCGCTGATGTCCGTGCGGGGGATGTTGATACCGTGGATGCGCTCCAGCGGATAGCCCAGCAGCCGCGGGAAACTCAGGGAGGCGGAGAAACCGAACTCCGTGGAATGGGCACCCGAACGCGGCAGATACTGCCAGTTGCCCGAGAAGCCGAGGTTGAGCCACTCCCCGCCGTGGAAGAGGTTTTTGTGCGAGAAACTGATCTGGGGCGAGAAACCGAGCAGGCCCGAGGCATTGGTGGACCCCTCGAAATTGGCCTTGAAACCCATCAGTTCCCCGCCGCCGAGGCGGATGTCGCAGTCCACCGTGGTGCTGTCGACAGGGGTCATCTCGATCCCGACATTGTTGAACACCTTGAGGGCGGCGTAGCGGGAATAGGTCGTGTTGACGATACGCTCGCTGTAGTACTCCCCGGGTTGGATGGTGTTGAACTTGCGCAGGAGCGATTCGTTGAAACGGATGCTCTCCGGGTGCGAGATGCGGACCTTGCCGATGCGATATTTGCGGATCGGCGCATCGTTGGCGGCGTTCTCATTGCGGGTATGGCCCTTGATCCGGTAGTAGAGCGTGGTGAAGGGCGTGAGCGTGTCAGCCTCGAAGAAATAGTGGTTCTTGTTGAAATCGTAGTAGCCCAGGTCGCGGAACATCGAAGCGCCGCGCACCGTCTCGGCCTCGAGGGACTTCTCTGCGAGGAAATCCCCGGCCTTGACGGTCACGTTGGCGCTGTCAGCGCGGAACTCTTCGCCGAAGGTCCCGCCGGGGACATCGAAGACCAGGCTGTCGATGCGGATGCGGTGGCCGGGCCGGACGATATATTTGACACGGGCCAGCCGGCCGTCGTAGTCGACCTCGGCATCGACCCGGCTGCCAAAGTAACCGATAGTCTCGAGGTGGCCGGCGATATTGGAGCGCGACCCCTCCATCAGGGCCGGATCGAATACCACGGGGGCCACGCCCACTTTCTCCCAGAAGGCGTTGATCCCCTCCCCGCTGCCGTTGGACCAGTTATAAATGTACAAGAACGGATTCCAGCCGAAGAGAATATAGGAATTGGGTTGCTGGCGGATGTAGGGCGTCACTTCGCTGCTGGGCAGTTTCTCGCCGTCGAACTCCACTTTATTGGATGCGAGACGGTAGGTCCCCTCGGGAAGCAGTTTTGTAGTACTGCACGAGATAACCGCCATCAACACGATGATATATAAAAGGATGCGCCTCATCTTCTGCGAAACTCGGACAAAGTCACGGCCGTGGCGGCGGCCACATTGAGCGACTCGGCCCGCGAGCCGCCGAAGGCGGGAATAAACAGGCGCGCATCCACCTCGGCTGCCACGGCGGGACGGATCCCCGCCGCCTCATTGCCCATCACCACGAGCCCCGCGGCGCCCAGGGGTTCGCGGTACAGGTCGCGTCCGTCGAGGAAGGTCCCATAGACATGCTCTCCTGCCGAGCGGACCAGGCGGCACAGCTCCGGCAAGTCGGCGGTGACGGTCCGCACGCGGAAGATCGAGCCCATCGAAGCCTGGATCGCCTTGGGATTGTAGGGCTCCACACAATCTTCGGAAAGGAACACCGTCCGCACCCCGAACCAGTCGGCGATGCGCAGGATCGTGCCGAGGTTACCGGGATCCCGGACTCCGTCCAGTGCCAGGTAGAGTTCGTGCTCCAGGGCCGGGACGGCAATCTGCGGACGGGCGACGACGGCCAGCACGGGCGAAGGCGTAGACAACTGGCTGATGCGGTCCATCACGCTCTCTCCCACCTCTTCGCGGCGCAGCACGCGCACCACTTCGAAATCAGAATCCAGGGCTTCCTGCACCAGCTTCTCCCCCTCCACGACGAAGAGGGCCAGGGCGTCGCGGTATTTCTTTTCGCGCAGCGAACGGATCTGCTTGATTTCTGCCTGTGTGATGCTCATTTCCCGCAAATATACAAAAGAAAAGCCGGATTCCGTGAGGAAATCCGGCTTTCAAAGAATCCCAATTGCGAATTAATATTATTCTTCTCCAAGTTCCTCCACGACCGGGGAGTCGGGAGCGTTACGCATCACGGAGGCGATGCCCTGCTTCATCGTACGCTCGGAAGCATACATCTGGCTGGAGCCGATCACCTGGCCGTTGCTGGCCTTCAGATTGAAGAAAGGCTTGCCGTTCTTGGCGACCTTGACTTCGAAGCGGGCCTCGACGGGGCCGTTCTTGCGGACGGACTCGATGCCATTGAGGCAGGCGGCCTTGGTGGTGTAGCCCTCACTGGTCAGAATGACCTGACCGTTGGTGGCCTTCAGGTTGAACTGGAACTCTCCGTTCTTGCGGAGTGTAACAACAAATTTTCCCATGGTTGTATTAATTAAAAGTGTTAAAGTGTTTTCGCTATTCACAAATATAGCAATTTTATCTTCTGCTGCACCCCATTTTTGCTAAAAAATTGCAGTTGTGAGAGTATAACAAAAATGTTAAGGCGTTTAACTTCGATGTTTCATTCATTGATTTTCAATTTATTAAATGATTTTTACCCAACCGGATGACATCCGTGCGGTAAACCGCATTTTTTTTGTATATTCGCATAGAGAAATGACCACATAATGGACAGTTACCAGATTCGACGCGAACTCTACAACGCGGCATCCCTCTACGAAGGCTTCGATCCGGCCGACTATAAGTCATACGCCCGCTCCTACGACGGGCAGGCTTATGCCGACTATTGTTACCACGGCCGGTGGAGCCGGGACTTCCAAGTCACCCTCGCCCGCTCGCTCCACGATCACTCCGTCATCGAGTCGATGCAGCGTTTTCTCGAAGGCTACGACCCCGGGCAGGTCGTCGGGGTGATGGGCGGCCACGCCCTGCGGCGCTGCGACGTTCCCTTCCGGCAGGTGGCCTACATCTCCAAGCATCTCACCGAGAAAGGCAAGTTGATGGTCTCCGGCGGCGGGCCCGGCGCGATGGAAGCGACGCATCTCGGCGCCTGGATGGCCGGACGCCCGGACAAGGATCTCGACGAGGCCATCCGTTCGCTCGCATTCGAGGCGGACACCTTCCGGGATCACGACTGGCTGGGCTCCGCCTTCCGCGTGATGGACCGCTATCCGCGGGGCCCATACGAGAGCCTGGGCATCCCCACCTGGCTCTATGGCCAGGAACCCGCCACCCCCTTCGCCACCCGCATCGCCAAATTCTACGACAACAGCATACGCGAGGACTGCATCCTGTCGGTGTCCGTGGGCGGCATCGTCTTTACCCCGGGTTCGGCCGGCACGGTGCAGGAAATCTTCCAGGAAGCGGCCCAGGACCACTACGTGACCTGCGGGGTCGCCAGTCCGATGGCTTTCCTGGGCAAGCAGTTCTTCTGCGAGGACGTGCCGGTGTACCCCTTCCTCGAAGACATGTCCATCCGCGGCAAATACAAGAACCTGCTGCTCTCCATCACCGACGATCCCGACGAGGTCATCTCCGTGATTCTCGCCTTCCACCCGAAATTCCCACAAGACAATAAACAACAGTAATATGAAAATCAACACAATAGGTGTCCTCACCTCAGGTGGAGATGCACCTGGGATGAACGCAGCCATCCGCGCTGTCACCCGCGCTGCCATCTATGAAGGATGGAAGGTTTACGGCATCTACCGCGGCTGGGAAGGCCTCATCATGGGCGATATCAAGGAGTTCACAAGCTCCAGCGTCAGCAACACCATCCAGCGCGGCGGCACCATCCTCAAGACGGCCCGCAGCGACGAGTTCCGCACCCCCGAGGGGCGTACCAAAGCCTACGAGAACATCAAGAAGTTCGGCATCGACGCCCTGGTGGTCATCGGCGGCAACGGCTCCCTGACCGGAGCCCAGCTCCTGGCCTCGGAGCACGACGTCCCGGTGATCGGCCTGCCCGGCACCATCGACAACGATCTCTACGGCACCGACTTCACCATCGGCTACGACACGGCTCTCAACACCATCATGGAGTGCGTGGACAAGATCCGCGACACCGCCAACAGCCACGACCGCATCTTCTTCGTGGAGGTGATGGGCCGGGACGCGGGCTTCCTGGCGCAGAACAGCGCCATCGCCGCCGGCGCCGAGGCCGCCATCATCCCGGAAGACCAGACAGACATCGACCAGCTGGCCAGTTTCATCGGCCGCGGCATCCGCAAGAGCAAGAACAGCAGCATCGTGCTCGTGTCCGAGAAGGACGGCGGCGCGATGCACTACGCCGAGCGCGTGCGCCAGGAGTATCCGCAGTACAATGTGAAGGTGTCCATCCTGGGGCATCTGCAGCGCGGCGGCTCCCCCACCGCCCACGACCGCATCCTGGCCAGCCGGCTCGGCGTGGCCGCTATCGAGGCCCTCAATGAGGGCCAGCGCAATGTGATGGTCGGCGTCAAGAACGACCAGATCGTCTACGTCCCCATCAACCGCGCCGTCCGCTACGACAAGCCCATCGACAAAGAACTCATCAAAGTCCTGAGCATCCTGTCCATCTAGCGCCCCCGTCCGCCCCTTCGAAAAAAACGGGATTTCCCGCTTGACTTTTCACGCTTTTTGCGTCTATAGGGGTGAAGTATGGACGAAAGGCTCGAAATAGAATTGGCGGCGCTCCGGCCGAAGGTTCTTTCCCTGGCACGGAAATTCTTCCGCTCCTCCGGACTGGATTCAGATCCGGAGGACGTGGTGCAGGATGTATTGCTCCGCCTCTGGGAAGCCCGGCGGCAGGGCACCGAGATCGGCAATGCCGAAGCCTGGGCCGTCGCCACCACCAAGAATTGCTGTATCTCCGCCTGGCGGAAGGCCCGGCGGGGAACCCTTCTGCCCCTGCGGGATGAGACCGTGGCCGGCTACACCCCTGCCGGGAGCCTCGAGGAAGCGGAAGCGGCAGCCTCGGTGGCCAGGGCCCTGGAGAAAATCCCGCCGGGGACACGCCATCTTCTACAATTACGTGCTAAGGGCCTTTCGCTGGACGAAATGGCCCTGGTGACAGGACGGCCGAAGGGAAGCCTGAAGAGTTCCATCTCGGCCGCCCGGAAAGAAATGTTGAAAATGATCAAAACCCAATAATCGTATGGACCGGAAAGACTTGATCAGACGCTATCTGGATGCGGAGACCACCCCCGCCCAGGAACGGGAGCTTGCCGCCTCCTTCGCTGCCGCACCGCCTGCCGATGAAGAAGAGCAGGCCGTTTACCGGCTGCTGCAGGCGGTTACGCCCCTCCCCACGGAGCCCCTTCCCGAAGAAGGAGCCACCTTCGACCGGATGGTCCGCCAAGCGCGCATGCGGACGATCCGGCGATGGAGCCTGGCCTTTTCCGGGGCCACCGCCATCCTGGCCGCCGTGGTCTTCCTGACCCGGAAACCGGTGGTACCGGAGCCGGAGGTAACTGATACGGTGGAGCTGCTGCAGCGGCTCCAGCTCATCTCCAACCTCGATCCCTCCGATGCCGAAAGCTACGACTTCAAGCCTGTCGGGGACGGGTTTATCATGACCGCCCGCTTCCGGGACGGCAGCGAGGCCTCTTATATCCTCGCACCGATCGATGGCGGGCAATCCTTTCATCTTGTTTCTTTAAACGATTAAAATCAGCACATTCCATGAAAAAGATTATCCTCCTGAGCCTCACCCTCCTGCTCTCCGCCCTGTGCCTGCGCGGCCAGCAGACCCTCTATGTCATCGACAATGTGACCGTGGAGAACTTCGACGGCTCACAATTGAAAGGCAAGAACGTCAAGGACTACCAGATCACCACGACCGGCAAAGGCAGCAAGGCCGTCACGGTCCACGCGATCACCACGGCGCCTTCGGCCTTTTCCTTCTCGGGAGACTTCCCGAAAATCGACCTGAAGAACTTCACTTTGCCCGATTTCTCCGGAAAAGACCTGAAAGACTATGCCGACAGCATCTCCGTCCTGGGGAATACCGTCATCATATCACCGGAGAAGCCGCTCTATATCATTGACGGCAAGCGGACAAGTGATGAATCGGCCCTGCGGGACCTCTCCGCCTCCCAGATCAAGAGAGTCACCGTCCTGAAAAATACGGAAGCCACCAAGCTCTACGGGACCACCCAGCCCGTTATCGTCATCGAGACCAAAAACATGCCCGACGGCCTGCTGGATCTCTTGCAGAAATCCCCCGGGGTCATGGTCGGGGAAGACGGCAGCGGCACGGTCAACGGAGAGTCCGTCCAGAAGATCACAATCACCGGCACCACCTACAAGAAAAAATAACAACCGGAGGCCGGTCTCCCCGCCGTCCACCACTTTCTCTGCCGCTACCCGTTTTTGCGTGCCAAGCAATTGTTTTATAATCAATTAGATGCTAAAACCCGGGTATCTTTTTCGAATACCCGGGTTTTCAGTTCTGGCTCAGTATCAACACTTTCCTTGGCACGCCCGGGCGAAGGTAACGTATTTAATATCAGAACGTTTTAGCGTGATATCGATGAGTGCTTTGTAAACCTATCGCAATTTGCGACACCTTACCACTCTGAAGTTCTCACCGACCAAGCCTTTCGCGTTTTCCGGGCGGGAGACCGCGCCTCCGTCTCGGCGTCCATCCTCGCTCCCCGCGAGCGGGGACCGGACCCGGCGGGGCGGGTCCTGCTGCGGCTGAGCCTTCGCCGGAGGCCGGTCTCCCCGCCCCGGTTGTTTCGGAGGCCGGAGGCCGACCGGAGGGGGTCGGCGAAGCCGTACGGGGGAGTTCCCTCCCCCGTCCCCTGGGGGTGCAGGGGGATTAGGTCATAATACTCCGCAGAAAGGGCAGGCTGGTCAGCCTGCCCTTTCTGTGGAGTATAGGGGGGTCGAACCCCTGACCTCTAGATTGCGAACCTAACGCTCTACCAACTGAGCTAATACCCCGTTTGCGGATGCAAAGGTAAGCAATTTTTTTGAATTTCCATCAATCCGCAAAAGACATCTCATCGAAGAGCCAGGTCGCGTGACCGATGTTCTCGACCACGAAGAGCAAGTAGCGGATATCCAGCGAGATATTGCGGCAGAACTCCGGATCGAAGGCCAGATCGCTCATCGTTCCCTCCCACACGCGGTCGAAATTGATACCGATCAGATTGCCGTCTGCGTTGATGACCGGACTGCCGGAATTGCCGCCGGAAGTATGGTTCGTGGCCAGGAAGCAGACCGGCTGGTCATCGTGGCCGCCCGCGGCATAGATGTCCCGCAGCACCTGCGGAATATCGTAGTCAAACACGTTCGGATCATCCTTCTCGATGATGCCCTTGAGGGTGGAGACCGGCGAATAGTAGATGGCGTCGGAAGGGCTGTAGCCCGCCACGTGGCCATAGGCGACGCGCAGGGTCATATTGGCATCGGGATAGAAGGTCTTGTCGGGCTGGAACTCCATCTGGGCACGCATATAATCGCGATACGCCACGCGGATGTCCCGGGTGGTCTCCTCGATCACGCCCTGCAGCTCGGAGCGATACCACTGATTGAAGGCATCATACATCTCCCAGGCCGGATCGGCCTCGACCTTCGCCAGATCGGCATCCGTCAGCGCGGCGACCTTGGCCTTGTCGGTGAAGATCGAACGGGAGAAGATGTCATCCCGCCAGGAAGCGGCGGTGCCGTAGGAAGCGAGTTTCTTGGTGAAGTAAGCCGGCTTGAAGGCCGGATCCACCTGCTTGTCGAAGGACTCGATCATCGCCACGAAGGTCTCCTCGTCGATCGGCTGGTAGTAGTTCTTGAAGAAGGACTCCGCCACGCTCGCGACCGGACGCTTCGCCACCAGGGCCGAATGAACATTGTTGGCGAAGGACAGCAACTCGATGGTGCGCACCGTCTCGGTGTAGTACTCATAGGCCAGGTAATACGGATTGCGGCGGGCATAGAGGGCCTCCAGGCGGTCCAGCAGGCCGTCATACTGATTGGTTTTCGCCCAGGCGCGGAAATAGCGCTCGAACTCCTTCTTGGTGGCGGCGGTCTTGCGGCGCATCAGGCCCTTGGACTCGCCCTGCCACTTCTTCCAGGAATTGGACACGGAGGAGTTCTTGGAGGAATACTGGATGCGGACAGCCTGATCCTGGGACATATATTTGCGCTGGATATCCAGACGCTGGGTGCGCAGGGCGATCTTGGCCGGATCGGAGATCTCCCCCACATAGCGGACCTCGTCGGAGGTCACATACTCCTTGGTGCTGCCCGGGCAGCCGTACACGAAGGTGAAGTCCCCCTCCTTGACGCCGGCGCGCGAGATCGTGAAGTAACGACGCGGGTGATAAGGAACGTTATCTTCCGAGTAATCAGCGGGTTCATTGTCCTTACCTGCATAGATGCGGAAGATGGAGAAGTCGCCCGTGTGGCGGGGCCACATCCAGTTGTCGGTGTCGCCGCCGAACTTGCCGATAGAAGACGGCGGAGCGCCCACGAGCCGCACGTCGCGGTAGACCTTGTAGACGAAGAGGAAGTACTGGTTGGCATAGTAGAGCGCCTCGACGCTGGCGCGGACTCCCTTGGCGGGATCCACGATGTTGCGGGTGATCGCGGCCGAATTGGCGCGGACCAGGGAATCGCGCTGAGCCTCGGTCATCGAAGGGACATAGCCCTTGAGCACCACGTCGGTGACTTCCTCCATGCGCTGCAGGAAACTTACCGAGAGTCCCCGGTTGGGCAGTTCCTCGCTGCGGGACATCGCCCAGAAGCCGTCCTTGAGGTAGTCGTGCTCCACGCTGGAGTGCTGCTGGATCTGGCTGTAGCCGCAATGGTGGTTGGTGAAGAGCAGACCGTCCCGGGAGACGACCTCGCCCGTGCAGCCGCCGCCGAACAGCACGACGGCATCCTTGAGGGAAGCCTGGTTGACACTGTACACATCTTCGGCGGTGAGCCGGAAACCGTGGGCCTGCATATCTTCGATACGCTGGGAGATCAGCACCGGCAGCCACATGCCCTCATCCGCACGCAGCGGCTGGAAGGCGGCCAGCAGGGCCATCAGGAAGAAGAGTTTTCTTTTCATTTCTTAATTGGTTTTATTTATATGATTATCAATCAGTTCATTTCCCCGCAAGGGTTTTGGCCCAGTGGCAGTTCAGGACGGCCTCGCAGGCTCCGTGCCAGTTGTGCATCCCGCCCCCGAGGCAATCCCGCCAGACCTTGCAATCCGCGCAGGGACCGCGGCGGGTCCAGCGGCGGTCGCGGAAGGGCCGGAAGCGCTCCTGCCAGACCTGGTAGAAATCATCCCGGTAGATGCTGCCCTGGCTGAAGGCGTCACGGTCGATATTGGGACAGGCACAGATGCGCCCGTCGATCAGCACCGAGGCGATGTTGATCCCGGCGTGGCAGAAATAAGGATTGTCCCGCACCTGCCGCTCATATGCCCCGAGATAGCCCTCGCAGCTGAAGGTCACCTTCATTCCCCCGCCGCTTCCTTTCTCCTGCCGCTTGCCCTTGATGAACTCCATCAGGCCCCTGAACTCCGCGTCCGAGAGCTGCAGTTCGGGATCCCGGGCGGCGCGGCCGATCGGGATGATGGTAAAAATGCGCCATTGCCGCACCCCGATCCCGGAGAGCAGTCCGTACAGGGACTCGAGTTCACCCAGGTTGCGCCGGTGCACGCAGGTGACCACGTCGAAATTGATCCGGGGGTCGGTGGCGGCCACACTGATGCCCTTGAGGGCCCGGGCAAAACTTCCCTGCCGGCCGCGCATCCAATCGTGCGAGGCCTCCAGCCCGTCCAGGCTGATGGTCAGCGCCCCGAGCCCCGCGGCGACCAGGCGCTGGTGCATCCCGGCATCGTAGAGCCAGCCGTTGGAGACGATTCCCCAGCCGGCACCCCGGCTTCGCAGGGCCGCTCCGATCTCAGCCAGGTCGGGCCGCAGCAGGGGCTCCCCGCCGGTCAGCACCACGGTGAAGGGTCTTGCGCGTTCCGCTGCGGGAATGGTATCAAAGGCCCGCAGGAAGTCTTCCAGGGGCATATCGGCATCGCTGCCCGCCGCAAAACAATCACTGCCGCAGTGGCGGCAGTGAAGATTGCAGCGCGTCGTGCACTCCCAGAACAGATAGTTGAGTTCGTGCACCGCGGTCTCGTTCGCGCGGAAGGCGCGGTGTAGGAGCGTGCCGATCATCCGAGGCTACGGATTGGGCAGTGTCTCGTCCGCCGGGGTGGAGATTTCCTCGAGGGAGGGTGCCTCCTCCGGGCTGTCCTCAGGCGCCGTGAGCGCCGGGACATCCCCGGGGTCACCCCCCATCATATCCACGCTGGGCGGCGTGCCATAACAGGCCTGGAACACGAACAGGGCCGTGGTCAGCGAGGCGCCTTTCAAGGCGCGGTGTATCCATTTTCTGAGCATACTGGCGAATTTTCAGCAAGATAAGCATTTTTTTGCTTTCCGGCAAAAGGATGCTTACAAGAGCTTCTGGATGGGCTGTTTCGGGGCGAGCACATCGTGCACGGGCCAGGACTTCGCTTCACCCAGGTTGAAAAGAACGCTCGCGCGCACATCGCGGGAGTTCTCCGCGAAGCAGACGTTGTACTCACCGGCAGCGGCCTCCCACGCAGAGCTCTTCTCGTTGAAGGAAGCGAGGCCGTAGGCATCCACGTGCAGGGTGATGGTCTCGCTCTCGCCCGGCTTCAACTCGCGGGTCTTGGCATAGGCCTTGAGCTCGCGCACCGGCTTGTCCAGGCCACCCGACGGAGCAGCGACGTACAGTTGGACGACTTCCTTGCCGGGCACGGAGCCGGTATTGGTCACCACCACGCTGGCGTCGAACCCGTCACCGGCCGGCACGACGGCGGCCTTGTCGAAGGCGAAGCTCGTATAGCTCAGGCCATAGCCGAAGGGATAGGAGACCGGGAGGTTCTTCTTATCGAACCAGCGGTAGCCCACATAGATATCCTCGGCATAGATGGTGCGGTCCACATCCTTCTGGCCGATGTCCACACGGCGGTTGACGAAGTACACGCCCGTGTCGGCATCGATCGGGAAATTGGCCGAGGAGCCCGCATCCATCAGGTTCACCGGGAAGGTCATCGGCAGGCGCCCGGACGGGCTCTGCTTGCCGGTCAGGATGTCGGTGACGGAGTTGCCGCCCTCCTGCCCCGCCTGCCAGGCGAGGAGAATGGCGTCGGGCGTATTCTTCCAGGAAGCGGTCTCGATCACGCCGCCGATGTTCAGCACCACGACGACCTTCTTGCCCGCGCGGTGGAAGGCGGCGGTGACATCCTGCAGGAGCTTGCGCTCCTTCGCATTCAGCGAGAAGTCGGCGCCGGAGCGGTCGAAGAATTCCCCGGAGTTACGACCGAAGGTAATGATTGCCAGGTCGTTGGCTCTGGCAGAAGCGGTCAGTTCCTTGGGGGAAGGAATGAGTTCGGAAGGGCGCGGCGTGGGATAGAAAGCCGCACTGCCATCTTCGGGCAAGGATGCCTGGTAAGCGGCCAGCTCATCCGCAATGTGCTTGAGATAGACATCCTTCTTGCTCTCGTCCACCTTGAAACCGGCGTTCTTCAGGCCGTCCAGCAGGGACACGGTGTAGGCGCGGTTCACGTTGCCGGAGCCGGTACCGCCGGCGACGAAGTCATAGGAAGTACAGCCGAATACGGCCACGTTCTTCACGTTCTTGAGCGGCAGGACGCCCTTGTTCTCCAGCAGGACCATGCCCTCGAGCGCGCTCTGGCGTGTCACGGTTGCGTGGGTCTTGAGGTCGGGCTCATTGCTGTAGGCATAGCCCTTGGCCTTGGGGCTCCGGGCCACGAGTTCCAGGCAGCGGCGCACGCACACGTCCAGTTCGGCTTCGCTGAGCGAGCCGTCCCGGATGGCGGAGATGATCTGCTCATACTGCAGGTCGGTGCCCGGCTGGAGCATATCGTTGCCGGCACGCATCTGCGCCGCCCCGTCATCTCCGCCGTACCAGTCGGTCATCACGGTGCCCTTGAAACCCCATTCGTCGCGCAGGACCGTGGTCACGAGTTCGCGGCTCTGGGAGGTGTAGGTGCCGTTGATCTTGTTGTAGGAGGTCATGATCGTCCAGGGAGCGGCCTCCTTGACGGTGATCTCAAAGCCCTTGAGGTAAATCTCGCGCTGGGCGCGCTGGCTGATCACGGCGTCGTTGGCGGTGCGGTTGGTCTCCTGGTTGTTGTAGGCGAAGTGCTTGATGGAGGTGCCCACGTCGTTGCTCTGCACGCCGCGCACATAGGCGGCCGCCGTCTTGCCGGCCACCAGCGGATCCTCCGAGTAATACTCGAAATTGCGCCCGTTCAGCGGATGACGGTGGATGTTCAGGGCCGGAGCCAGATACACGTCGGCACCATACTCATGCACCTCCTCGCCCATCGCGGTGCCTACCTGCTCGACGAGTTCCTGGTTCCAGGTGGAGGCGAGCAGGGTTGCTATCGGGAAATGCGTGCAGTAATAGGTGCGGTCCTCACCCTCGCGGGTCGGGTCGATGCGCAGGCCGGCGGGGCCGTCGGCCAGCACGATGGACGGGATGCCCAGCCGCTTGATGGGATACGTCGTTCCGGCGGCACCGGGTACGATCTTCTTGGTGGCGCCGATGGTGGCGCTCATTTCCTCGTCCCCTGTGCCGGTCATGCCAGTACCGATGACGAAATGGACCTTCTCCTCGAGGGTCATCGCCCGGAGGACCTTATCGATGGAAGCCTTCCCTAACTGCGGTTCGCCGCCCTGGCAGGCGGCGAACAACACGGCGGAGGAAGCAAGGATGAATGCTTTCTTCATAAAACGGACTGATTAACGGGTAATGACAAGCTCTTCGAGCGGTTCGTTGAGTTCAAACAGGTCGTTGACTTTCCAACTCTGCGCCTTCTTCAGGGTGTAGGCGGCAGAGGCGCGGACATCCGCCACGTTGGAGGCGAAGCGGACTGAATAGACGCCCGCGGGGGCCTCCCAGGCGGAATTGGCCTCGCTGAAGGAAGCGATCCCGTAGTTGCCCACGGTCATCGTGACGGTCTGGCTCTCACCCGGGGCGAGGATGCGGGTCTTGGCGAATGCACGGAGCTCGCAGGCAGGCTTGACAAGACCGGCCTCGGGGGCGGTCACATAGAGTTCGACGACCTCTTTTCCGGCCACGGCGCCGGTGTTGGTCACGGTCACGGTGGCGGTGAAGCCGTCGGCGGTCGCCTTGACCACCGGCTTGCTGTAGGAGAAGTCCGTGTAGCTCAAGCCGTAGCCGAAGGGATAGGACACGCCCACGCGGGCGGTGCTGAAGTAACGGTAACCCACCCAGATGCCTTCTTTATATTCGGTGTAGTCCACGTCCTTGACCGGAGCCACCGGGCCGCGGCCGACATTCTGCGGCCGGGTGTAGTTGAACGGGAAGTTGGCGGAGGACGGGTGGTCCATGAAGTTGATCGGGAAGGTCATCGGGAGCTTGCCGGAAGGATTGACCTTGCCGGTGAGCACGTCGGCCACGGCATTGGCGCCCTCCTGGCCCGGGGACCAGGGCAGCAGGATAGCATCGACGCTGTTCTTCCAGGAGTTGGTCTCGATCACGCCGCCGATGTTCAGCACGACGACCACCTTCTTGCCTGCGGTGTGGAAGGCCAGGGAGACGTTGCGGATGAGTTCGCGCTCGATGTTGGTCAGTTCGAAGTCATCGACCATCTTGCGGTCGGCGCCTTCGCCGGCGTTGCGGCCGATGACGATGATGGCGAAGTCATTGTTGCGGGCCTCGTTGGTGATGGCC
Organism: Bacteroidales bacterium; assembly: GCA_016290835.1. Lineage (GTDB taxonomy): Bacteria > Bacteroidota > Bacteroidia > Bacteroidales > UBA932 > Cryptobacteroides. Next base: position 48,059 of record JAEEVG010000006.1, on the reverse strand, counting down.
GCCTCCGGGATGGCGACTTCCGCCGCCTTGCCGCCGCCGAAGCCTCCGCGGCCGCCGCCGGCGGTCAGGGCCGCCGTGGCGCTGTTCATGGCGAGGGTGGCCTGATAGAAGTTCATCAGGGGCTGGTCCACGGTGAAGCCGGCATTCTCGAGGCCTTCCTTCATATTGACGACATAGGCCTTGTTGACGTTGCCGGAGCCGGTGCCGCCGGCGACGAAGTCCAGGGAGGAGATGCCGTAGAGGGCGACTTTCTGGCCGGGGGCGACAGGCAGGGTGTTGTCCTCGTTGCGGAGGAGCACCATGGCCTCGCCGGCAGCCTTGCGGGCCAGGGTGGCGTGGCCTTTGAGGTCAGGTTTGTCGGAGAAGCGGTATTTATTGAAGGACGGGGTCTTGACGATGTACTCGAGCATGCGGCGTACATTGCGGTCCACGTCCTTGATGTCGAGGCTGCCGTCCTTGACGCCCGCGACAATGCGGTCGATCTCGTTCTGGTTACCCGGCTCCATCAGGTCGTTGCCGGACCAGGCGGACTTGACGGTCCCGGCCTTGTTGCCCCAGTCGGTCATCACGATGCCCTTGTAGCCCCACTCGTCACGCAGGATGGTGGTCAGCAGGTCTTTCTTCTGCTGGGTGTACTCGCCGTTGAGTTTGTTGTAGGAGGACATCACGGTCCAGGGTTTACCCTCCTTGACGGCGATCTCGAAGTTCTTGAGGTAGATCTCGCGCAGGGCGCGCTCGCTGACGCGGGCGTCGTTCTCGTTGCGGTTGGTCTCCTGGTTGTTGACGGCGTAGTGCTTGATGGAGGTGCCGACGGCGTTGCTCTGGATGCCGCGGACATAGGCGGCGGCCATCTTGCCGGAGAGGAGCGGATCCTCGGAGAAGTACTCGAAGTTGCGGCCGCAGAGCGGGTTGCGGTGGATGTTCATACCCGGGGCCAGGAGCACGTCCACGCCGTATTCGTGGACTTCTTCGCCCATCGCGGTGGTCACTTCTTCGACCAGGGCGGTGTCCCAGGAGCTGGCGAGCAGGGTCCCCACGGGGAAGCCGGTGCAGTAGTAGGTCTGGTTGGCTCCCTGGCGGGTCGGGCTGATGCGCAGGCCGGCAGGGCCGTCGGCGAGGACGGTCCCCGGGATGCCGAGGCGCGGGATCGGACGGGTGTTGCCGGCGGCGCCGGGCACCTGGTGGGCAATACCGGAGGTCACGCCGTCGACCATGGCGGCACGGGCGCCGCCGACCAGCAGGGTGGCTTTCTCTTCAAGGGTCATCGCGGCCAGGACTTCGTCGATGTTGTCCTTGCGCAATTGCGGCTGGGCCAGGGCACAGAGGCTCGTCAGGGCGAGCGCGGCCATCAAAAAGATTTTCTTCATATGGGTGGGATTTGTGTGTTATTAGTTTTGTATTGACAAATTTAGGGATTTTTTCCGAGTTTGCCATCCCCCTGCTGCAACCATTCCTGCAGGACCGGGGCGATGGAGCGTTTGACCTCGGGGAAGGTCGGCAGATGCCCGCCGGGATAGGAGATGCCCCGGCCGGGGTAATGCTCCTCGAAGATGTCCCCGCAGCGGGTCAGTTCGTCGTTTTGGGCGAAGAAACCCAGGGTGAGCGCCTGCTCGGCGGGGTCGATCCCCGCGAATTGAACGGCTTCCAGTTCCGCATAGCGCGCACACATCTCCTCGCTCAGCAGCAGGCTTGTCCGGCCGTCCTTGCGGGGCGAGAGATACCCGACCTCGCCGATCATCGTCCGCAGGAAACGGGAGATACGGAAATCCGGATTGATCAGGGCCTTGCGCTGACCGCGGACCTGCTGGAGCAGGAAACCGCCCCAGGACAGGCCTACCGCCAGGGCGGGATGCACCTGTTCGCAAAGCGCGCGGGCCATCGCGAGGGCGTCGTCGGGGTCGGGCGGGAGGTCCGGGGCAATCACGGCCTCGGGTTTGAGCAGGATGCGGAGGGTATCGGCGAGCTTATACGAGCCCGACGACGCCCACCCATGCAGAAAAAGAATCTTGCCTGTCATACACGTCCCTCTCCTGAATCACAAATTTACACAATCTCCCCCACAAATCAAACCACCCCCAATACGTCGCTTTTTCGCCTCTCCGTCCCGGGAGTCCCGGGCCTGCGCGCTGACGTCGGGTCGGCGGCGGGGCTGTCCGCCTCGCTTGCTGGACGGCTGACTCCTCCTTTTTGGCCGTCTCCTCCGGAGCCGTCCAACAGTCGTCAGACAGACGCCGTCCTGCGGCTTCGTCGTCATGGCTGGAGGATGCATCCTCCGCCATTCCTCCTCGCCGCAGCGCTGCTCTCGTCGGGCCCCGCTCATCGCCGCCCTCCTAATCGCGCTGCAGGCCGCGGGACTCCCACGGCCAAACGGCAATCTTCCAGGCGAATGCGGTCGCAGATTACTCGCGGGAGCAAAGAAGGTCTCCAGCGCTCCCCGCGCTCGAAAAAATCGTTCGCGGGGAGCAAATAGACCCCCTGGCGCTCCCGCAATTGACTCTTAGCGGATTGTTGTCGGTTCTGGTTTATATTGGAGCTTTTTGGGGAACTCCTCCACACTGAAGGCCCAAGGTTTATTATCCTGGATGGCTTTCGTGTTATTCTTCCCATTTTGTTTTTGGGGAAGGACATAATGTCCATCGATTACTTTACGCACCTTGGGCTCATAATCCCAGACATTCAAGCGCAACCCAATCTTTGGGCTGCCATGTTTTCTCACATCTTCGTTTTTCTCTTCTTCCCAAGAGATTGTGAGCTGATTCCCGGATACGGTGGAATCCATAAAGAGGTAGTTATATAAGTACGTTGAGCGATGCTCAACATATTTATCTTTATCTTTCTCGTTGATAATCATAAAAGCAGTTCCATTTCCCTTTATGACTTGAAAGGCTCTAACCAAGATGGAAGCGCGATACTTCGGTTCGCTTGACTGATCTTCAAAAGTTATATCTACCCCCGAAATATGTGTATTTAAACTGCCTATTTTGAAGGGTGGAATTGGCCTGAGGACAGAGTTCTGTGATGTTGGGAACGGGTTTCGATGATAAACTATATAGTCATCGATTTTGCTTGAATCGATAATGGCGGCTTCTTCATGATAATAAAACTCTATCGTGTGCAGATAGACCTTTCTAACAATGCCCTTTTTGTTTTTAACTTCAAAGTGCCCGCCATAAAGCAATTTCTGAGCAAGTAATTTGAATGGTTCGTTCAGACTGTTCATGCGCTCCTGTTTGTTGTTCCCGGAAGCTCCGCTAAACGCCTCTAGACACTCTTGAAGAGTGTGTCCAGAAATGAACTTGCCGTTAACTTGTTGCGTAGCCATAATGTGCAGGTTATTTGTTTTCAGTATAATCGTTATGTTGTGTTTGCTCGTTGCAAAGGACATTCCAGCTGATGCAATTGAGCGCTCCGCCGTCCATGACCAGGTTCAGGCAGTCCGGGACAAGCACTACTTTGTGGTGAGGGTAATACTTTTGGATCTGCTCGACGGCCAGTTCATCTTCACGGAGGGAAAGCCCTGGAACAAAGATATTATTTTTCACCTGAAGAAAATTCAAATATGCCCAGGATTGTTTGGATGGACGGGGCACATCATAATGCAGTTCTTCAACATGAAACCCTCCAACTTCGAGCGCACCTTTCAGCTTCTCCCTGAAGCTTTTATCCAAATCGATGTAATTGTTCATGAGCACACAGTTGTCCCCTATCGACCGGACCATCCCGTCGGCGTGGCCAAAGATTTCATACCGGTCCCATGGGATGATGCAGACCTCGCATTCAAATGCCTCTTCCAGTAGCCTCCGGAGGCATTCTGGCGTATAGTCCGGATTCTCCTTAAATACCTTGTCGGTCATGATCACGCGTTCGCCGCATTTGACTACATTGCCCCCATCAATGACAAGTTTGGTCTGTTTGCATCTGAGATGCAACCCGCGGCAAATGGTCTCATACAGCGGCATGTAATCCGGATCATTCTTTAGATAATCCGGAGCATAGCGGTACTGAAGGAAGCGGTTCTCGTCCATTTGCAGCGGCATAAAGTCCCGCACCCAGATGTGCTTCGACGACTCCGTATGACGCAGCAGATGCGTCTCCACCCCTGCGTCCTCCAGGGCATTTAATAAGTTCACCGCCAGCGGCATATAATGACGGATGCCGTCGGCCAGATAAACAACATTTGTCTGATAATCGTTAATCATTATTAGTTTTAAATTAATAATTAAATTATTATAAATCAACGAAATGCGCATTTCCGGACACAAAGATAGCGGTCCCGTTTGAGACCGCCAAACTTCTTTTGTTAAAAGATGTTAAAGGATTCGAAAAAGTGCGTTTACAGCATTCCGAGCCCCTGCAGCAGGTCCCTCAACGCCTCTCCTTCATCGGCCTCATAGAGCCTGCTGGTGAGGTCCATATGGCAGATATTAATCTTTAAATAAGGGTCTGATGATTTTTCCGTCCGCGTCCAACTCGAAGAACTGCCGTCTGATATCCACCGGGAGTTCGTAGGGATCTCGATTGAAATGCATGGCATAAGGCGGTTGGTAATTGTACGGGAGTTCCGGATGATTCAGATGGCGTATTTGGTCCCAGCGCTCGAGACGGTCTCTCTCGAAGCGGAGTGACTGAATATCCTTCCACTGTTCCGGGGTCAAGAATTGCCAACAATCATCGGCCAAGGGTAGCTCTGGCCAGAAACGATAGCCATAATAGTGGCAAGCCTCCGGATCGTCATTCCAGACGCAGGAGGCGCATTTTTCGGTCTTTTGCCAATAGTACTTCTTGTTCATCACTCGTCACTTTCACACACGCCGAGGATGATTTCATGGGTGCATGACCAATGCTTGAAGTGTTCCTGCCATTCTTCAATCTGCTGCGGATTGATGGTGATTCCTTCCAGGACGATGGCCCGGACGAAACGGCGGTTGACCATGCCCCGGGCTTTGCGGAGAATTACATCGGGGTCAGGATTCTTCTGGTCAATAGTGTAAAGGCGGGCGACCTTGGATTCGTTCTTGACCAGCGCTTTCAGGGCTTCGCTGCGGCTGGTCAGCGAGATGAAGACAACATTCGTGTTCCACTTGTTCAAGAGTTCGGACACGACCTCGGCGGCACAGGGCAGCACCTTCTCTGCCTCGTCGAAACCGAAGAAGCTCATGCGCCCGTTCTCGTAATCGGGATTCTCAATAAAGATTTCTGCCATATCGAAAGTTTTTCGGCAAAAATAACCGGACCTTCGGCAGAAATTCGGCAGAAGCTAATTAAAACATCTCCGACACCTAAAAATCACGAAAATGATCTTTGGTGTCGGAGAATGTTAATTTACGAAAGAAATCATTTTACTCTGAATTTTCGTCTTGTCTGTCCGTTTGCCAGATTATCAAATTCTTTTAGGCGCTCTTCAACATTGATCCCAAGGTTGTGGATATCAGGGGATAACAATTCCGGATTTTTTCGAATATCTTGAACAGTATAGCAGCCGATTTCAAAATCAACAAAGCCAAGGTTACTACCATATTGGCTAATAATCTTTTCAATCAATGTATTTGCTTTCTCTTCAAATCGTTGAGACATCGAAGGATTTCCGTCTTGCCCGTCAAATCTCCAATAAACATTAAACAAACGAATTCTTTTTCCTTTAATTCTTTCAGCATTCTTTTCTTTGAACAGGAATAACAGAATTCCGGACAGATGACATGTTTCTTGTTTCGGTTCAAACCAATCACACCCATCATGCCAACCATTAAGTACCATTTCTTCTTCCCATTCTTTGCAAAACCCTGCAAAGTCTGTTGCCCATTCATTCTTGTGAAAACGCTCTTTCAGAGTCTTTTTGCCATGTAACCCGTCATAATAATACGCTTTAGAAAGGTAATTATTATCAATGTAATGAAGATTTGCTTTCTCAGAAAATTTACTTTCTATGAAGATCAAATCGTGTGCAGTTTCAATCAGGACATCCATATTCGGCCCTTTCCCTCCACTTTTTAAACCTGGAAGTTGGAACTCGAATCTAAGGTCATTTATGCCGGCCATTCCTCTTAATCCGGAGTATAGCTCAAAGGCCATTCTTGATGATGAATTAGGTGCCCAGAATTTCTTTTGAAGTTCATTCCCATCTCCTTCTAAAAATTGAAAAACAAAGCAATCCCCACTTTTGTCTGGAGTTAATAATCTTACCAAATAATCTCGTTTCTTCTTTTTATCCATATATTCGTTAATCTATTATGTTCTGACTGAAAAGTTATTGAAATCTCTCCTGAGCTCTTTCGGCTCCAACACCTCAACGGTATCCCCAAACGACAGGACGTCTTGCTTGAAGTCATAGTCCGGATCCGAACCCATCCAAGAATAAAGGTCAAAGCAGAGGCGGGAAGAGCTCCTAGGGCTCCAGAATTTCTCCAAGAGTTCGTTTCCGCTTCCAGAATAAAACTGTTCGATGAAATGAAACTGTTTGCCTCCCTTCGAATACGGAGTAGAAAGACGTTTATAGTATTCCTCTCTCAAAGGAACGGCGATTCTTTTAATTTCGTTATCCATATTTAGCGATTAGTGGTACAAGTAATACTGCTCCTTAATTGTCAAATAGTACGGGGAATTCTCAAGCTGGCCGATAATGTCGTTATACTTGATTGCTTCAAAACCAAGGTTTTGGAAATCAAGATGTTCAGAGATAAAGTCATTCAGTAGGCTTTCACATCTGTTCGCTTCTTCCAGAATAATCCGCCTCCTATCTTTGAACTCGGCCATGACATCATCAACAAAGATGTCAGTAAAGCCATCCGGCATATCCCAAGTGACGCTGCACAACTTAATTGTCTTCTTTTCATAGAACCTTGGATTCTTCCACATATCCTTGCAAATGGCCAACAGATGTCGGCAAAGCTGGGTAACGTTGTAATACTTGAACTCTTTCGCTTTCGAGAACAGAGCAATCCACGACTGTGGGGAGTCCTTCGTGTTTTTGGAATACCTTGATGCCTTCAGATATGATTCATTCGGGGTTTCATTCCCCGAATAATAGGGTTCGAGGAACTTGGATTCGATAAATGTCACCGTATCATCCTCACTGACGACGACATCAATGTTGGCCGGTCGGCCATATCTCAACGGCCTTTGTTTCTGCCATTCGAACTCGACGGAGCAACCTGGATGGCACAGTTCATACGCACGCCAGAAATTGACGGCCAAACCCGCAGAGGAATTGATCTGCCGCATTTCCGAATCAGGATGACCGCTTCCTTCCACAAGCGCCTGCATCTGAGCGTCCGAAGGTTGGCAAATCAAGTCAACGATAAACGATTGGCCACACTCAATCAGCCTCTCCGTCAATAGTCTATATGCATCCATATAATTCACTCAGTTTTGCCACGTGCTCCCTCATTGCGTTTCTCAAGGACATCGGTTCCAGCACTTCAATTGTATCCCCAAACGACAGGACATCTTGCTTGAAGTCATAGTCCGGAGCGAGGTTGTAAGAAAAAACGCTAAAGCCCTTGTGCGTTTCGACTTCCTCCTGGGAACTGTGGAGCGGAAGGGAGCGGAAATAACGCACCTGCTTTCCATAGACCTTCAGAAGGACCTGCTGAATCTTCATATCGTCGTACTTGCGTACGCCGTACAACGACTGGAACCAGGCCTTGGCGTCCAAGCCTTCCGGCACCTTGAAGGTGTCGGGAAGAATCTCCACCTCGAGCATCCGGTCCAGGGCGTACATGTGCGGCTTGCAGTCCTTGTCGTAATCTTTGTGGCCATACAGGTACCAGCGGCGCTTGTATTCCCGGATGAAATATGGCTCCAACTCAAAGGTCCGCTCCTGATCCATCCGGTAACCCTGATACCGCACCTTCAGCTTCCGCTTGTCCCGGATGGCCTGGATGACGATGCTCAGGAACTGATGGCTGGAGGGCACACTCTCGAAGATAATCCTGTCCTTCATACCAGCGCTCTCGTTGAGGAGAGAATTCAGGCAGAGGGCATCCAGCATCCAGGAACGAATTCCTGTTCCGTCCATGTCCTCCTCGTTAACGATGCGGTAGGTGTTATCCCTGCGGTCGCAGACAATCTCGATCCCGAAGATATCAAAGATCGCTTCAATATGATTCGCGAACGTACGTGCGGGGAGATCACTTCCGAGATCGTTCACCGAACTCCGCCGCCAGAGCTGCCGGATTTGAGCCAACGTCAGCGGCCCCCTGCTCTGGAGCGTCTCCAGTAGCCAAATGTATGATTTAAAATAGTTTTTAGCCATAACTGACCACAAAGATAGCATTATCTTCGGCAAAAAAATGGCCGAAGATAAAAAAATGCACATTTCCCGGAATGTCCGATTTCCGTCGGATGTGAGCAGAAGTCGGCAGAGAGCAGGCCCCGGCGGGCGTGTCCACCCCCGGACACGGGTAGGGGGAGGGGCCCGTTGGCAGCAAGTTATCGCGAAGCGATGACGCAGATGACAATGGGAGGGGCCGGAGTGCAGCCGCGTTCTACGCGGCGAACGGAGTCCCGCCGGGGCCTGGCTCTCTGACGCTTCGCACCTCCGGCCCAAATGCTGTCGAGGGTCCAAAGGATGGACCCTCGACAGCAAAAAGGGGCCAAAATGCATTTGAGGGTCCAGCGTGTGGACCCTCAACGACATTCAATCAAAAGAAGAGCCTAATACGTCAGGCCGTGGTCGAAGGCGAAGGTGGGGTCTTTGGAGTCGAAGGGGACGTCTTCGAGCTGGGCGCGGACGGCATCCATCGAGGAAGGCACCTCGAAGGGCAGTTTGCCGACGGGCTTGAAGCGGCCGAAGACCACATCCAGCAGGGCGCTGTCGAACACGTCGAAGACCATCAGGCTGGCGTTCAGCTCGGTCTTGACCTCCGGCGGCAGGACGCAGGACGAGCCGGTCGGGTTGAATGCCGCGACCACCGGCTTGCCGCTTGCCTTGAGTGCCTGGAGATTCTCCCATTTCTCGGTGGGGAAAGCGATGTTCACCCCGCCGTCCGGCGTACCGAAGGGACCGGCATCGCGGCCGCGCTCGGCCACGGTGGTGGTCCGCACCAGGATCAGATCCGCATCGGCGGGCTTGTCCACCACGGTGGCGTACTTCGCGGCGACCGCCGGATCCACGCCCTCCACATAGAGCTTGATGCCCTCTTTCGCAGGCAGCGTACCGTCGTTGGTCAGCAGGATGTTGGACTTGAGCTGGGCCTCATAGCCACGCGCCTTGTTCTCTGCGGACTGGACGATTCCGGCAGCCTTGTCGGGATCGACATAGGGATTCTCGAACAGGCCCAGGATGAAGTGCCACTGCAGGATGCGGGAGGCCGCCTGGTTGATGCGCTCCTCGCTGATGCGGCCGGCCTTCACCAACTCTACGATATACTCGGGATGGGTCTCGGAACCGATCTGGTCCACGCCGGCGTTGTAAATCATCGCATAGTTGTCCTGGATGGTGGTCTTGCCCTGCAGGCGCGGGTTCAGCGGACCGTTGCCGGCCACGCCCCAGTCGGTGCAAATGGAGCCCTTGAAGCCGAGCTGGTTGTACAGCACCTCGGTGGACATGTAGTGGGAATAGTTCACGTTCAGCGTATCGACGTAAGTGCCGCTGTAGTAGCCCATTGCGGCAAGCGCATTCTTCGCGATACCGGCCTTCCAGGGAATGTAGTGGTAGTCCTGCTTGCCGCCCGGATAGACCAGCCAGCGGCCGCTGCCGCCCGCGTGGGGACCGGAGCCCGGCCAGTGCTTCAGGTGCACCAGGATCTTGTGCGGACCCACCTTGCCATCCTTGCCCTGGGCGCCGTCCATGAAGGCCTCGAGCATCTCGGCGGTCAGTTCGGCCGACTCGGAGAAGCAGCCCATGTTGCGGCCCCAGCGGGGCTCGGTCATCACGTCGATCTGCGGCCCGAGGATCATATGCAGGCCCACGGCCCGGTACTCCTCGGCCACGATGGCGCCGAAGTCCTCCACCAACTTGGGATCGCGGGCGGCGGTGATGCCCACCTGGCCCTCATTGCTGGGGAACTGGGAAAAATACTGCGTACCGCGCACGTGGGCGCCGGTGCCGGAGCCGTGGCGCGGGTCGGTCGAGAACATGATGGGGATGCCCAGGCGCGAGGCCTCGGCGATCTCCTGCATCCCGTTGGACCAGCGGGCGAATTTCTCCGGCGCGCAGGTACCGTTGTTGAGAATGTTGCGGAAATTCTTCTCCTCGATGTAGGACTTGGCGGTGGCGGTGCGGCGCATCTGGCCGATGCCCATCGCGCCTCCACCCTGGCCGCCGGGGCCGACAGGGCCGGCATAGTTCCCCTCTTCAGCCGCCCGGGCCAGGATGGCCTTCTCCTCATCGGTAAAGTCATACTTGATCTCGCCGCTCTCGGGGACGGCGATGTTGGGATGGAGCATCAGGCCCGCCTTCTCCTCGAGGGTCATCTGGCCCACGAGGTCGGCGATACGCTGCTCCATCGGCAGACGCCAGTCCTCATAAGGATCCAGCGCGCCATTCTTATTGAGGTCCTTGAACTGGAAATTCCCTTCGGTGATGATCTCCACCTTGCGGGCGCCGAGTTCCGGCTGCACGTATTTCGGGCCGCAGGAGGCGGCGACCAGGGCGAGTGCCACGCCCGTCAACAGGACACGATAGGCTTTCATGGGGGTGTGTTATGGTTTTAGTTCGCTAAAGTTACATAATTATGCGGAAAAAAGAAGCAAGCGTTTCATCATTTGACCCTGACCGTATCTCCGATGGAGAATTCAAAACTGCCGGCGACGAGTTCGTAACTCGCCACGCGCCGCCCGTTGCGGGTGGTGAAGCCCTTGAAAACGGCTCCGTCACAACCGGTGCCGTTCTGGACGGTCTCTGCGACAGGCAGATAGACGGTCGCGCCGGTATTGGCCGGGACCGTACACTTGTAGCCGGTCATACGGCCCTTGTCGGCGGTCCAGGCGCTGCGGATCGTGCCGTAGTTGGACTCGTAGGAGCCCTCCAGGCCGGTGTAGATGCCGGCGGCGTTGGGCTGGAGCACGAAATGCTGGTAGCCGGCCTCGCCATTGCCATGGTCGGTCGTGATGCCCAGCTGGAACTCGTACATCCACTGGCCCACGGCCCCGAGGGCGAAGTGGTTGAAGGAATTCATGCTGTTGGACGAAGGATCGGAGAAAGCGTTGTCATACGAATTCCAGCGCTCCCAGACCGAGGTGGCGCCCTCCGTGACGGGATAGAGCCAGGAGGCGAAATCGGTGCAAGTGATCATTTTGAAAGCTTCCTCCACATAACCGCCGCGCGTGAGGGCGGGCAGGATGTTCGGGGTGCCGGAGAAGCCGGTGGTAATGGTCCAGGGCTTGAATCCCTCGGAATTGCCGGCAAGCTCAGCCAGCCAGGCTTCGGCCTTGGCTTTGTTCTTCTCATCGAAGCAGTTGAAATTCAACGGCGTAGCGTAGGAAGCCTGCGTGTGGATGGGCTGACCGTTCAAGTTCCGGGTTTTACCCGTAACGGGGTCGACATAGGCGCTGTTCCAGTCAGCTTTGGCCTTGGCGTGGCGATCGCGCAGGGTGGCGGCATAGTCTTCACGGCCGATGGCTTCGGCCATGATGGCCGTCACCTCCATCATATAGATGTAGATGGCATTATTGACGATATCCGAGGGCGTGCGGTTGTCGAGCGCCAGCCAGTCGGCGAGGCCCGCGGCCTTGGACGAGAGATAGGGATGTGCATCGCTGGTCTTGTAGAAGGCCATGCCATTGAGCCAGTCCATCATCGTCTCCATATTTTCCTCGATGATCTGCTTGTCGCCGTACTGGATGTACATCTGCCAGGGCACCTGGCACACGGCGGCGCTCCAGGTCGTTCCGGTGGCGAAGGACGGGTCATCGGTGCGGTTGTAGGTGGGCACGGTGGAACCGATGCCGCCGGGCACCTCGGTGTCGCTGCCCACGCCCTGGTCGGCCCGCAGGGCCACCATCCACTGGCGGTAGAAGTTCTGCGTATTGGCGTTGTAGATGCCCGTACGCGTGTAGGCCTGGGCATCACCCGTCCAGCCCATGCGCTCGTTGCGCTGCGGACAGTCGGTCGGGATGGTGAAGAAATTGCCCAGCTGGCTGCGCTGGATGTTCTTGAAAAGCTGGTTGACCAGCACGGCGGTCTTGTTGCCGTCCGAAGTGGAGGCCGTGTACCGGCCGGTGGGGATCTCCGAGGAGGAAAGCACCAGACCCTTGACATTCTCCAGCGGGAGCGGGCCCTCGTGTGAAGGCAGGGTCACCTGGATATACTGGTAGCCGCGGTAGGTGGCGGAGGGCTGGATGGTCACCTCACCCTCGCCGTCGGCGATATAGACGTCGAGGTCCATCGCCGCGCGGTTGGTTTCGAACAAGATCTGGCCCGCGACGCCACGGCCTTTCTTGCCGAAGCGGTCCACGTATTCCTTCTTGTCGCCCTTGAGGCCGGGATAGACCTGCTCGCCATAGGCCAGGGTCACGCGGTCACCTTTGCGGAGCCAGCCTGCGGGGATGGTTACGGACGGGACGCCCACCATATTGACCCCCATATTGTAGATGTAGGTGTGCTTGTCGGCGCTGTGGGTGGGCATCACGCGCTGCGCGGTCAAGGTCTCGCGGTGGCGGACCACCTCGTCGTAGCGGGCCACGATGTCGAAGTCGATCCAGTCGTGCTTCTCGATACGCTCGGCGGCAATCCAGGCAGAATCGTCGTAGCCGACATTTTTCCAGCCGGCGACGGCGGCCTCTTTCGAAGCGTCGTAACGCTCGCCCTGGAAGAAACTGCCGCTGCGCACGGGACCGTCCTTGAAAGCCTTCCAGGAGGCAGGATCGGAAACGAAAACCTCGCGGCTTCCGTCTTCATAGGTCACGACCAGGCGGGAGAGCAGGGCCTCGTAGTCGCCGAAGAAATTGTAATTGCTCACCGTGAAGGTCAGGTAACCCGTGTACCAGCCCGGGGCGAGGGTGGCGCCGAGGGCATTCGCGCCGGATTTGAGCATCCCGGTCACGTCGTAGATCTGGTAGCAGATGGTCTCGCGGTACTGGCTGTCGCCGGGGGCGAACCAGTCTTCACCTACCTTGGATCCGTTGAGGAAGAGATTGTACACGCCCATCGCGGAGGCATAGAGACGGGCCTGGCGGATGGGTTTGTCCGGAAGCTGGAACTCGGTGCGGAGCATGGTCTCGGCGCCATAGCTCGGGTCAGCCCACACGCGGACGGGGCCGGTGACGGTGAGGTCCTTGCCGTTGACGTTCACGCCGGGTTTCCCCGCGAAAATGGAATAACCGGGACCGGTGTGCGGGCAGAGGACTTTGCGTTCCTCGCTCTGGCCGGCATTGAAGATCTTGTAGTGGGAATAGACCACCTCGGAGCCTGCCTCGGCGGCGAAGCCCACGCTGCCCAGGGCCGGGAAGGCCGGGTAATTGCCGCCCGAACCCAGTTTGTTGAGCGTAAAATTGGAGGCCTGGCGGCGGTTGCCGCCCATCATCCCGACGGAGAAGCCGCCTCCCCCGCCGCCCGGACGGCGCATCCGGGCCGGGGCGGTAATCACGTCCACACCATCGACGATGAAGCTGATCTGGCTGGCCTCGACCTTGATATTGACCTCGTGCTCCGCCTCGCGGGGACGGGCACTGAATACGGCGTCCAGGTTGGACTCGGGGTAATTCGCCTTATCGACCGTGATGAAGGGCACATCGGCGCGGTCTTCCTTGTAGTAGCCGACCCGCCAGATGCGTATCTCCCGCTTGCCGAAGTCCAGGTCCACCTGGACATAGTTTTCGGCGCTCTGCGTGCCGAAGTCATTCAGGAAACCGTTCTTGAGGCGGATGTCGTCTGCGCCGAACACCAGCGAGGCCACATCTCCCCGTTTGAAGGTGAAGGCCGTCTCGATCTCGAAGAGCACCTGCGAGCCGGCATCGAGCTTGGGCTGCTTCACGCCGATCCACTGCGCGCCGTCCCAGGCACTGATGCGCGGATTCATCAAGCCGGTCTCGAAATGCGTCTGGGCATCGGATTGCCGTCCGTCCTGATCCCAGACAGAGAGCTTGACGGTGTAGCCTTTCTCGCTTTGCAGGGCCACACCCTGGTAAACGACATCCACGCTCCTGGCACTCTCGACGCGCCCGGTGTTCCACAGTTCGCTGCCATCCACTTCGCGGATGACGCTGATCTGGTAGGCTGTCTGGTGGGCGCCGCGCTGGGCGGAATCCATTTTCCAGCTGAAAACGGGATGCCGGTCCTCGATGGCAATCGGCGAATCGGCGTGCTGGACCCGGAAGTCCTTGATGGTCGGAGCCGCCCAGGCCACGACGGTGGCGAGCAGCAGGGTCGGAATCAACAAGAATCTTTTGTGCATATCGATAGTCATTTTCTTTCAAGCCGGGCGCGGGCCCAGGGCATGACGAGGGCAGGTGCGAGGTCCTGCTCCAGCAGCTCCCGCATCTTCTGCATGTAGGGCGCAGAACGCGCAAAGAACTTGCGATAGCCCCCGCACAGGGCGTTCAGCCCCGTTTCCCCGGACTCGCTGCGGTTGAAGCGGTGCTTGGGGCACTCCCCGTGGCAGAGGTGCAGCCACTCGCAGGCTCGGCAGGCCCGCGGCAGGCCGGTCCGCTTGGAAATACCGAATTGCAGCATCTGCTCCGAATCCATCATCTCTGCGATGCTTCGCTCCCGGATGTTGCCCAGCAGGTATTTGGGATAGACGAAATGGTCGCAGGGATACAGGTCACCGTTGTGCTCCAGGCTGGCGTTGTCCCCGCAGGTCTCCCCATAGACGCACAGACCGGGCCGCACTCCGCACCAGCCCGCGAGGGTGGCATCGAAGAGATTCACGAAATACTCCCCTACGTCGGCGCGTACCCACTCGTCGAAGATGTCGCACATGAACTGCCCGAAGCCTATATCGCTCACGCTCCAGCGCGCCAGGCTCGCCCCGGGGGTGTCTGGATCCACGATCCAGGGCCGCCCCTTGCGGTTCTCCCGCCCGTTCACGATTGGATATTTGACGTGCTCCACCACCGGCATGAACTGCATGTAATGGCTGCCGATGCTCTTCAGGAAATGATAAACCTCCAGGCCGCGGCCCTCGCAGCAGGAATTGACCGTGGACATCGTATTGAAGGGCACCCCTTCGGCATAGAGCAACTCGATGCCGCGCAAGACCTTCTGAAAGGTCGGGGCGCCGCCCTTGTCGCGGCGGAACTTGTCGTGTACATCCTGCGGGCCGTCGATGGACACGCCCAGCAGGAAATCGTTCTCCTTGAAGAAACGCGCCCATTCGCGCGTGATGAGGGTGCCGTTGGTCTGCAGGCTGTTGTGGACCGTCTTGCCGCCGGCGTATTGCTGCTGCAACTCCACCGCCCGGCGGTAGAAATCGAGCCCGAGCACCAGGGGCTCTCCCCCGTGCCAGACGAACTGCACCTCCGGCACGTCATTGGCCGCGATGTAGTCCCGGACCACCGTCTCCAGCATCTCCAGGCTCATCCGGGGCTCCCGGCCGCCGTAGATCTCCGCCTTGTCCAGGTAGTAGCAATACGCGCAGTCAAGATTGCACAGCGACCCGGCGGGCTTCATCATGATGTTGAACGCCCGGGGTCCCTGGATCTTGAGCGCATCGCCCAGGGTGAGGGTCTGTTTGAAGCTGTCCGGCATCCCTTACAATCAATAGAACCAGCGCAGGATCTCCTCCGCGACGATGGCGTGTCCGCGGGCGTCGGGATGGTTTACCTGGGCCATATACGAGGATATCTTCTCCCCCGCCTCGGCCCGGCTGCGGAAGCAGGCGTACGGGTCGGCCAGGCCGACGTGATACTCGGCCGCAAGCCGGCGTATCATCTGCACGAAGGGATACAGGCGGGCTTCATCCGAGCGGATGTCCTCGCTCAGGTCGGGGGTCGGGGTCATCAGGATGACCTTGATATTCCGTGCGAGGGCGGCCTCGATCATCGCGCGCCAGGCCTTCTCGCTGCGCTCCAGCCCGATCTGGCGGTCGTTGAGCGCATAATCGATGAAGAGCACGTCCGGGCGGTGTGTCAGCACTTCCGCCTCGAAGCGGGCGGCGCCCTGCTCGGACTGCTCCCCGCCGATGGCCGTGGTGATCACGTTGACCACCGCGTTGGGGAAACGGTCCTTGACCCCGCACAGAACCTGGTGCGGATAGGCCTGCAGGGTGTTCACCACCGGGGTGCGGGCATAGCCAGCGGGTACGCTGTGGCCGTGGAAGACCAGGTTCAGCGTCCGGCTCTCCGGCCAGCGTTTGCCAAGTTCGGCGACGATTTCCGAGAGATACGTTTCCCGGTCCGCCACCTGGGCGGACAGGACTGCCGCACAGAACAAGAGCGGCAGGAAGAGAATCATAATCCGTTTCATCTGTTATTTACAATGACGCCAGAAGAATTCGAACACCCGCCGGTTGATCCAGGCCGCGCCCAGGTTGTGGGAATAGCCGGGAAGGTAGAGCTGTTCGAAATCTTTTTCGTGCTTGATCAGTTCGGATATCACCTGCAGCGTCGAAGCCGGATCCACGTTGTCGTCCAGCTCGCCGTTGATCAGGAAGAGCTTGCCCTCCAGCCGCCAGGCGTTGTCCACGTTGGAGTTCTCGCCGTACCAGGGTCCGATGGGATAGCCCATCCACTGCTCGTTCCACCAGATCTTGTCCATCCGGTTGTCGTGGCAGCCACACAGGGCCACCCCGACCTTGTAGAACTCCGGATGGAAGAGCAGCGCGGCCATCGCATTCTGTCCGCCGGCAGAATAGCCATAGATGCCCATCTTGCTGGTATCCATATATTTGTATTTCTGCTGGGCGGCCTGGATCCAAAGGATGCGGTCCGGAAAGCCAGCATCCTTGAGGTTGCGCCAGGCCACGTCCTGGAAGGACTTGGAGCGGTTGTCCGTGCCCATTCCGTCGATGCAGACCACGATGAAGCCCAACTCCAACAGGCGCGAGAAGCGCGGCGGGGCGAGCGGGAAATTCTTGTCCACGTGGGAATCGTGGGGGCCGGAATAAATATACTCCACCACCGGGTATTTCTTCCTCGGATTGAAATGGAAGGGCCGCCAGATGGTCCCCCAGATGTCGGTCCGGCCGTCGCGTCCCTTGGCGCAGAAGACCTCGGGCATCGTGAAACCGTCCTTCAGCAGGCCGGCGATATCCATTTCCTGGAGTTTCAGCAGTACACGCCCGTCGACGGCGGAACGCAGCACGGAGACGCCCGGCAGGTCCGGCCGGGAATAATTGTCCACGAAGGCGGTGTAGCCGCGGTTGAAACTGACCGTGTGGTGAGCGTTCTCGGGCGTGAGGTCCGTCACCTTCCCCGTCGCGAGCTCGATGCGGATGAGATGCTTGTTGTAGGGATCCTCCCCCTTGTCGGCGGCCAGGCCGTTGGCATAGGCCAGCACGAAACCGCCCTGCTCGTCCACCCGCTGGATCTCGCGGACGTTCCATGCCCCGTGCGTGAGCTGCCGCATCTGCAGGGTGTGGGTGTCGATCAGGTAGAGATGCCGCCAGTCGTCCCGCTCGGAGATCCACAGGGCGCGGCTCCCGTCGGAGAAAATATAGCGCCAGAGGTCATTGTAGTAAATGAAGGTATCGCTCGTCTCGCGGGCGAGGGTGTGCACCGCCCCGGTGGCGGCGTCCACCGCATTGAACTCATAGAGCTGGTGCCCGCGCTGGTTGTACTCGTAGGTGAAGTATTTCGAATCCGGCGACCAGCGGCCCAGGCTCAGCGAATACTGATCCGTGGGGATGGGACGGTCGAGGGGCAGCTGACGATGCGTTTCCATATCGAACAGGACCGGGAAGGCCTGCGGCAGGCGGTCACCCGGCTTGGCGTAGTCCAGGTAGCGGTAGCGTGGCTGGACCTGGTCCTCGGGCCGGGACTCCCGGAGCTGGATCTGGCGTTCGGGGAAACTCTGGCGCCGGAGCGCGGAAAGCTTC
The DNA here is from genome assembly GCA_016290835.1 of Bacteroidales bacterium. Taxonomy (GTDB): domain Bacteria; phylum Bacteroidota; class Bacteroidia; order Bacteroidales; family UBA932; genus Cryptobacteroides. Next base: position 30,144 of record JAEEVG010000006.1, on the reverse strand, counting down.
TTGCCGTCCGGCGACCAGAGAATGCGCGCATACGCCTCGCCGTCCGTGCCATCGAAACTGAGCTGGACGGGCTCAGACCCGTCCGGAAGGCTGATCCAGACATTGTTGTCCCGCACGAAGGCCACGCGCGAACTGTCCGGGCTGAAGGCCCGTATTCCGCGGGGTGCGCGGGGATCCGGCATCCCCCCGCCCGGGAAGGCGCCGGCACGCCGCGGCCGGGGCTGCGCCGCTTCGAAGTCTTCCTTCGAGATGGAGACCTTCTCCGTGCCCGACACCCGGTACCAGGCGTCCCCGTCCGGCTCCGCCGTCCGGTAGATGAAGGTATTGTCGTCCACCCAGACAGGCTGGACAGTACCCTTGTAAATTTTGGCCCCATAACTGGAGGCATATTCAGTCTTGGCGTAGGTCTGATCGAAGTCCTGCCCCCAGGCCGACAGGCCGAGCAGGACGGACAACAAGGAGGCAATTATCGCTTTCATAATTCCAAAGATAGGCAATATTCATTATATTTGTGGAAGAAAGATCACCGAATTATGAGAAAAACACTAGGACTCCTCCTTCTTTTCGCTGTATTCCAGCTCTCCGCCTTCGAACGCGAAGCCATCTGGCCCAAGGGCAAGATGCCCGATAACCAGCCCAAGCAGTATGCCGCCATGAGCAATGAATTCCGCACGCCGGGATTCAACATCGAAGACCACCGGACGCCTTACCTCGAGTGGTACGAGACCCCCGATGCATCCGTACGCAACGGCGCCTGTATGATCCTGATCTCCGGCGGCGCCTACAACGGTACCGTGGACGTGGGCCTGATCGACAAATGGCACCAGGAACTCACCGCCGTCGGCATCCAGTGCGTCAACTTCGTCTATCGCACCCCCCGTCCCGAGGGCATCCCCTACTGGCAGACCGCCTGGGAGGACGGCCAGCGGGCCGTGCGCCTGGTGCGCAGCGAGGCCAAGAAGCGCGGCTTCGATCCCGAGCGCATCGGCGTGATCGGGATGTCCGCCGGTTCGCACCTCGCCGTGCTGCTGGGCACGAGTTCGCAGACCCCCGCCTATGAAAAGGTGGACAAACTCGACGATACCCCCTGCCACATCAATTTCGCCATCGTCAACGCCCCGGCCTACGCCACCTCCGACGCCGACGAGGGAGGCATCCCGGCCGCCCGCGAGGGCTATGGGGTGGACGTCAAGCTCAGCAGCGTCTTCAAGTTCGATGAGAAGACCTGCCCGATGAGCCTGCACCACGGCGGGGCGGATCCTTATTCCCCAAACGGGTCCACGCTGATCTACAGGCAGTTGCGCCGGATGGGCGTACCTGCCGAGCTGCACCTCTATCCCGGCAAGGGCCACGGCGCCTACGGCCTGGAGCGCGGCATCGAGTTCCTGCGGCAGATGGGATTCCTCGGCGCGCTGGAGCCCGAGGTGCCCCTGATGAGCCGTTTCACCAGCGACGCGGACCGCGCCGAACTCATCCGCGAGGACATCTGGCCCGAAGGCCGCATGCCCGATGTGCGGGAGAATCAGTGCCACCCCTACATCGAATGGCACATCCCGGTGGAGCGCAAGACCCGCGCCATCCAGATCATCTACTCCGGCGGCGCCTATTCCGGCAACGATCCGGACGGCTTCGAAGTGGCCCCCGCACGCCGTTACCTCAACGCCATGGGCGTGACCGTGGTCACGCTGAAGTACCGCACCCCGCGTCCGCAGGGCCTGGCCAAGCATACCTCCGCCTGGCAGGATCTCCAGCGGGCCATCCGCGTCGTGCGGAGCGAAGCCGCCGCGCGCGGGCTGGATCCCGACCGAATCGGCATCATGGGCTCCTCCGCGGGCGGGCACCTTACCCTGATGGGGGTGACCTCCTCGCGCCACCGCTCCTATGGAGCGATCGATGCGATCGACCGCCTCTCCTGCAAAGTACAATGGGGTATCGGCATCTATCCCGCCTACGTCCTGACCGACGGAATGGAGCGCGGCAACAGCACAGGCGGCAATGACGACTCCGCCGTACATGCACCGGAGTTCAGCTTCGACCTCGACACCGCCCCGATGCTCTTCCTGCACGGCGATGCCGACACCTATGCCTCGATGAACTCTGTCAAGACCTGGGAAAAGATGCGCGCGATGGGCATCCAGAGCGAACTGCACACCCTCGCCCTGCGCGGCCACTGCTTCCAGCGCGAAGCCTCGCCCGGCACGGGCAGCTACACCTGGCTCGACCGCATCGGCGAGTACCTGCAGCCGTTTATCAAAGAATAAGGGACCCGTCAGAGACTGGCGACGAGCTCCTTGATGCGCATCAACTGCTGCGGGATGCGGATGTGCTGCGGGCACTTGGGCAGACAGGCATTGCAGTTGGTGCAGGCGTCGGCTGTGGCGCCTTTCTCCAAACCGTTATAGAGCTTCAGGAAAGCCTTGCGCTTGGCGTTGTAGGTCTTGTCCTTGTGCTCGGGATCCGGGATGCTGAGTGCGTCGCTGGCGCTGTTGAACACCCGGAAGTTGCCGGGGATGTTGACGCCGTTGGGACAGGGCATGCAGTAGGCGCAGGCCGTGCAGGGAATGTGAACGTTGGATTTGTAGAGCTCGGCCACCGTCTCCATGAAGGCCATATCCTTGTCATTGAACGGCTTGAAATCCGTGAACAAGGAGACATTCTCCTTGAGTTGGGCCATGTTGGACATACCGCTCAGGGTCACCATCACGCCGGGCAGCGATCCCACGAAGGTCAGGGCGTTGGCGGCGGGCGTGAGCTCGGGATGCCGCTCGCGCATCACGGCCGCAAGCGCATCGCTGACGTTGGCCAGCGAACCGCCCTTGACGGGCTCCATCACCACCGCGGGGACACCCCGGTCGGCCAGGCACTTGTAGAGGACCTCGGCGCTGGTCGGACCCTGGTTCGGATCCCAGTCCACCGGCATGTCCTTCCAGTCCACATAGTTGGCCTGGATCTGCACGAAATCCCAGTCATAGAGGTCCAGCATCTGCGGCAGGTCGGCATTGGTGCCGTGGTAGGAGAAGCCCAGGTGCCGGATCCGGCCTTTCTCGCGCTGCTCCAGGATGTACTCGAACAACTTGTTCTCGACATAGCGTCCGTTGAACTCGGCCACGGTGGGTACGCTGTGGAGCAGGTAGAAATCTATGTAGTCCGTCCGGAGGCGCTCCAGGGAGGTCTCGAACATCCGCTTGCCGTCCTCGAGGGAGAAGCGCCGTCCGCCCATATGCGACATCTTGGTCGCGATGAAATAGGATTCGCGCGGGTGGCGGCTCAGCGCCCGGCCCGTCACTTCCTCGGACTGGCCGTAGAGCGGAGCCGTATCGAAATAATTGATGCCGTGTGCGATGGCATAGTCAATCATCTCATTGACCGCCTCCTGGTCCAAGTTGCCGTCCCCTGCTTCTTTCCCGTCGAGCGTGGGGAAACGCATGCAGCCCAGGCCGAGCATGCCGACGGTTTCGCCCAACTTGCTCCAGTTGCGGGTGTCGATCTTCGATCCTTCCGGGGCCTCGGTCACGGGAAGGGCCGCGGGGGCTTCGGACGGGCCCCGACCGCCGCAAGCTTGCAGGACAGGGCCGCCGACGGCGAGCCCCATTCCGGCATAGAAGAGCCCCTTGAGGGCTTCGCGGCGGGTGATTTTATTGTCTTTTCCTTCCACAACGTTTCGATATGAAGAAAGCCGCCATCGGAATGGCGGCTCGGTTTGTTAAATTTTAGCGACCAGTTCTTTGATCCGCTGCATGTGCTGCGGGATGCTGATGTGCTGCGGGCACTTGGGCAGGCAGGCGTTGCAGCTCACGCAGGCGTCGGCCCGGACAGCCTTGGGCTGTTCGTTGTAGAGCTTCAGGAAGGCCTTCCGCTTGTCGGCGATATCCTTGCGCGCGGTCTCCGTCGAGAGGAGGGCGTCGCTGGCGCTGTTGAAAATCTTGAAGTTGCCGGGGATGTCCACGCCGGCCGGGCAGGGCATGCAGTAGGCGCAGGCCGTGCAGGGGATCTGTCCCTTGGACTTGTAGAGGTCCGCGACGGTCAGCATGAAGGCCATCTCCTTCTCGTCGAAGGGCTTGAAGCCCGTGAACAGGGAGACGTTCTCCTTGAGCTGGGCCATGTTGGACATGCCGCTCAGGGTCACCATCACGCCCGGCAGGGAGCCCACATAGGTCAGGGCGTTCGCGGCGGGCGTGAGCTCGGGATGACGCTCGCGCATCACGGCGGCGACACCTTCGCTGACATTGGCCAGGGCACCGCCTTTGACCGGCTCCATCACCAGCACGGGAATGCCCTTGCCGACCAGGTAGTTGTAGAGGAACTCGGAACTGGTCGCGCTCCCGCCGCCGGAGCCCCAACCGCGGGACATATCCTTCCAGTCGGCGTAGTTGAGCTGGATCTGCACGAAATCCCAATCATAGAGATCCACCAGACCCGGCAGGTCGTCATTGGTTCCGTGGAAGGAGAAACCCAGGTGCTTGATGCGTCCCTTTGCCTTCTGCTCAAGCAGCCAGTTGAACAGGCCGTTGTCCTTGAAGCGGGTATTGTAGCCGGCGACATTCTGCAGGTTGTGCAGCAGCAGGAAGTCCACATACTCCACCTGCAGGTTCTTCAGGGAGGTCTCAAACATCTCCTTTCCTGCCTCCAGGGTCGGCCGGCCGCTCATGTTGGAAATCTTGGTCGCGATCTTGTAGGCGCTGCGGGGATGGCGGCTGAGGGCCTTGCCCGTTACAACCTCGGACTCGCCATAGGCAGGAGCGGTGTCAAAGTAGTTGATACCGTGCTTGATAGCATAGTCGACCATCTCGTTGACAGCGTCTTGGTCCAGGGGCTGGCGGCGGCCGAAGCCGCCTGTGCCGCCTCCGCTCTTCGTCGGCAGGCGCATGCAGCCCAGTCCGAGCATACCGAGGGTCTCCCCCATCTTGTCCCAGGTGCGCGTATCGATCTTGGTGCCGTCGGGAGCCTCGTCCCAGGGAAGGGCGGCAGGCACGGCGGCGTTCGCATTGACGGAGTGCAGGAGCGGGCCGCCTACGGCGAGTCCCATTCCGGCGAAGAAGAGGCCCTTGAGGGCCTCGCGGCGGGTCATTTTGTCATCCATAAGGGTTATACGGTTACTGGTTCTTTGCAAATGTATAAAAAATCAATGAATTAAAAGAATCTGTTTTCACCGCTTTTCCGTATTTTTGGAAGAAATATGATTCTGCGATGAAAAACCCTCTCCTCTCCCTGCTCGCCGCCGTCCTGCTGCTCGGCGCCTGCGCCCCCAAGACCACTCCGATCAAGACCTGTATTTTCCCGGGCGACTACCCGGATCCGACCATCCTGCGGGACGGCCGGGACTTCTATATGACCCACTCCGCCTTCACCTACTTCCCCGCCCTGCTGGTCTGGCATTCCACCGACCTGCTGCACTGGGAGCCCGTCGCGAGGGCCGTCGAGGACGGGGACTATTCCATCTTCGCCCCGGACTTGTGCAAGGTGGGCGGGCGCTACTACATCTACTATCCCACCAGCCGCGGCGAGAACTATGTCGTCACGGCCGAGCGCATCGAGGGCCCCTGGAGCGAACCGGTCAAGCTGGACGTGGGCGGAATCGACCCCGGCCACGTCATCGACACGGACGGACGGCGCTACCTTTATACCAACAACGGCTTCTTCACGCCCCTGACGGACGACGGGCTGGCCGCGGCGGGGCCGGCCCAAAAGGTCTATGACGGCTGGGAGTATCCCGCCGAATGGGAGACCGAGGGGATGTGGCTCGAGTCGCCCAAACTGCTCCGCCGGGGCGACTGGTATTACCTCGTCAGCGCAGAAGGCGGCACGGCCGGACCCGTCACGAGCCATATGTGCGTGGTGGCACGCAGCAAATCCGCCCTCGGCCCCTGGGAGAACAGCCCGCACAACCCCCTGGTGCACACCTATTCCGGCGACGAGCCCTGGTGGTCCAAGGGGCACGGCACCCTGGTGGACGACGCCGACGGCAACTGGTACATCGTCTATCACGCCTACCGCAACGGCTACCACACCCTGGGCCGCAGCACCATCATCGAGAGCGTCGAATGGACGGCCGACGGCTGGCCCGTGCTGACGCAGAAGGACGGCGCCCGCTGGGAGCAGGGCGGCCTGCAGGGCGACTACGCCTACCTGCGGGATTTCTCCAACCCGCTGCTCTGGTCGAATTGGCAGCCCGGCTTCGAGGGCGGCACGCTACGGACGGCGACGGCGGTCGATGCCGCCTATGAGATCAGCGCCTCCTTCTCCGTCCCGGAAGGTGGTGCGGCAGGTCTGTACCTCTTCTACAACGAGCGGGCTTTCTTCGGCATCAAGAGTGAAGTGTCCCGTCTGGAAATGCGCATCCGCAACGAGCGCAACAAGGCCAGTCTCTGGCAGCGCGAGGACGGCGGGGACTGGGTCTGCCTCTCCGAGAATGTGGATGTCTCCTCCTACCACCACAACAATTACCAGGGCTTTTTCGCCCTGCGTCCGGCCTACCTGCTCTGCGGCGGGGCGGTCCTGGAAAATTTCGAGTATAAGGCTTTGTGATTTTTTTCAAAACAAAATTTTTCTTGTTTTGGCACAGTGCTTGCTATAAGTAGAGTCGAATAGATTTTCATTGGTTAATAATTTTGGTTAGAATTGAGAAAAAGCTGCGATGCGAATCGCGGCTTTTTTCTTTTCATGTCGCGCTTGTGACAAAAATCGTCCGGCCGGGGGGTGATTATTAATTATTTTTTCTTACCTTGCGGCTCGGTTATGTTTAGTAGGTAGTATGATCCATTTCGAAAGCGACTATCTGGAAGGCTGCGCTCCGCAGATTCTCGAGGCGCTCCGGCAGACGAACCTGGAGCAGACCCTGGGCTACGGAGAAGATCCGCATTGCGAGCGGGCGGCGGATATGATCCGCTATGTCTTCGACTGCCCCGACGCCGCGGTCCATTTCCTCGTCGGCGGGACACAGGCCAATGCCACCGTCATCTCTTCCCTGCTCAAGCCCTACCAGGGTGTGGTCTGCGCCGAGACCGGCCACATCCATGTCCACGAGACCGGCGCTGTGGAGCACGGCGGGCACAAGGTGCTCGCTCTCCCCGCCCGGGACGGCAAGATCAGCGCGGAGCAGATCCTCAACTTCGTGCAGGCGCACCACAGCGACTTCAGCCGCGAGCACATGGTCCAGCCCGGGATGGTCTATCTCTCCTTCCCTACGGAGCTCGGCACCCTCTACACCAAGCAGGAGCTGCTGGATATCCGGGAGGTCTGCCGGAACTGGGAGCTGCCGCTGTTCATCGACGGTGCGCGCCTGGGCTACGGCCTCGAGGCCTCCGGCTGCGACCTGCTGCCCAAGGACCTGCCCGCCATCGCCGACGTATTCTATATCGGCGGGACCAAGCAGGGCGCCCTCTTCGGCGAGGCCGTCGTCTTCTCCAATTCCGAGCTCGCGGAGGATTTCCGCTACAACATCAAGCAGAACGGCGGCATGCTCGCAAAAGGCCGTCTGCTCGGCATCCAATACGAAGTCCTGATGAACGAAGGACTTTACTTCTCCCTGGCGCGCCGCGCCGACCGTCTCGCCGACCGCATCCGTGCGGCCTTCAAGCACAAGGGTATTCCTTTCCTTGTCGACAACACCACCAACCAGGTTTTCCCCATTCTCGAGATCGGCGCCATCGACCGTCTCACGGTCGAGTTCGGCGTCGAGCGATGGCAGATCGTGGATGAGACCCACGCAGCCGTGCGTTTCTGCACGAGCTGGGCCACCACGGACGCCGCCATCGTCGCATTGGAAGCCTACATCAACTGCAATTATTAATTAACCCGTCCATATCAGGATTATGAAACAGAAAAGATTCATCCTCCCCGAGAGTGAAATCCCTACCCAGTGGTACAACATCCAGGCTGACATGGTCAATAAGCCGCAGCCGATGATCCACCCGGGTACCAAGCAGCCCATCAAGGCCGAAGACCTCTATCCCCTGTTCGCCGAAGAGTGCGCCCGCCAGGAAGTCAACCAGACCGACCGCTGGATCGACATCCCCGAGGACGTCCGCGAGAAATATGCCTACTACCGCTGCACCCCGCTGGTGCGCGCCTACGGCCTCGAGGAAGCCCTCGGCACGCCCGCACACATCTATTTCAAGAATGAAAGCGTGAACCCGCTGGGCTCCCACAAACTCAACTCCGCCATCCCGCAGGCCTACTACTGCAAGCAGCAGGGCGTGACCAACGTCACCACCGAGACCGGCGCCGGCCAGTGGGGCGCCGCCCTCTCTTACGCCGCGAATCTCTACGGGCTGGACTGCGCCGTCTATCAGGTCAAGATCAGCTATGAGCAGAAGCCCTACCGGCGCAGCATCATGCAGGTCTTCGACGCCCTCGTGACCCCGTCGCCGTCGATGTCCACCCGTGCGGGCAAGGACATCCTCACGGCCGATCCCAATCACCAGGGTTCGCTCGGTACCGCCATCTCCGAGGCGGTAGAGCTGGCGATGACCACCCCGAACTGCAAATACCTGCTGGGCTCCGTGCTCAACCACGTGTGCCTGCACCAGACGGTGATCGGTCTCGAGGCTGAGAAGCAGATGGCGATGGCGGGCGAATACCCCGACATCATCATCGGCTGCTTCGGCGGCGGTTCCAACTTCAGCGGCATCTCCTTCCCCTTTATGCGCCACAAAATCCTGGAGGGCAAGAAGACCCGCTTCATCGCGGCCGAGCCGGCATCCTGCCCCAAGCTCACCAAGGGTGAGTTCCGGTATGACTTCGGCGACGAGTCGGGTCTGACTCCGCTCATCCCGATGTTCACGCTGGGCCACGATTTCCGTCCCGCCAACATCCACGCGGGCGGCCTGCGCTACCACGGCGCCGGTGCGATCATCTCGCAGCTCGTCAAGGACGGCCTGATGGAGGCGGTGGACATCCGCCAGCTGGATTCCTTCGCCGCCGGCGTGCTTTTCGCCAAGGCCGAGGGCATCGTCCCGGCTCCGGAGTCCTGCCACGCCATCGCGGCTGCCATCACGGAAGCCAACAAGTGCAAGGAGAGCGGTGAACAGAAAGTCATCCTCTTCAACCTCTCCGGCCATGGCCTGGTGGACATGACCGCCTACGACCAGTTCCTCGCCGGCACCCTCGCCAACACCGGAGACTGATCTCCGACCATCATTAAAAAGAAAGCCCGGGGCTCTGCGCTCCGGGCTTCTTCTATTCTGGCAGGGTCTTACCAGTTCAGGATCTTCTTGAAATCGTAGGCTTCGGGGTTGGGGACGAACTTCTTCGCTGCCTCATAATCCTCCGGGGTAATGAAGTGGCAGATGTGGTTGAAGTAGTTCTGGGCCGTGCCGCCCTCGATATCGACGCGCCGCGGCGGGATCTTGCCCTCCGCATTCTGCAGATCGTGCAGATACAATGGCTTGGCATTGCCGAAAGCGTCCACATAGACCATGCAGCCGGTTTCGCCCTTCTTGAAGAGCTCGAACACACCCATCGCCATCTCGGAGCAGTAGGTCAGATCGTAGCCGATCGGGTCCTGGCAGCGGACATCATAGCCGATCTCCACCGGACGGGTCTTGGCCTTGAAGCCGATCTTCTTCATCTCCTTCTCCAACAACTCGTTGAAGAGGACTGCCTTGGAGATCTTGCCCAGCTCGGGATGACCGTGCTCATCGTAGGTCATCGACACGCCGGCGGCCTTGATGTCCTCGGCGGCGAGATCGTGGAACACGCCCTCGGCCACGACCACGGTACCGTAGCTGATGCCCAGCAGGCGGCGCTTGATGATGGTCGAAAGGGTGAGGCGGATGATCTTCTCGATGGTGATGTCGGTCTTGTTGAACATCTCCGGGATGATCGTCATCGGGGCGTGCGTGGCCTCGCCGATACCCAGGGCCAAGTGTCCGGCACTGCGGCCCATCGCGCTGATGAGCAGCCAGTTGCCGCTGGTGCGGGCATCCTCGTACACGGTGCGGGCGATGTGCGCACCCTCATCCTTGGCGGAGTTGAAACCGAAGGTCGGCGCATTGTCCGGCAGCGGAAGGTCGTTGTCGATCGTCTTGGGAACGTGGATGTTGGCGATGGGATACTGCTTGTTCTCCAGGAACTTCGCGATGCGGTTGGCCGTGGAGGCGGTGTCGTCGCCGCCGACGGTCACCAGGAGCTTGATGTTGTTGTCGGTGAACAGGGAGAGGTTGAAATTCTTCTCGAAATCCTCGTCCGTGGGCTTGAAACGGCTCATCTGGAGGTAGGATCCGCCGCGATTGAAATAGGCGTCCGCCTTGAAGAAATCGAAATCCTCTGTACGGGCCTTCGGGCTGAAGAGGCCGCTGTAGCCGCCGTGGAGGCCGATGACACGATAACCGCCGGCCAGGAAGGTCTTGGCCACGGAGCACACGACGGTGTTCATGCCCGGAGCCGGGCCGCCGCCGCAAAGGATGATGATGGAATCTTTCATGATATGACGATAACTAACTTTTGAGATTTCGAAAATCTTGCGAATTTACGAAAATCCTCCCGGAAAAGCAAACCCGCCTCCGGAACGTCCCGGAGAGGGTTTGTCCGGGGGTGATTCGTCGAAGGAAGAGAGGGTTTCGTCGAACAGGAGGGCGCTCCGTCGAAAAGCTCCGGGCATCCGTCGAAACGGTTCCGGGCACGCACGGTCCTTGAAATAATTTTGCATCGGAAAACAAAAACGAACACGATATGAAACGAATTCTCAGCTCCCTGACCCTCGCCGTCCTCTGCAGCGCGTCCCTCTTCGCACAGCGCACCATCGTCAAAGGCGACGTCCTCGACGCCCTCACCCGCCAGGGCGAACCGGCGGCCGTCCTCCAGTTCTTCCGCGCCGACGACAGCGCCAACCCGGTCGCCTACACCACCACCGACCTGGACGGCACCTTCTCCCAGGTCCTCAACGGCAAAGGCGCCTATACCCTGTTCTTCTCGGGCATCGGCCGGCAGGAGCGCAAGATCCTCTTCACCCTCGACGGCGAAGAAAGCCTCGACCTGGGCGACATCCTGATCGAAGACGACATCGAGGCCCTCGCGAGCGCCTCCGTGACCGCGCAGCGTCCGCTCGTCAAAATGGAAGTGGACCGCCTGTCCTACAATGTCGAGAACGACGTCGACTCCAAGACCGCCACGGTCCTGGACATGCTCCGCAAAGTCCCGATGGTCACCGTGGACGGCCAGGACAATATCACCGTCAACGGCTCCTCCAGCTTCCAGGTCACCGTGGACGGCAAGCCCAGTCAGATGTTCTCCGGCAACCCGTCCCAGATTTTCAAGATGATGCCCGCGAGTTTCGTCAAGGACATCCAGGTCATTACCAACCCGGGCGTCCGCTATGACGCCGAGGGCGTGGGCGGCGTGCTCAACCTCGTGACCAACCGCGAGGCCACGGGCGGGGAGAACCTCTCGGATGCTTTCTACGGCTCCGTCCGCCTGATGGGCAACACCCGCGGGGGCGGCGGCGGACTCTTCCTGAGCCAGCAGAGCGGCAAGTTCTCCTGGAGCCTGAATTCCAACGGGATGTTCAACAAGATGCCGGCCAGTACGAGTGATGTCACCCGCGAAATGCTGAACAGCGCCGCCGGCTCGACCAAGACCCACAGCGAATCCTCGATGACTCATCCGATGGAAATGGGCAACTTGAGCGCAAGCTACGAGTTCGATGCGCAGAATCTGATCTCCGCCACCGTGGGCCTGATGCATTTCGGCGGCACGAGCAACGGCCTGACCTCCACCACGGTCAGCGGACTGGGCGGAACGGAATTCAGCTACAGCGGCAATTCCACCACGAAAATGAGTTCCAACTCCATCAATGCCAGCGTGGACTTCCAGCACCTCTGGGCTGACAACCCGGCCCGCAGCCTCATCTTCTCCTACCAGTTCTCCCTCACGCCCTCCAAGACCCTCGGCGAGAACAGCTTCAGCACCGCCCTTTCCTCCGGGCTGGACCTCACCAACCGCCGCACGGACGGCCTGCAGCGTTCCGGCGAGCACACCTTCCAGGTCGATTTCACCTCGCCCCTGGGCACCGCCGGGACCCTCAGCACCGGTCTGAAGTTCATCAGCCGCCACAACAGTTCCGACCAGCAGCAATACCTCTGGGACGGCAGCGCCTGGGCCTACAACGCCGCCGCCAGCGTGGATTATGACTATTACAACCGCATCGGCGCCCTCTACACCGAATACAAGGCCACCCTCGGGCCGGTCAGCCTCCTCGGCGGCGTGCGCTATGAGTACACCTGGCAGAACGTCAACTATGCCTCCGGACAGGGTAACAACTTCAACACCGGCTACGGCAGCCTGGTCCCGACGGCCAGCCTCCAGTACAACATCACCCAGACCCAGAACATCGGCCTCTCCTACAACATGCGCATCAGCCGTCCGGGCATCAGCTACCTCAACCCGTACGTGGACACCTCCGACCCCACCGCCCGCAGCTACGGCAACAGCTCCCTGGACGTCGAGCGCGGCCACACCGTCAGCCTGGTCTACAACCTCTACAGCCCCAAGTGGACCGTCAACCTGACCCTGCGCGAGCAACTGGTCGCAGGCGGCATCTCCTCCTACAGTTTCTATGACGCAGACGGCCTGCTGAACACGACCTACGGCAACATCGTCCGCACCAGCGCGACCGGCCTGAATACCTTCATCAACTGGAACGCCAGTCCCAAGACCCGCATTTTCCTCAACGGCGGCCTGACCTGGAACGACATCCGGAGCGAGGTCCTCGGACAGTCCAACAACGGCCTGAGCTACAACGCGATGCTGGGCGTCCAGCAGGCCCTGCCCGCCGACTTCAGCCTGAGCGCCAACCTCGTCTCGATGGGCCGCAACTACTCCCTGCAGGGCTGGAACAGCGGCATGGGCATGGCGATGGTCGGCCTGACCAAGAACTTCCTCGACGACCGGCTCGGCCTCAGCATCAACTACACGCTCCCGCTGACCGGCGGCAAGGGAATGGAGATGCGCAGCTATACTTCCGGAAAGGATTTCCGCTCCGTGAGCGTCAACGTGATCCCGATGCAGCAGCTCAACATCAGCCTCAGCTGGAGCTTCGGGAAACAGGGCAGCAGCCGTGTCAAAAGCGCCCGCAAGAGCATCAAAAACGATGATATCATCAACATCGAGAGCGCATCTGACAGCATGGACGGCGGTTTGATGGGCGGTAGCGGTGCAACGATGGGTGGTGGAGCCGGGATGGGTGCCGGAATGCGCTAAAGTTTTATTATCTTTGTGCAAACCTATGTAATCAGTATGGCACATAACCGCAATCACCTGATCCTCAATGTCGCGCAAGTCCTGATCTGGGCGTGCGCGATGTTGCTCCCCGCCGCCATGACCTGGCTGATTTCCGGAGACAGTCACCGCTTCGGCTTCACATTCTGGCCTTCCTTCTACATGATGCTTCCCATCTGCCTGGTGTACCTGGTCAATTACTTCCTGCTGGTACCCAAACTGCTGTTCCGGAAGCGGATCGTATGGTTCATCATCCTGAACGTCATCCTGCTTGCATTGCTCAATGCGCCGAGTTTCTTCCCGCGCGGGGAGATTCCCGAACCGCTGCGCGAGCACCTGCAGCGGCGGGACATCCTTGCATTCCGCATCCCGACCCTCATATCCGCCGCGTTCTTCCAACTGGTGTTCATCTTCCTGGCCATCGGCGTACGCGCCATCCTCCGCTCCAACGATGTGCAGATGCAGCTCCAGGAGGAGCGGCGCAAGACCGCCGAGGCCGAACTTACTTGGCTCAAGCACCAGCTCAATCCGCATTTCCTCTTCAATACGCTCAACAATATCTCCTCCCTGACCCAGATCGATCCCGACAAGGCGCAGGAGAGCATCGGGCAGCTCAGCGACACGCTCCGTTATGCCCTCTACGACACCGACGCAGACAAGGTCCCCCTGTCGGGCGAGGTGTCCTTCCTGGACAATTACATCCGCCTGATGCAACTCCGCTGCAACGAACTCACGGAGGTGAAGACTTCCTGGGAACTCCCTGCCGTCGACGTCAAGATCGCCCCGCTTCTCTTCATCTCGCCCATCGAAAATGCCTTCAAGCACGGAATCAATGCCCGGATGCCGTCCTTCGTGCATATCGGCCTGCACCCGGAAGGACAGGATCTGGTATTCGACTGCGAGAACTCCGTCTTTGAGAAGAGCGGCGAAGATCATATCGGTTCCGGCATCGGCGTGGAGAATCTGCACCGCCGCCTGGAGTTGATCTATCCGAAAGCCTATTCTTACGAACAATCCGAGAAGGACGGTGTCTACTCCGTCCGCATCGTCCTGAAAAAAATCCTGGGATGAAAGCATTGCGTTGCATGGTCGTCGATGACGAGCCCCTGGCCGTCAAGATGCTGGAGAACTTCATTTCAAAGACTGCCTTCCTCACCCTGGAAGAATCGTTTACCGATCCCGTGGCCGCCCTCGATGCCATCCGCACGCGGCAGCCGCAACTGGTCTTCCTGGACATCCAGATGCCCGACCTGAACGGGATGGAGCTTTCGCGCATGATCCCGGAGAGCACGCGCATCATTTTCACGACGGCGTTCAAGGACTATGCCTTCGACAGTTACGAGGTGTCCGCCCTGGGCTTCCTGCTCAAGCCGATCCGATACCAGAAGTTCCTGGAGGCGGCCGAGAAGGCGCGACTGTGGTTCGAACTGGTGGAGAGCGCCGAGGCCGCGGCGGAGCCCGGAGCGGGGTCCGCCGCCCCGCAGCAGGATTCCATCTTCGTCAAGTCCGACGGACAGTTGCGCAAAGTCGCTTTCTCCGACATCCTGTATGTGGAGGGAATGAAAGATTACGTCCTGCTGTATCTGGCCTCGGAGAAACGTCCGCTCGTCACCCACATCACGATGAAGGCGGTCGAGGAACTGCTGCCCGAAGCCTCGTTCATGCGGGTACACCGCTCCTACATCATCGCCCTGGACAAAATCGAGTCCATCAGCGGCTCTTACGACATCTCCATCGGCGGCTCCCTCATCCACGTCTCCGACGCCTACAAACCCGCCTTCGAACAATACCTCTCCCAGCGCATGCTGCGATAGGCGCCATCCGTAATGCCCGGCCCACATGACCAGGTTTCTACCAGTTCTGTTCCTGTTGCTGCTATGCTCCTGTCGGGACGGGGGCGGCCCCGCCACACAGGAGCCTGAGCCCGTCCGGATCTATCACTTGAGCGAGGCTGAAATGGAGGAAGTCGACCGAATCATCGCCCACCAGGTCACCGAACTCATTGTAAAGGAAGAGGCGCTTCCTTATCAGGTGTATTTCAGACAGATGTACGTCCAACTCTTTGCCATTACCACTTGGGAAGAGGGTATTGACTGGGAGGCGGTTGAGCAGGGTTTGAAAGCACCTCCCGGGGAGTTTAAGTGGAAAAAAGATCTGAAGGGGAAGTACAAAGCCTTCCGCGAGCACTATGCCCGTGAACTCGAAGTTGTCAGCGATGGCGGTTATTATTACGGCAATGCGGGTGTCAATCTGACGAGAAAGAGACTCCTCTGGCTCTATTTCAACGGTCTTGCATAGATAGCTAGCCGCCGGGAGCGGAAACAACCTCCAGCGCTCCCGGCTCCTTTTGCGGCCCAGCGAGAGAGAAGAATAGTGCCCGTTCAGAAAGCGATGAGCATAGGGCCAAGGAAGATGACCGGCGGGCGGGGGTTTGTTTTTCCGGGAGGAATTGTGTACTTTTGTAGATTCCGCGTAGTGTGTACGCGCGTGTGCATATGGAAGAACAGGCAGCCAAGATACGGATCGGGCAGCTCCGGGAGATTCTCCGGGAGAACAGCCGGCGTTATTACGTCGACAATGCACCGACGATGTCGGACTTCGAGTTCGACACGCTGATGCACGAACTGGAGCGGCTGGAGGCCGAGTTCCCCCAGTTCGACAGCCCCGACTCCCCCACCCGCCGGGTCGGCTCCGACCTGGACGCCCCGATGGGCCGGAACGCCGAAAGCGGCGCCCGCCAGGGATTCGTCCAGCGCCCCCACCGCTATCCCATGCTCTCCCTGGGCAACACCTATTCAATCGCCGAGATCGAAGAATTCGCCGCCCGCGCCGACAAGGCCCTCGACGGCATCCCCTTCTCTTACAGCTGCGAACTCAAGTTCGACGGCACGGCCATCTGCCTGACCTACCGCGACGGCCGGCTCGTGCAGGCCCTGACCCGCGGCGACGGCGTACAGGGCGACGACGTGACCGACAATGTCCGCCGCATCGAAAGCATCCCGCAGCGCCTGCACGGCGACTACCCCGCCGAATTCGAGATCCGCGGGGAAATCCTGATGCCCTACGCCGCCTTCGACGCCCTCAACCGCGAACGCGAAGCACAGGAAGAAGCCCCCTTCGCCAATCCCCGCAATGCCGCCTCGGGCTCGCTCAAGCTCATCGACCCCGAAGAGGTCGCCCACCGCGGCCTGATCTGCACCCTGTACCATATCCCGGCCGAATCGGTGAGTTTCACCTCCCACAGCGAGGCGCTCGACGCCGCGGCCCGCTGGGGCCTGCCCGTCTCGGACGAACGGCGCCTCTGCCGGAACATCGACGAGATCAAGGCCTATATCGACCATTGGGACACCGAACGGAAATACCTCCCCTATGCCACCGACGGCATCGTCATCAAGATCAACGAACTCGCCTGCCAGCGCGCCCTGGGCTACACAGCCAAGTCGCCGCGCTGGGCTGTCGCCTATAAATTCAAGGCCGAGCAGGCCTGCACCGAACTGCTCAGCATCGACTACCAGGTGGGACGCACCGGCGCCGTGACTCCGGTGGCCAACCTCGCACCGGTCCAGCTCAGCGGCACCCTGGTGAAGCGCGCCACCTTGAACAATGCCGACCAGATGGCCCTGCTGGACATCCGCGTCGGCGACTGGGTGTTCGTGGAGAAG
This sequence comes from Bacteroidales bacterium, assembly GCA_016290835.1. Classification (GTDB taxonomy): domain Bacteria; phylum Bacteroidota; class Bacteroidia; order Bacteroidales; family UBA932; genus Cryptobacteroides. The sequence continues at coordinate 13,267 of JAEEVG010000006.1, read as the reverse complement.
GGCGGGGAGATCATTCCCAAGATCACCGGCATCGACCCGGCCCACCGCAGCCCGGACGCCCTGCGGCCCGTCTTCCCGGCAAATTGCCCGGATTGCGGAACGCCCCTGGTCAAGACCGAGACGGAAGCCAGGTGGTTCTGTCCCAACCAGGACGGCTGCCCGATGCAGATCAAGGGACGCCTGCTGCATTTCGTCAGCCGCAAGGCGATGGACATCCTGGCCGGGGAAATGACCGTCGAGCAGTTCTTCGAGCTCGGTCTCGCCCGTACGCCGGCCGACCTCTACGCCATTTCCAAGTGGCAGCTCGTCGGCCTCGAAGGCTGGCAGGACCGCGCCGCACAGCGCTTCCTCGACAGCCTGGAAGCCTCGAGGCAGGTTCCCTTCGAACGGGTCCTCTTCGCCCTGGGCATCCGCTATGTCGGCGAGACCACCGCGAAGGCCCTGGCACGCCATTTCGGCAGTATCGACGCCCTCTCCGAGGCCACGCAGGAGCAGTTGCTCGAAGTCGCGGACGTGGGCGAAGTGATCGCCCGCAGCGTCTATGAGTTCCTGCACAATCCCGCGCACCAGGAGCAGATCGCCCGCTTGCGCGAGGCCGGTTTGCGTTTCGACGGCGCCGGGCAGGACAGCGCCCTCTCCGATGCCCTGTCGGGCAAGACCATCGTGATCTCCGGCAATTTCAGCATCAGCCGGGATCAGATGAAGGAGTTGATCGTCGCCCACGGCGGCAAGGCAGGGTCGTCCGTCAGTGCGAAGACGGCGTTCTTGCTGGCGGGGAGCAAGCCGGGGCCGGAGAAGTTGCGCAAGTGCGAAAAACTCGGCGTCCCCGTCATCGACGAGGCAGCCTTCCGCGCCATGTTGCCTGTTGCTACCGAGTCGGCGGGCAGCGGGTTGCCCCCGGAGGGCGTTTCCGCAGCGGAGCGAGGACCCGTATTCTCGTCCTCCGGGGACAAGCCCGCTGACGCCGACCTGCCCAACAACGAACAAAGCGTTGAAGAGTTAACGTTGTTTTAGATAAGATGAAGATTGCCAGCAAGATAACGGACCTTTTCTCCGACAGGATCTGGACGCTCGACACCCGCTCGAGCACCCCTGCCTATGCCGAACTGGTCCGCATCATCAAGCTGATCCGCATCACCTTCAAGACCTTCACCGAGAACCGCATGGGCTTCCAGTGCGTGTCCCTCTCCTACTTCATCACCCTGGCCCTGGTCCCCCTCATGGCCTTCGCCTTCGCCGTGACCGGCGGCCTGGGCCTGGACAACAAGATCCCGGAAGTCCTCCAATTCATCCTCCCCGCCAACCCCGAGGTCGTCTCCCTGCTCTCCGAGAAAGCCTCCGGCATCCTGGACTCCGCCCTGGGCGGCGGACTCGGGACCGTCTCCGCCATCTTCTTCCTCTGGACCATCCTCTGGATGATGTTCCAGGTAGAGCGGGTGTTCAACAATGTCTGGGGCATCCTCAAGATCCCGCGAAAGCTCTACACCCGCTTCGGATTCTACTTCCTGGTGCTCCTGCTCTCGCCCTTCCTCGTGGTCATCTTCGGTTCGGGGCTCGTCTATGCCACCAACCTGCCCAACCTCTACGGCATCGACGTCAAGGAGGCGCGCTTCATCTTCAAGCTCCTCGGCTACGTCATCTTCTACATCATCCTGGTCTTCACCCTGTCGGTGATGTACAAATATATCCCCGCCACGAAGGTCCAGTACAAATATGCACTCCGCTCGGCGCTGATTTCCGGCGTCTTCTTCATGCTCTTCCAATATCTGTATCTGCATACCCAGATGTTCATGGGCCGGCTCAACCAGGCCTACGGCATCCTTGCTGCCATCCCGCTCTTCCTGATCTGGCTTAACTTCAGCTGGCAGATCATCATCTACGGGGCGCAACTGACCTATAGTTTCCAGAATGTCGACCAATTCCAAGTCCAGGCTTGGGACAATGAAAACAAAGTATGAGTTTCTCCCAGTTCACGCCTGATGATTACCGCCTGATACGCCAGGAATACGACTCCCTGATGGAAGTCGCCAAGACGCGCTGCCGCAATGACGAGGAGGTCGAGACCGTGCAGAAAGCCTTCGAGTTCGCCAACCAGGCCCACAAGGACGTACGCCGGCGTTCCGGCGAACCGTATATGCTCCACCCGATCGCCGTAGCCCGGATCGTGGTGACGGAGATCGGCCTGGGCTGCAAATCCATCTGCGCCGCCCTGCTCCACGATGTGGTGGAGGACACCGGCTACACCGTGGAAGACATCCGCAACCTGTTCGGCGACAAGATCGCCACCCTGGTGGACGGCCTGACCAAGATCAAGACCGTGCTGGACAACGAGGACCGCAAGGGCGGGCCGGAGAGCACGGAAAGCCTGCAGGCCGAGAATTTCAAGCGCATCCTGCTGACCCTCAACGACGATGTCCGCGTGGTGCTGATCAAGCTGGCGGACCGCCTGCACAACTGCCGCACCATCGAGTACATGCCCGAGCACAAGCGGGACAAAATCCTCTCGGAGACGATGTTCATCTTCATTCCGCTGGCCCACCGGCTCGGCCTGTACAGCGTCAAATCCGAGATGGAGAACATCTGGCTGCGCTACAAGGAGCCCGAGGCCTACCAGCGCATCTCCGAACGCATCAACCGCAACGTCGCCACGCGCGACAAGGACATCGACGCTTTCATCGCCCCGATCGAGGAGGCCCTCCGCGCCGACGGCTATAAGTTCTACATCAAGAAGCGCATCAAGACCCCCTACTCGATCTGGTACAAGATGCGCACGAAGCGCATTCCCTTCGAGCAGATCTACGACCTGTACGCCGTGCGCATCATCTTCGAAGCGGCGGACAACAACCCCCAGACGGAGCGCAAGCAGGCCTACCTGATCTTCTCCACCCTGACACACCTCTACCGCGAGAACCTCAGCCGCCACCGGGACTGGATCTCCCAGCCCAAGAGCAATGGCTACGAGGCCCTGCACTGCACCCTGATGAGCCAGGCGGGCTTCTGGGTGGAGGTTCAGATCCGTTCCCGCCGCATGGACGACATCGCCGAGAAAGGCATCGCCGCCCACTGGGCCTACAAGAACGACGGCTACATCTCCGAGAACGACTCCGAGATGGACAAATGGCTCGCCGAGGTGCAGGAAATCCTGCTCAGCGACGACGTCAGCGCCCTGGAACTGCTGGACATCATCCACAAGGACCTGGTCAGCAGCGAAATCGTGGTCTTCACCCCGAAAGGTGAGCAGAAGGTCATCCGGGGCGGCGCCACGGCGCTGGACTTCGCCTACCTCATCCACACCGAGATCGGCAACCGCGCCATCGCCGCCAAGGTCAACATGCGGCTCGTGCCCCTGTCGCACGCGCTCAAGGCCGGGGACCAAGTGGAGATCATCACCGCGGCGAACGCCCACCCCAAGATGGATTGGATCTCCTTCCTGCAGACCCGCTATGCGCGCAACCGGGTGATCGAGTATTTCCGCCGGGATTTCGACTCCATCGCCGCCGACGGCGAGCGCATCTTCGAGGAGCGCATCCGTCTGATGGGGCAGCAGAACACCCGCGAACTTGTACGCAAGTTCCTGGATTACAGCCAGCTGCGCGAACCGGACGAACTCTTCTTCCGCATCGGGCTGGGGCTCCTCGGCCCCGAGGAGTTCAAGGCCATCATCAACGAGAAGGACATGTCCACCGGGGCCCGGCGCAAGTTCTCCCTGCGAGACGACACCGCCCACGCCATCCAGTACCAGATTGCGGAATGCTGCCACCCGATCCCGGGCGACCCGGTCATCGGCTTCTCCACCTCGGAGAATGTCGTGATCGTGCACAAGAAATCCTGCCATGTGGCCGAGAGCCTCGCCAGCAAGTACGGCAACCGCATGGTCATCCCGCAATGGGGCGCCGTCCAGCAGGAATACCCCATCCGGATCTCCCTCAAGGGCATCGACCGGCTGGGCCTGCTCAACGAGATCTCCAGCTTTATCTCCCAGACCCTCGGCATCAATATGCGCAAACTCCAGCTGTCCACCGACGGCGAACTCTTCGAGGGCTTCATCGAACTGCGCGTCCGCGATAAGAAAAACCTGGAGCGGATGGTGGACGGGCTTTCCAAGATCGACGGCATCCAGGACGTCGTCCGAACCGATATCTAGTCCTGCCATGAAGCGATTCCTGCCCCTGATCATCGCGGTCTGCGCCTGCCTGCTGCCCCTCTTCTTCCCGTCCTGCGCCAATACGACGCAGGCCCCCTCCGGCGGCAAGAAGGACACCATTCCGCCCTACATCATCGACATCAAGCCGCTGCCGCGCACCGTCGACGTGCCGGTGAAGGGGGTCACCTTCGAGTTCGTCTTCAACGAGTATGTAACCATCAAGACGCCCGCCAACATCTTCCTCTCCCCGCCGCAGCAGCGTCCGCCCAAGTCGCGCCTGCGCGGGCGGAGCCTGCTCGTGAGCTTCGAGGAGCCGCTGGAGCCGAACACGACCTACACCCTGAGTTTCACCGATGCGATCGCCGATGCCAACGAGGGCAATATGTTCGCCGGCTACACCTATGTCTTCTCCACCGGCAGCCAGATCGACACGATGATGATGACCGGAACCGTGGTGGATTGCAACACCCTCGCCCCGGTCAAGGGCGCGACGGTGCTGCTCCACAAGGACCACGGCGACTCGGCCATCTTCAACCGCCGCCCCTACGCGGCCGTCAAGACGGACGACTGGGGCTTCTTCGCCCTGCCCTTCATCCAGGACACCCTCTACCGCCTGTACGCCATCCGCGACGCCGACCAGGACAACCGCTACAACCCCGAGACGGAGACCGTCGCCTTCATCGACTCCCTGATCCGGCCGGTGATGGTCGCCGGGGATACCGTCCGGGAGATGCTCAAATACGATATGCTCGACACCCTGCGCTGCCTGGCGCGCCGCAGCGAGCACGAGCTGAAACTCTTCCGCGAGAAACCCTCGCGCCAGTTCATCGTCAACAAGGTCCGCACGGCGGAACGTTCCGCCTACCTGACCTTCCAGGCGCCGGGCGCCTGGATCGACTCGCTGTGGATCCGCGGCTACCAGGCCGACCAGGTCATCACCCAGTTCAACATCCAGCAGGACAGCCTGGAGATCTGGATCAACAGCCGCCGGGCCGCCCCGGACACGATGCGCATCTTCGTCAACTACCGCAAGACCGACACCCTGGGCCGCCTCGTGCCTGCGCAGGAGGTCGTCCGGCTGCCGATGCCCAACGACAAGCGCACCTATTCCAAGAGCCTCCGCCGCAACCTCCGGCACGAGGACACGACCTGCGTGTTCACCTTCAAGGCCGAGCCCGAGAATGTCGAGCAGAACGGCTTCGAGCTGGAGTTCCGCAACCCGATCATCTCCGAGCAGTTCGACTCCGTGGACTTCCGCGTGATCAACACCCGGCAGCGTGAGTCCCGCGCAGAGTTCACCGTGGAGCAGGACAGCCTCAACCTCCGCCGCTACATCCTGCGTCCCAAGGATGAGATGATGCCCGGTTATGAATATACGATGAAACTCCCCTACCGGGCCTTCCGCGACGTCAACGGCTTCTACTCCGACAGCTCCCTCGTCAAGGTCTCCCTGCCCACCGACGAGACCCTGAGCACGCTGGAGCTCGAGCTGAGCGGCGTGGACCGCAAGATCATCGTGGACCTGCTGGGCGAGAAACGCGACCGGGTGCTGCGCAGCTACATCACCGCCTCCGACGGGACCCTGCATTTCCCCTACCTCAAGGCCGGGCGCTACAGCATCCGCATCACCGAAGATGGCAACCGCAACTCCATCGTGGATACGGGCTCGCTGCTGGAGCACCGCCAGCCCGAGACGGTGGTCTTCCTGCAACTGTCCGGTTCCCCTTACCTCGATATTCCGGCCAGCACCGAACTGGTGCAGCCGGTCGATGTCGGCGTCCTGTTCAACAAGCCCTGATCCTATGAAAAAGCGTCTGATCCTCCTGCTGACCCTCCTCCTGGCCGCCATTACCTCCGGCGCCCAGGAAGTGAAGTTCGACACCACCGCCGTCCTCGCGGTGAAGGACCGCCAGATTAACGACTACATCATGATCGGGGTGAACTACGGCGTGAGTTTCTGCAATATGTATTATTCGCCCTCGCGCCACAACCGTGCCTGGCCGGTCCATCCGAACTACATCTCCGTGATGTTCACCAAGCACAGCAAGATGTTCGACATCATCCCGCGCTTCGCCGTCTCGGCGGGATTCGCCCACGGCTACGAGGGGTTCGCCTTCAAGCGGGATCCCGACACCGGCGCCTCCCAGGAGGTGGACGGCGCCGAGGAAGCCACGATCGAGATCTTCGAGCTCCCGGCCCTGGCACAGTTCCATTACGATATCGACCCGGTCAAGATCCTCGCCCAGGCGGGCGTCTATGGTGGCTGGCGCAACAGCATCTCCCGCAGCGGCCCCAATCTCGATCCGGCCTATACCAACGCCTTCCGTCCCTACGAGAACCGCTGGGAGTATGGTTTCCAGGGCGGAGCTGGCTTCGCCCTGATGTTCGACCCGGTCGAGATCCATTTCAACGCCCTGGTCCGCTGGTCCTGGTCGTCGCTCTACCAGCCCGACTATGCCAGCGCCTACTACTACCGCTATGCCTATCCGATGGACATCATCGCCACGGTGGGCGTCCATTTCCAACTGACCAAACGCACCGGCAAGACGAGCGGAGAGCTCCGCCGGCAAGCCAAAGAAATCGTATATGGCACGCATTGAGACCCTTCCGGTCCGCATCGGGGAAGACCTCATCATCGGCGGCGGCCACCCCATCGTCGTCCAGACGATGTGCAACACCCACACTTCCGACGTGGCGGCCACGGTGGCCCAGACCCTCGAACTCGCCGCCGCGGGCGCACAGTTGGTGCGCATCACCGTACCCGGGCTGCAGGACGTGCCCTGCGTGGCGGAGATCAAGCGGCAGCTGCGCGAAGCGGGCTGCCGCGTCCCGCTGGTCGCGGACATCCATTTCTCCTCGCAGACGGCTATCGCCGTGGCGCCGATCGTGGAGAAGGTGCGCATCAACCCGGGCAACTTCCACCCCGACCACGACCAGGCGCGCGAGCAGTTCGCCCGTTTCCTGGCAGTCTGCAAGCAGAGCGGCACCGCCGTGCGCGTGGGCCTCAACCACGGTTCGCTGGGCCGCTACATCACCGACCGCTACGGCAATACGCCCCACGCGATGGCGATGGCGGCCATGGAGTGGCTGGAGATGTGCATCGCGGCGGATTTCTACCGGGTGGTGGTTTCGCTCAAGGCCAGCAATACCGTGGTGATGGTGCAGGCCTATCGCGAACTGGCCGCCCTGATGCAGCAGCGGGGCGTGGTGTTCCCGATGCATCTGGGCGTGACCGAGGCCGGGGGCGGCGACAGCGGGCGCATCAAGTCCTGTGTGGGGATCGCGACGCTGCTCCAGGAAGGTATCGGGGACACGATCCGCGTCTCCCTGACCGAGCCGCCCGTCAACGAACTCCCTGTCGCGCAATACCTGGCTATGCGTGGCTGCAGTGCATCACCGTCATCGACGGGGTCTGCGTCTCGGCTTCCATCCTCGCTTCCCGCAGATGCGGGAACCGGATTCGGCGGAGCGAATCCTGCTGCGGCTGAGCTTTCGCCGTCAGGACCCGTCGACGACGGCATGTTGGATGCTGCCATCTGCTGGGGGCCGAAACTGCTGAAGCGGGAGATCGATGAGATCCCGGACTCCGCCGGGCTATCAGATTATCTGAAGGATGAGATCATGCAGGCGGCGCGCCGGCGCTTCTACAAACCGGAATACATCGCCTGCCCGGGTTGCGGCCGCACGATGTACAACCTCCAGGAGACCTTCGAGGAAGTCCAGCGCCGCACCGCCCACCTCAAGGGCCTGGTGATCGCCGTGATGGGCTGCATCGTCAACGGCCCCGGCGAGATGGCCGATGCCGACTGGGGTTACGTTGGCGAGGGCGGCGGCCGGGTCACGATCTACCGCAGGAGCGAACCCGTCCTGCGCCACATCCCCGACACCGAAGCCATCGACCGCCTGCTCGAACTCATCGAGAAAGACAGGGTCGGCCAGTCTCTCAGCGAAAGTTAAAGCCGGAGAGAGCCAGGGTCGGGCGTTCGCCGCGGGTGTCGGCATCGGCGCAGCGCACCCGGATGACCTTCCGTTCGCCCGGGAGCAGGGAAATCCAATTATCCTCGTAGAAGACGGGCAGGATCTGCTCGCCGCTGCGTGCGCCTGTCAGGTTGAGCCGGAGCATCAGCGCCGGGGTCTTGGAGCGGTTCTCCAGGCTGACATCAGCCACCCAATCGTCACCCTCACGCCGGAAACGGTAATCCTGGCGCACCCTCGCCTTCGGCATCGAGCGCAGGGAGCGGAAATTACCGGGATCGGTCAGGTTGAGGACGTAGAAATTGTCCGCGAGTTCTTCCCCGCCCCGGCAGAGGCGCAGGCGGAGCAGGAAGACGGCGCCCTCTCCGGGGAGATCCCGGATCAAGTCCGGGATGATGATAGTCGGCAGCGGGACGGTCGTATCCTCCGGGGCATCCAGCTCGGCGGCAGACTCCCCGAGGAGGGTGCCGTCGGGGGCATACGCGACGGCACAGGCCGTCAGGCCGGACAGGTCACCGGCATTGTTGTTGACCACCTCGACCAGGGCGGTGTGCGGATTCCATTGGATGCGGATCGGGGCGGAGCCTTTCTTGGCGCCGAAATAGGCCGCCGTGGGGGCGAAATAATAATCGTAGGTCTGCCAGACCATCGAGGGCCAGCAGGCGTGGCTCATCCAGATGAGCAGGCCCTTGCGCTGCGCGCTGCGGGACTCGTACATCGCCCGGTAACCATCGTAGTTGATCCATTGCGCCCATTCGGAGAACTGCTCCAGGCTCGCTGGCTCCCCGAGTGCCTTCTCCACCATCCTATTGAAAGACTCGGCGCCCTGGGCACTCTCCAAAGCATAGTCGTGCATGCCCCAGACTGCGTTCTGCGGCCATCTGTGATCCGCTCCGAGCATACGCGCCAGGCTCTCCGGGGTCGGAACGTTCGGCATGCCGCGTTCGCTGTGGAAGCGGTCGCGGCCGCGCTCCAGGGCAAAGTATTCCGCCACCGGCAGGGCCCGGTAGGGGCCGTTCCCGCTTACGGGACCGGCGGCGGAGTGCGGGATGTACTGCAGGCCCGGATGGAGGCGCGCCACCAGGGCGGCCAGGCCCGTGTCCAGCGTGGCCGGCGGATTTCCCTCGTTGCGGCCGCAGTACAGCGCCAGGCAGGGATGGTGGCGGATCTTGCGCAGGAAATCCTCGGCATTCGCGAGGAACATCGCTTCATCGTCAGGCTCGGGGCCGTCGGCCGGGTTGGCGAGCCAGAAATCCTGCCAGACCATCACGCCGTGGCGGTCGCAGGCCTCCCAGAACTCCTCGTCACCGGTCATACCCACCCAGTTGCGGATCATCGTGAAATGCATATCCGCATGGTAGGCCGCGGCGATGTCGTATTCGCGGGCGCGGTAGTTCAGATTGATCTCCGGATAGCCCCAGTTGCCGCCGTTGCCGATCAGCCGCCGTCCGTTGACATAGAAATCCAGCACGCCGCCGTCCATTGTGTACGACATCTCCCGGACGCCGGAGAACTGCTTTTTGCTATCGGAGAGGACGCCGTCCACGAGCACGGCCGTCTCCACTTCATAGAGATGCGGCGCGCCATAGCCGGCGGGCCACCACAGTTCGGGATGCGCCAGGCGGGTGGCAGGCAGGGCCAGGTCGCGCGTCTCTCCCGGGGCCAGGGCGGCTTCTGCGGAGATCACCGTCTCGCCGTAGCGGAGCGCAACGGCGGCCAGGCGGGACTGCGCCGCGTGGTTGGTCAGGGTGACGACCGGCTTGAGCACTGCGTAGTCCGTGGACGGCAGGGGCAGGTCGGTGTCCACGAAGACATCGTCGATGGTGACCCCGCCCGCGTGGGCGGAAAGGTACACATCGTTCCAGATGCCGATGTTGCGGCCGCGTACGGTGGGGATCCAATCCCAGCCGATGGTGGCGTGCATCGTGGGGTTGTCGGCTCCGAGCACGCCGCCGTTCAGGTCGGCGCTCCGCCGGTCCTGCTCTTTGACGATGCCCGGATGGTCGTTCTTGAAGATCTTGACGGCCAGGGCGTTGCGCCCGGCGTGCAGCAGCGCCGTCACATCGAAGGACGCCCGGGTGAAGGCGCCGTCGATGCGCCCGGCCGGGGAGCCGTTCACGAAGACTTCGGCCTTCCAGTTGATCCCGTCGAAATGCAGGATGCACGCCTTCCCGGCCCAGTCCGCCGGCAGGTCGAAGGTATCGCGATACCAGAAGTCATCCAGGAAGAAGGACTCGGAGATTTGCAGCTGGTCATCATCGTAACGCTGGTCGGGGACGGCCCCGGCGTTAAAGTAGGAACTGAGCACGGTGCCGGGCACGGTCGCGGGCAGCCAGCCGTCGGGCTCATAGTCCGGTGCGGACAGGCGCTCGCCGTCCTCGCGGACCAGGCTTGCGCGCTGCAGGCGCCACGCCCCGCCTTGCAGAGGCAGACGACCCGCCGAAGCCAGCGGAGCGGCCTGCGACTGTGGCACCACGCCACCACGGCCCCATATTTCCAGTTCTCCCAGCACGATATGGCCGCCGGGAGCGGCTTCCAGACTGGACAGGCGCACATAGCGCCCGCGTCCGCGGACGGAGAGTTCTTCGTCCGGCTGCCCGCTGGCAGGCAGGGTCGCCAGGGTCCTCCAGTGCGTCCCGTCGGATGAAACTTCAAGCCGGCCGGCGACCGGGCGCTCGATCCACGGCAGGCGGATCCGGCCGAATTCGGCTTCAGCGCCCAGGTCCACGCATACCCATTGCTCCGACGGGCCTTCGCTCATCCAGGCGCTGCAGAAGTGCGCGGAAGGCAGGATGTTCACCGGCGTCCCGTCCCGGGAGAAATCCCACTTCTGGAAGCTCCAGTTCCGTACGGCAGGGGCGTCCAGGTGCAGGCGCAGCGCCGCGAAGGGCTCCGCCGGCAGGTCCAGGGTCCATTGGAAATTGCGCCAGCTCTCGCCGCCGGCGCGCGGAATCGCACGGCCCGGGAACGAGCGTTCCGTCAGGGTTGCGACCTGGGTCCAGCGCTCTCCGTCCGGCGAACTCTCCAGCGTCAGGGTGCAAGGTCCGGCCGCCCCTTCGGCCGTCCCCATCACGGTCAGCCGGTCGGCCGCGGCCGTCTCTCCGTGCAGGCGGAGTGTCAGCGTGGCGTCCGGACGGCCCGGGACACTGATGGAGGTCCAGGTGTTGCTGTCGAAGAGTTTCTCGCGGTCCCGTTTGGGCAGCGGCTCGCCGTTCACCGCCATCTCCAGCCAGACCGGGGGCTGCTCTGCGGGGATTCCGTCGGTGAGCAGCTGGGCGGTGAGGTTGTAGTCGTAGCTGGAGGAATGGCGCGCGATGCGGTGCAGGGCCAGATTGCGGTATTCTGTCCCTGCCGGGACCAGTTCCGGTCCGGTGTAGGCGGTCACTTCGCCGGGATAGACGCCTATCCCGCGGGTATAGTCGGACGACGGGGCGCCCGTACGGGCGCATGCGGTCAGCAGGCAGAGGGCTGCGAGCGCAAAAAGATATTTATTCGACATAGAGCAGCAGGCCCTTGAGGTATTCTCCTTCGGGGTGGTAGATGCTGACGGGGTGGTCGGCGCCCTGGCAGAGACGGTCCAGGATGCGTACGCTGCGGCCGGTCTGGGCGGCGGCGGAGAAGACCGTGTTGGCGAAGGTGATTTTGTCGACGACCTGGGAGCAGCTGAAGGTGAAGACGAGGCCGCCGGGGGCGACTTTGGCGATGGCGGCGGCGTTGAGGCGCTGGTAGGCGCGGAGGGCGTTTTTGAGGGCGCCGCGGTGTTTGGCGAATGCCGGAGGGTCGACGATCATCAGGTCGTACTTCCCCGCTTCCGTCTTCCGCAGAAACTCAATCGCATCCTCGCAGTAGTTATTGCATTCCGGCGAAGCGACTTCGGCAGTCCCCTCGCAGGCCCGTAGCCACCCTCGGCTTCGTAAGAGGGAGGGGCCCGCTTCCGAAGGAAGTGGGAGGGGTCCGGCCTCGCCGGACGGCTGGCGAGGGGAGCTGCCGAGGAGCGGAGTGGAATTCAATTGGATGTTGCGCTCGACCAGGGACATGGCCTTGGCGGAGGAATCAACGGAGTCGACGCGGACGGCGCCGGCGGTCAGCGCATAGATGCTGAAGCCGCCCGTGTAGCAGAAAAGATTGAGCACACTGCGCCCGGCGGCATACTTTCCCACCAGCGCGCGGTTATCCCGCTGATCGAGGAAGAAGCCGGTCTTCTGCCCTTCCTCCCAGTTGACGAGGAAGCGGCGGCCGTTCTCATAGACGACGGTCTGGGCGGCCTCGAAGCCCGGGGCGCGCCACAGATAGCCGTCCACCAGGTCCAGGCCTGCCTTGAACGGCGCGGTACCGGAGCTCTTGTCATAGACGGCCCTGAGGCGCTCGCCGAAGATCGTGCGGAGGGCTTCGCAGATCTGGCCTTTGGCGCGCCACATGCCCACCGAGTGGGCCTGCAGGACGCAAATGCCGTCGTACCAGTCGATCACCAGTCCCGGCAGCCCGTCTCCCTCACCGTGCACCAAACGGAAACACGTCGTCTGCGCCTCGGCGCAATCAGGGTAGAGGCCGACGGCGATGCGGGCGTAGAGGGCGCGGCGGAGGGAAACCTCCCAGAAGTCCGGAGCCGTGGGATCGGCGTCAAAGGACAGGATGCGCACGGCAATGGAACCGATCTGCCAGTGGCCCGATGCCAGCAACTGGCCCTCGGCACTGTACACACCCACGATATCCCCCTCGGCGGGCGACCCCTGCACCTGCGCAATGGCCCCGCTGAACACCCAGGGATGGAAACGGCGCAACGATTCGTCGCGGCCGTGCTTCAAGAAAACCTTAACCATTGTCGTTCTGCTGTGCGGCCTGCGGCGGCTTGGGTTTACGATGACGGCGGCGATGCTTGGGTTTCGGCTTGGGAGCGGCCGGATCCGCCGGTGCGGCGGAGGCCGGAGCCGGCTTCGCGGCCGGAGCCTTCGCACCGGAGGCCGCGGCAGCGGCTGCGGCTTTCGCGCGCTTGCGCCGGCGGCGGCGCTTCTGCGAAGGGGTCAGGGGGACTGTCTGTTCCGGAACGACGGCCTTCGGTGCGGGCGGGGCCTGCTCGGGCTGGGGCTGCGGCGGGTTGAGTTCCTCCGGGGTCAGCGGATGCTTCTCGGGACGGAGCCGCTTGAGATA
>JAEEVG010000037.1 GCA_016290835.1 Bacteroidales bacterium | reverse complement strand
TGGTGACGCGCGGCGATGCGGCCTGGGTGACCTGGATCAGCTTGCTCAGGCTCCCCCCGGAGACCGTCACCGTGGCCTGGCGGATTTCTTCACCTTCGTTCTTGTCCACCGTGATCTTGAGGGTCTGGTAGTCGGCCGACCCGCTGCCGCCGGAAGGAGAGAAGTGCAGCCAGCCCTGGTCGGAGGAGACGGACCAGTTTGTATTGGTCATGATCGACACGTCCTCGGTGCCGCCCTCGGCGGGCAGATTGACGACGGTGGTCAGGATATTCAAGCTCTCGGGAAGCTTCTTGCCGCAGGCGGACACAAGGGCGCCCAGCACTGCGAAGATCAGTAGGTATCGAAAGATTTTCATATCTTCAAATATACGGGTTTTTGGAACAAAAACAAAGAGGGAGCCGGTCCCTCGCGGGCCGGCTCCCTCAAAGCGTAGATAAATATTATTCAGCTTCTGCGGAGACGTGGCTCACATAGAAGGCATTCTTCATCTGAGGAGAATTGTTGTAGGAAGACTTCGGACCGACCACGGTGATGGTATCGCCGGCCTTCACACCCATCTTGGTGAGAATATCCTGTCCGGAAGCACCGCTGAGGGTAGGCACAAGCCCGTAAACATAGGCCGTACCCGTCTCATCCTTGACATAGAAGTTGCCGTACTTGTTGTACTTGGTCGCATCGCTCTTGTCCATCACGATCTCGGTGATCACACCAGTGATCTTGTACAGGGCAGCACCATCCTCGAGGGCGTTGAAGTCCGCGCAGGAGATGGCCGTCACGGGCGTGTGCTCCACATAGTAGGCATTCACCATCTGGGGACTGCCATTGTAGGAGCCCTTCGGGCCGACAACGGTGAGGACATCGCCCTCCTTGATCCCCTTGTTGGTCAGAACATCCGTGCCGGTGGCACCACCGGCCTCGGGGAGCAGGCCATAGACATAGGCCTTGCCCGTATCATCGTTGAGGTAGAAGTTGCCGTACTTGTTGTATTTGGTCGGATCTTTCTTATCCATCACGATACCGGTGACCACACCCTTGAGGCGGAACAGAGCGCTGCCATCCTCCTTTTTATTGAAGTCAGCGGCGGTGATCTCCACGATGGAGCCCTTCTGCTTGAGGGCCTGCTGGGCGGTGTAGTCCTTCTTGCCGTCGGTGGTCTTGAAGGTGATGGTGGTCGCGCGGTCGCCACCGGCGTTGGGAGCGACGTTGAAGGTCACCACGTTGCCGGCAATCGCGGCGATGGACAGCCAGTCCTTGGCGTCCGCCGGAATCTCGACATACACGCCGTTGCCCTTGTTGTCAAGGGTGGCGGTGAAGTTGCCGCCCTCGATAGGCATTTCAGCGTTCTCGGGATCCACCTCGGTGACTTTCATGAGGGACTTGTTGATCTTGAGCACGGTCACGTCCACGAGTTCGACCGTAGAGCCGTAGGTGGTCTTCGGACCTTCGACGGTGATCTCGTCACCGACCTCGAGGCCCCAGCTCAGGAAGTTCTTGGTCTGGCCCTTGGCGTCGAGCGTTCCGTAGATGTAGACCTGGCCCGTGCTGTCTTCGAGGTACCAGTTGCCATACTGCGTGTTGACAATTTTGGTGACGACACCGGTGACGCGATAGGTCTTGCTGTCCGGGCCGGCGTTGATCTCGGCGCAGGTGGCATTGGAGACCGTGGACAGACCCTGGATTACGTTGATGTGCTGGGTGGCGCCGTTGCAGGTCAGCAGGACCTCGGCGGTGCGGCCGTCAACAGCCTTCGAAGCGGAGAAGGTCACATTGCTGGATCCGGCAGAGCCGGAAGCCGGCGAAACACTCAACCAGTCGGGCATCCCGGTGATGGTCCAACTGCCGGTGGCAAGCACGCCGATGGGGGTGGAACCGCCATCCACAGGGATGGCAACATAGGAAGAAGATACCGAGACCTCGTCGAGATAGTGGACGGTTTCCTCCTTCTCGCAACCGGCCAGGACGACCAGCGCAGCTACCAGGGAAGCGAAAATATATTTAGCTTTCATATGGCTGTCCGTGAATTAGTTGAACAAATATTTAAGACCGATGGAAGCATACCAGCACTGGCCGAGCGAGTGGTTGTAGGTCCAGGTCTGGGTGTTGCCGTTGATGGCGGCCGGCGTGGAGAAGGTCGCATAACCGTCCGCGTCGACGCCTTCATACTTGAGGATACGGGCATCGCTGCCGATCTCCGGGTTGAGATACTTGCTCACACCCCAGGAGGTATTGAACAGGTTCAGCAGGTTCTTGATGTCCAGGTTGAGCTGCAGGGTGTTGACGCTGCTGCCGATCTTCACGGTGAAGTCGTGCTTGTAGCTGAGGTCCACGCGGTGCACCCACGGGTTGTAGACGCTGTAGCCCTCGGCATACTGGCCCTGGTGCTTGCTCAGGTACTTGTCGTTGTGGACATAGTTCATGAAGCGGGTGGCATCGTCATTGGAGACGAAGCGGAACGCGCGGCTGGAGACCTCCTCGTCGGTCGGGATGTAGATGGCGTCGTAGTTGTAGCCGTCACCGTTCATATCGTTGACCGTCATATAGGAGTAGTTGTAGCCGCCACGCCAGGTCTCATAGATGATGCTGTAGTGGTTGCCGCTCTTGTCGTTGTGGGTCAGGGAGGCCACGAAGCGGTCCGGGGTCACGTACTGGGAGTTGTGGAGGGTGATGAAGTTCGGACCCTCGACAGTCGGGACGTAGGTGAAGGCGGACTCGGCGGCGCTGCCCGGCATACCGGTGATCTCCTTGGAGACGGTGTGCGTATAGGAGGCCATCAGGCTCAGGCCCTCGATCGGACGGGCGTTGAGGGTGGCGCTGGCGGACCAGCCGTAACCCTTGTTGGTATTCTCCAGGACGAATGCCTTGGTACCGGTACGGTAGCCGGCAGGATAGATCGGACGGTTGTCCACGCCGTTGAAGCGGGCGAAACCACCGACATTGGGAATGCTCCAGTCGGAGATGGACACGGCGTTGATCGTCTTGTTGAAGATACCCTCAACCTCGAGGGACAGCGGGAAGGAAGTCGGGAAGGAGTAGTCGACGGCGAGGGAGGTCTTCCAGACCTGCGGCATCTTGAACTTGCGATCCACGGCGTTGACGGCGGAAGGCACGGTGCCGTCCTCAGGCTTCACGGTGGTCGGATAACCCATACCGGTGAGCTTCTTGTAGAGGGCGTCGATCGTCGCCTTGCCGGAGTCGGTCACGAGGCCGCCGGCGAACTGGCTCATATCAATGAAGCGGTTGCCGTTGCTGTCGGTCGTATAAGCACCGGTGTAGTTCTCAAAGCCCTTGGCGGGCGTGCCGGTCTTACCGTCGAAGACCTTGGTCTTGCCGCTGAGCTGTGCCTGATACTGCACCATACCACTGTTGGTCGGCATGTTGGTGAAGAACACGAGCGGGAGACGGCCGGAGAAGAGGCCGGTACCGCCGCGGACCTTGAGGCTCTTATCGCCCAGGACATCCCAGTTGAAGCCGACGCGAGGGGAGACGGTCACATTGGAGTTCGGCCACTTGCCCGTGTCGATGTGCTGCTCGGCATAGCCGTAGAGCTTGGGATTGTAGGTGAGCTTGTAGATGGCGGCGTTGGTCATCAGGTCGCCGTTGTTGAAGAACAGACCGTCCAGGCGAACGCCGTAGGTCAGTTTGAACTTCTCGCTGATGTTCCACTCATCCTGGCCATAGATGCCGGCCTTGTAGAACTGCACGCGGGCGGCAGGCTTCTGCTCGCCGTCATAGCCGTAGGTGAGGCAGACGACCTCCGGGGCAGCCCCCTGGAGGAAGTCGTTCACGGACTGATAGCGATAGTAACCGGAACCGTTGCGCATATACTGGTTGTCGGCCATCTGATACTCGAAGCTGAGACCGCCGGTGATCTTGTGGTCGCCCACATAGTAGGTCAGGTCATCCTTGACGTTGGCCACGGTGTTGTGCACGGCGTTGTTCCAGGTGAAGAGCTCATAACCCAGGGCCATGTAGTTGTTGGTACCGATGCCGTCTTCCATCAGGTTGCCGTCGAGGATGTCGATGAACGGGAACTCGGCGGAGTTGGTGCCGCGGACGTCATCCAGCTTGGAATAGGTGGCGAGGAACTGGTTGGACAGGTTGTCGCTCAGGCGGCTGTTGAGATCGACGGAGAAGGTGCTCACGATGTTCTGCATGGAGTACATCGAATTCGCGAAGGACATCGAGTACTGCGACATACGGCCACCGGCCATACGGGTGCCGCCGTCCATCGAAGTTGCGTTCGGGGAGCTCCAGCGGTTGTTGAGCGTGTAGTTGTAACGGAAAGCGAGCTTGTGCTTGTCCGTGATGTTCCAGTCGATGCGGGCCAGGAGCTTGAGGTTGTTCTCGTCGGCCGGGAAGTTCGTCCAGGAGCCTGTGTCATAGCCATACTTGGACTTCACGTAGTCGGAGACCTGCTTGAGGTCGGCCTGCGTGGTGCGGGAAATGTAGGCATCCGCGTTGGCCTTGCCGTCGGTCGATCCCTGCCAGCGGTTGGCGATCGTCGGGATCAGGGCATATTCGGCGTTGACGAAGAAGAAGAGCTTGTTCTTGATGATCGGGCCGCCGAGGGTGAAGCCGTAGGTGGTGTTGCGGTCGATAGCGCGGGCGCCGAGGATCTGCTCACCATCCACGGTGTCGCCATGGAGGTTCTCATTGCGGTGATACACATACGCCGTGCCGCGGAAGGTGTTGGTACCGGACTTGGTGATCGCGTTGACACCGCCGCCGATGAAGTTGGTCTGGCGGACGTCATACGGGGAGATCACGACCTGCATCTCCTCGATGGCGTCGATGGAGATCGGGTTGCCGCCGCCGGGCAGGCCGTCGGACAGACCGAAGTTGTTGTTGAAGTTGGCACCGTCCACGGTGAAGTTGGCGGTACGGCCGTCAGCACCGGCGAAGGTCATGCCGTTGCCGCCGTACGGAGAGAGGCGGGTCACATCGGTAATGCTGCGGCTCACGGTCGGAAGCGCGGTAATCTGGCTGCTGGTGATGTTGGTCGCGGCGCCGGTCTTCTCGGTGGCGAACTTGGAGGACGCCGTGGAGATGACGATGGCTTCGGTCAGCATCTCGGTGTCATCGCTCAGCGTAGCATTCAGCGAATATGCCTCGGCGAGCTGGAGGGTGATGTCCGTGTAGGTCACGTTGTTGAATCCCAGGCAGCTGACTTCGACGGAGTAAGGACCGCCGGTACGCATACCGTTGATCGAGAAACGGCCCTCGCCATTGGCCACAGCGTAGTACTGCGTGCCGGAGGGCGTGTGGACTGCGATGACTGCTGCGCCGGCAATCGGCTCACCGCTCTTGTCGGTAACCCTACCGTTCAGGGCGGATGTTGTCACCTGCGCAGAGGCAGACACAACAAAAAGCATTGCCGCAAAAGACAGCAACAGGCTCTTGATTGTTTGTTTCATAATCATTGAATAATATGGTAAAATTGAGTATTCTTCTACGCGCCGCAAAGATAATTCAGTTAAATGAAAAGGGCAAACCCTTTTCCGTTTTTTTATCAACAATTATTCGTATCTTTGCCGGACTTTACAACCTAACGAGGACAGATTTGTACAGCTTGCAACCTCGTCAAAAATGCTAAAAGAAATGAATCATCTATTTACATCGGAGTCCGTCTCCGAAGGTCACCCCGACAAAGTCGCCGACCAGATCTCAGATGCCATCCTGGATGAATACCTCCGGCAGGACCCGGATGCCTGCGTCGCGTGTGAAACTTTCTGCACCACGGAACTCGTGGTCGTGGGCGGCGAGGTGAGTTCCAGCGCCCGCGTCGACGTCCCCGCCACGGTTCGCCGCGTCATCGCGCGCATCGGTTACACCAAACCTGAATACGGCTTCGACGCCGCTTCCTGCAAAATCATCTCCACCATCCACGAGCAGAGCGCGGATATCCACCGCGGCGTCGTACGCGAAGTCCCCGACGAGCAGGGCGCCGGCGACCAGGGCATGATGTTCGGTTACGCCTGCAACGACACGCAGGAGTATATGCCCCTCGCCCTGTCCCTTTCGCACCGGCTGCTGCAGACCCTCGCCGACATCCGGCACAACGAGCCGGAGTTGATGCCTTACCTGCGCCCGGACGCCAAGGCCCAGTTCACCATCGAGTTCACGGGGCGTCGCACCCCGGTGCGCGTCCACACCATCGTCCTCAGCACCCAGCACGACCCCTTCGATGACGATGACGAGCGTATGCGCGCGCGTATTGAGAAAGATGTACGCGGGATCGTACTCCCGCGCCTCGTCGCCTCGCTGCCGGAACGCACCGCAAAGCTGTTCGACGGCACCGCCATCCTGCACGTCAACCCCACGGGCAAGTTCGTAATCGGAGGCCCCGCCGGCGACACCGGCCTGACCGGCCGTAAAATCATCGTGGATACCTACGGCGGCCGCGGCGCCCACGGCGGCGGCGCATTCTCGGGCAAGGACCCGTCGAAAGTGGACCGCAGCGGCGCCTACGCCGCGCGCTACATCGCCAAGAATCTCGTCGCGGCGGGCGTCGCGGACGAATGTCTCGTGCAGGTGGCCTACGCCATCGGCCTGGCCGAGCCCGTGAGCGTCTTCGTGGACACCTACGGCACCGGCCACACAGGCCTGAGCGACGCCGACATCGCCCGGCAGGTGCGCAAACTTTTCGACCTGCGTCCCGCCGCCATCATCCGCAAACTCGGACTCAAGAACCCGATCTACGAACCCGCCGCCGCCTACGGCCACATGGGGCGCAAACCCTTCGTCCGGGACGGCCTGCAGTTCTTCAGCTGGGAGCTGCTGGACAGCGTGGACCGCATCCGGGAGGCCTTCGGATTATGAGCAAGGAGAAGAAACCCCAGCAGGTCCGCATCACCAACAAGCGGGCAGGCTTCGACTACGAATTCCTGGAAGAATACGATGCCGGGATCGTGCTCGTGGGCACGGAGATCAAATCCATCCGCGCCGGCAAGGCCTCCCTGCAGGACGCCTACTGCTATTTTTCCGGCGGTGAGCTTTATGTCCGCGGGATGAACATCGCCACCTATTTCTGGGCTTCCGCCTGGAGCAGCCACGAACCCCTGCGCGACCGCAAACTCCTGCTCACCGCCCGCGAACTCAAGCACCTCGCCCAGGCCGTCAAGACCAAGGGCCTGACCATCGTCGCGGTACGCGCCTACATCGCCGCGAACGGCTTCGCCAAACTGCACATCGCCCTGGCCAAGGGAAAGAAGGAGTTCGACAAACGCGCCACCATCAAGGAAAAAGATATCCGCCGCGAAATGGAACGCGACTAACCCCTTCCCCGCCCCATGCCCCGACTCAAGCACTCCATCCCGGCCGAACTGCCCGAGGCCGAACAACTGGACCTCGCGCAACTTGCGCAGGACTATGCCGCGGGCAAGGTGGACCTGATTGTCGTGCTCGGACCCACGGCCTCCGGCAAGACCCGATACGCCGTCGCCCTGGCCGAAGAGATCTGCGCCGCCGCGGACCTGGGCCTGTTCGAGGGCTGTCCCGCCCGGATGACGGACGGTCCCGCCGTCACCGGGGCGGAAATCATCTCCGCCGACTCCCGCCAGGTCTATCGCGGGATGGACATCGGCACGGGCAAGGACCTCGCCGAATACGGCTCCGTCCCCTACCACCTCATCGATATTGCAGAGCCCGGAGAGCAGTACAATGTCTGGCAATACCAGCAGGACTTCCTCCGCGCCTACGCCGACATCCGCAGCCGCAGTGCCGTGCCCATACTCTGCGGCGGTACCGGTCTGTATATCAATGCCGTCACGCGCGGCTACGATTTCTCCGGCAGCACCCCGCTCAGCGCCCCCCGCGAGGAGACGCCCGGGCGCGACGGGTACCCGCAGAAGCCCTTTTTCATCGGGACCCTGGTGGACCGTGACACCCGCAACGCACGCATCGATGCGCGGCTGGACTCCCGCCTGCAGGAAGGGATGATCGACGAGATCCGGGGGCTGCTCGCGCGCGGCGTACCCGCCGAAAGGCTCCTTGCCTACGGGCTGGAATACAAATACGTCACCCTCTACCTGCAGGGCGCCCTCTCCTATGAGCAGATGCGCAACTCGCTCGCCACCGCCATCCACCAGTTCGCCAAGCGCCAGATGACCTGGTGGCGCGGGATGGAGCGCAGCGGGGTGCGGATCCACTGGGTGGAAGTCTGAGGGCCTTCGGCATGAAATTGGATAAGTCTGCGTAATCCGCTATATTTGTCGCTTATGAATAATAAATGGATCATACTTACGATTGCCTGCGCACTGTTCTGCCTGGGCGCCTGCGAGAAACAACCCCCCGCAGACAATTCCGGCGATAATACGACGGCCCAACAGCAGCAACAGCAGCAGGAGGACAACTCCAAGACCCTCAAGACCCGCCACTATGTCAATTTCTTCTGCTTCAATATGATGGATCTCTACTATCTTTGGAACAAAGAGATTGCCGCCGGGCTCAAGGCCTGGACGACCGGGGACGATCCCGTCGCCACGGTGGCGAGCATACGTTACAAGGATGCCCAGGGGGAAGATATCGACCGCTGGAGCCAGGTCATCGACGACTTCGAAAGTTTCTACGGTGACGTGACCGGCAACGGCAAGACCTACGGCTTCGACTGCGTCCCGATGTACTATGACCAGTCGCATACGACCGTCTGCGCCGTGGTGACCTACACCTACCCGGACAGCCCGGCGGAAGCGGCCGGCCTGAAGCGGGGGGACGCCATCGTCCAGGTGAACGGGACGACCATGACACCGGACAATTACGCCCGGGTTTACGGCGATCTGTATTCCGGAGACAAGCTGACCGTCGGCGTGGCCGACGAGAAGACCGGCAAGATCAACTCCGTCAACCTCGACGCCAAGGAGATGTACGAGAATCCCGTCCTGCTGTCCAAGGTCTTCGACTGCGGCGACAAAAAGGTCGGCTACCTGGTCTATACCAGTTTCACCCTCGACTCCTACAAGGACCTGATCGCGGCCTGCACCGCCTTCAAGGAAGCGGGCGTTTCGGAACTGATCCTCGACCTGCGCTACAACGGCGGCGGTTTCTCCCTGGCAGAGCAGTTCCTGGCCTCGATGCTGGCTCCGGAAGACGTGGTGCAGGCCGATCCCAAGAAAGTTCTCTCCACAGAGGTCTTCAATGCTGAATGGACCAATTATTATAAGACGGAAGGGATAGACACCAATACTTATTTCGAGACTGATTTCTCTTTCAAATCCGGCAAGGAGACTGTCAAATTCAGCACGAAAGACGCCAACATCGGTCTGGATAAACTCTATGCGATCATCGGCAGCGGCAGTGCCTCCGCCTCCGAAGCCCTGCTCTGCGATCTGTTCCCCTATATGAGCGTCACACTGGTGGGCGAGCAGACGCACGGAAAGTTTTGTTCCGGCCTGATGTTCGATGCCGTCGAGGATTTCTATGGATATGACTATTACGCCACGCAGCTGACCAAGGAATATGGCAGTGATTTCATCCCCGAGGCGAAGACCTATGCCAAGAACTGGGGCATCTATGTGATGCATTCCCGTTTCGCCGACAGGGACGGCGTGACCCGCTGCATGCCCGACGGACTCAAGCCGGATGTCGAGGTCGAGGACCTGCCGTATGAGCCTTATCAGCTGGGCGATCCTCGGGAGATTATGCTCGCCACCACCCTGAAACTCTGCGGCTACAAGCCCACGACGGCCCCGAAGCAGCGTTCCCTCTCCCCCGACCATTTCGGCCCCCGCATCCAGATGGAGCCCCTGCGGGCCGACTTCGGCCGTTTCATCATACTGCCGGAAGAGCTTCCCCTGCACCGCACGAAGTAATGCCGGCGGGAAAGCAAAGCGGGGTGGCTGCCTGATGCAGCCACCCCGCTTTCTGCTAATAGGATATGGAGACTAGTCGTTGTCGGCGACATCCCACCACAGGCGCTGCCAAGGAGTGTCGTTGCCACCGAAGGTAGCCTTGACGGCCGCGTCGCGCTGTTCTGCGTTGGAATCCATCTCGGAACCATAACCCAGGCGATACGGGTAGGCCTTGCCGTCGATGGAGAGTTTCTGGTAGTCCGTGAGCGGCAGGGACGGGACATTGAGACGACGCCAGTCGGACCAGACCTCGACACCGTCGGTCAGGAAGCCGGCGAACCAGCGCTGCATCGCGATCTCCTTGATGGCCTCGGTGCCGTCGGTCGGCAGCGGATGGGCGGCGATGTACGCATCGGCGCCTTCCACGCCCTCGAAGTCGAAGGAAGCCTTGATGCCGGCCTCATAGAGGGTCTTGGCGTCGGCGCTGATCCAGCCGCGCTGGGCGGCCTCGGCCTCGATCAGGAGGATGCGGGCGGCGGTGATGACACCGTAGGTGCCCGTGGCCTCGCAGTAGCGGTCGGCGACGGAGCAGGCCTTGCCCGCATCGGCGAGAACGTCGTTGTTGTTCGGATGACCGAGGGTGATTCCCTTGTAGGCATCGAAGTCGTACTTACCTCCCTCGCGCTTGCCGAGGTAGCCGTCCAGGGTGAAGTAGGAGAACAGGCGCGGGTCCTTGTATTCCTTGAGCGCCTCGACGAAGAACTTGTTCGCGCCGAAACGCTTGTTGGCGGAAGTAAGGTCCTTGTTGCCGATGCCGTAGAACCAGGCGGAGGACTGGGTGGAGAAGGTGTAGTTGAGACCGTCTGCGGCCGCAGTCATCGAACCGTCGGAGTAGGCCTTGGCGAAGCGGGACTTGCCCGTGGCCGGGTCCACGTCGGAGAGCTTGATGGCCAGCATCATACGCACGGCGGCGTTGAACTTCTTCCACTTGGCCACGTCACCCTTGAAGAGGATGTCGTAGGTGCTGCTCAGGCTGCCGCCCGTGTCGAACATGCCGTAGGCATCGTTGAGCTCCTTGTCCAGGGCGGTGTAGATGTCCTGGACGGTATCGAACTTGGGCTCCCAGTTGTCATCGCTCTCGCCCTTGAAAGCCTCGGAGTAGGGCAGCGGGCCGACGATGTCGGTCACCGTCATCATATAGAAGGCCTTGAGGGTCATCGCGACGGCGATCTGGTTTTTCGCCGAGCCGAAAACGGTGACATAGGTCTTGTCCTTGGTTGCCTCGTCATTGTTGAGCTCGATGATCTTGTTCATCTGGTTCATGTAGGAGAGGTAGTAAGTGGAGGTACCGAAGGTCACCGTACTGGTCAGCGAGCCGAACTGGTTGTTCATGGCCTCGGCGATATAGCCGGTCCAGAGCTGCATCCAGGGATCGTAGGAGTTGGAGGTCATGATCAGGCCGCGCACTCCGGTGGCGGTGCTGGCGAAGAGCATGCCCGTATTGGGGTCGCTCGCGCTGTTGGGACTCTTGTTGATGTCGCCGAAGTCACCGAACTTTTTGCATCCCGCCAGGGAGAGGGAGAGGACGGCGATGACAAGGATGGATTTGATATAGGTTCTCATAATTGTTTCCTCCTTTTAAATTAGAACGTCAGTTTGACCGTCAGACCGAACGAACGGGTGGAGGCAGCCTGGCCGCCTTCCTGCCAGTTGGTACCGGACTCGGACGGGTCGATGTTGGGAACGCCGGAGTAGATCAGCCAGGGGTTGGTCGCGATGAGCGACACGCTGGCGGCGGAGATGCCCTTGACCTTGTTCATGATATTCCGGGGAACAGAGTAGTTGAGCGCGACTTCACGCATCTTCAGGTAGGTACGCTTGTACACCCAGGAGTCAAGGTCGTACTGCTGCTTGTAGTAGAAGTAGTACCAGGCGTTGTTGTAGGTCGTGAGGGGGTTGCCGTCCGGATCCACACCGTCTATGCGGACACCGCCGCCCTTGGCGACCGGCTCACGCACGTTGACGCCCTTGTCGTTGACGGCTGCGGTGATGTCCAGCATACCGACGGCCTCGCCCCAGAGGTTGGTGTAAGAGATGATGTCGCCGCCGATGGAGAAATCGAATGCCGCGGACAGCGTGAAGCTCTTGTAGCGGAGGGAGGTGTTGAAACCGCCCGTGAAGTCAGGCTGGAAGTTACCGACATCCTTGTCCTTCTTGACCTGGCTCTCATAGCCGGTGCCGGAGGCCCAGGGACGATAATCGCCCCATTGTTTCTTCGCATTGCCGGTGGTCGGGAAGAGGACCAGGCGGCCCTGGTCGTCGCGGATGTAGCGGCACTGGGAGTAGAAGGTACCGATAGGCTCACCTTCCCGGTAGGTCAGGCCCCACTTGTAATTGAAACCGCTGGTACCGGCGTTGTACTCGTGCATGTCGTCGGAGAGCTTGACGAGGGTGTTGACGTTCTTGGCGATGTTGAAGTTGATATCCCAGGAGAAGTCGCGGGTCTGGACGGGCGTGCCGCCGAGTTCGATCTCGATACCCTGGTTGCGGACCAGACCGGCGTTGATCTGACGGCGGCTGAAGCCGGACTGGGCGGCCACGTTGACGTTGATGATCTGGTTCTTGGAGTCGCGACGGTAGAAGTTGATGTCACCGTGCAGGCGGGTATTGAACAGGCGGAACTCCGTACCGACCTCCCAGGAGGTGGAGATGGTCGGCTTGATCTGCGGGTTCAGCTGCGTGGTCGGGTAGGACATCGTGATGGTCGTGTTGTACTTGCCCGTACTGTAGGTATAGGACGTATCATAGGCGCCGAGGGTGGAGCCCACCTGGGCGGCGGAAGCGCGGAGTTTCCAGTAGCGGAGCCAGTCGGCCTTGATCAGCTGGCTGAGCATCACGCTGACGGAGGCGCCGCCGTAGAGGTAGCTGTTGGCCGCGGACGGCAGGCGGGAATCCCAGTCGTTGCGCAGGGACAGATCCAGGAAGTAGGTGTCGTCCCAGGAGGCGGTGGCGTTGCCGAAGACGCTGCGGGTCTTGTAGTTGGTCTCGCTGTTGGAGGCCGACACATAGTCGTTGGAGTTCTTCAGGTTGTACAGGCCGTCGATGGTCAGACCCTTGGAGGTGCTGCCGGACAGGGTGGTGTAGTGGTAGTCCTTCTGCTCGATGAAGGCGGCGGCGTCGACGTGCAGCCGGTCATTGAAGAAGTAGTCACCCCAGGTGATGCGGCCCTGGTAGGTCAGGTCCTGGGTGTTGTCCTTGCTCTGGCTGTAGGAGGAGTTGTAGTTGCACGAACCGCCGGCGTACTTGCTCTCGCTGGTGTAGTTGCGGATGTTGCCCATCACGCGGGCGCCGAGCTTGATGTTGTACGGCAGGGAGAACTCCATGTCGCCCGTGATCACGTTCCAGATATAGGTGCTGAAACTGTTGCGCGTGGCGTAGACGGCATACGGGTTGTCGTGGAAGGCAGCCTCGTGGACACCGTGCACGGCATCCTTCGGGTTCCAGGTACGCCAGGAGCCGTCCGGACGCTGCCAATCCTTGTAGTCCTTGAGGTTGACGTTGCCCTGGGCCCACTGCGTGAAGTCGTCGAGCTGGTTGCCGTCGGAGGAGTAACCCTCGCCGGAAGCGTTCTGGTTCTTGCGGAAGGTGAACTTGTAGTCCAGGTTGATGCGGAACCAGGAGGTAGGCTTGAAGTTGGTGTTCACCGTGAGGTAGCGGCGGTCGGCCTTGGAGTTCGGGACGATGCCGGTACGGGAACTGTTGGTGAAGGACACGCGGGTGAGCAGGTCCTGGGTACCCTTGGAGAAGGCGATGTTGGTGGTGTTGTTCCAACCTGTCTGGAAGAGGTCTTGCAGGTCGAGGCCGTGGACCCACGGATCAGCCTTCATATAGTGGGAGCTGGTGGGATCGTAGTAGAGCGCGGAGGCCACAAGCACGTTGGGATTGTAGCGCGGGCCCCAGTTCTCATCCACGGCGTAGTCCATCTGGTAGGACCCGTCGGCATTGCGCCTTTCAGGATGGTATTTACCACTGTTGTCGTACATGAGAGCAAAGGTGGGATCCATCGTATCCTCGTTGGCGAATTCAGGCAGCATACCGAGCCTGGCGCCGGTGATACCGTAGTTACCGCCACCGTAGAGGGTCTGGAGGTGGAAGTGGTTGTAGAACCGCTCCATCGTGATGGTGTGGCTGAAGTCGATGCGGGACTCGCCGGCCACGGCGCGGCGGGTGGTGATGATCACGGCACCGTTGCCGCCCTGGGAGCCGTACAGCGCGGTGGCGGCAGGGCCCTTGAGGACGTTGATGCTCTCGATGTCGTCCATGTTGACGGCATTCTTGTTGGTGATGGTACCGTCCACGACATAGATCGGCTCGGAACCGGACCGGTCATTGTAGCTGGTGGTACCGCGGAGCACGATGGATCCGGAACTGAAGGTCGCACCGGAGGAGGAGAAGAAGCGGGCGCCGGAGACCTTGCCGGCCAGGGACTGGCCGAGGTCGGTCTGACGGGCCATCGTCAGGTCTTCGCCTTCGATCTTGACCGTGGAGTAGCCGATGGCCTTCTCCTTGCGGGTGAGGCCCTGGGCGGTCACGACGACCTGCTCGAGGGACTCGGCATCCGGTTCGATGGCCACGTTGATGGTGCGCCGGCCGTTAATGGCCACGACCTGGGTCACGTAACCCACGGAGCTGAACACGAGCGTCCCGTCGGCAGGAGCACTGAGGGAGTAGTTGCCGTCCAGGTCGGCGATGGTACCGAGGGTGGTACCTCTCACCTGTACGGAAGCAAAGGCTGCACCCTCTCCTGTTGCGGAATCGGTAATCTTACCGGCGACAGTGATATTCTGTGCGGACAGAGACGCCGCGACCAGAATGAACAAAGCGCTGAAGAACAGTTTCGCTTTTTTCATAAGCATAGATTTAATTAAACAATAAACTAAACTAACCTGTAATGTCGTTTCTGAAAACAGCCGTACCAGGGCAACAAAAAAAGGGGCCTTTTTCTGGTAAGGCATAAATTCGGCGTGCAATTTCGCAACAATTTTTCACAAATCCAAATTTGTAAGCAGATAATAAAATTGCCTGGAGTGCGGCTCAATGGCGTTTTTCGGATAATTCAGCGAGTTTTTCAAGAAATTGCCTTTCGATTTGGAAGATTTTTTGCCGAATAAATATCAAACTTTAATATGAAATTTTTTTGAATTTCTGCGTGTGCCCCATTAAAACACTGATTTCAAGTAGTTTAGAAGGGTATTCCGGTGTATCCCAAACTCCTTTGCAATGTCGTTCAGATGCTCCCCGGAGGAGAGCCGCTCGCGGATGCGGGGCAGGTTCTGCAGCACCTCCTCCCGCTTCTTGAAGCTGCCGGGAGGCCTGCCGAGGCCGCCCAGCGCGGGACCGGCCTCTTTTCAGATTTTTCCGTATCTTTGTCCTGATGAAACGTATTCTCGCCGCTCTGTTGCTGATTCTCGGGAGCTGCTCCGTCCACGAGCCGCTGCCCGGGCCGGAATCCCCCGCCCTGCCGGACGAAGACCAGTTCGTGAGCGGAGAGGCCGTGGTATTGGTCTCGGAACAAAAGGCCGGGGAATTCCTCTCCGCAAGCCTCGGGGACGCCTCGCCCGAACTGGGGATCCTGCGCGCCGAACGCGTCTTCCCCGACGCCGGGGAGTTCGAGGAGCGCCACCGCGCCGCCGGCCTGCACCGCTGGTTCCGCGTAACCTATGACCCCGGCGTGAGCGTGACCAAGGCCCAGGCGGGACTGGGCGCGATGGACGGTATCGAAGCCGTCGAAATCCCGCGCAAGAAGGTCCGCCGGAGTTATTTCAACGACCGCCTCGCCTCCCGGCAGTGGTATCTGGCCAATCCGGGATCCCGGGACGGTTATTTCCAGGCCGGGATCGATATCAATGTAGAGAGCGTCTGGAAGCAGTTCACCGCCGGCAGCCGCGAAGTAATCGTGGCAGTGGTGGACGGCGGTGCGGACCTCTCCCACGAAGATCTGGGCGGGGTCGTCCTGCCGGCCGAAGCTTCCGGCGGCAGCCGGAATTTCATCGATGACAGCGACCCGTTCTACATTCCCGCCGACAGCCACGGCACCCACGTCGCAGGCATCATCGGCGCCGTCAACAACAACGGCACCGGCATCAGCAGCGTCGCCGGCGGAGCCGACGGCCGGGGCGGAGTCCGCATCATGTCCTGCGTCATTTTCGAAGGCGAGGAGGACGATCCCGACGCCAAGAGCGGCGATGATGCCCAGGCCCTTGTCTGGGCGGCCGACCACGGTGCCCTGATCGCCAACAACAGCTGGGGCTATATCTTCGATTCCGAGCAGGACGCCGAACGGGGCGCCAGGCAATTCATCGAGAATCCTTCGGTCACCAAGTCCGCCATCGACTATTTCATCGACAACGCCGGCACCGACGGCCACGGCCGCCAGACCGGCCTGATGAAGGGAGGCCTGGTCCTGTTCGCCTCCGGCAATACCGGATGGAAGCACGATGCCCCCAGTGAATATGAGCGCGTGGTGGCCGTGGGCGCCTTCGGACCGGACGGCAAGATGGCGCGCTATTCCAACTACGGCGCGTGGGTGGACATCCTCGCGCCGGGCGGTTCCGACGCGAACGTACGCGAAGAATGGATTCTGAGCACCGTGCCGGACAACAGCCGTCCCGACGGGCCCTATTCCTATATGTCCGGGACTTCGATGGCCACCCCGAACGTGGCCGGCGTGGCGGCGCTGCTCATCTCCCACTTCGGCGGGCCCGGCTTCACCAACGACGACCTGCTGGACCGGCTGCTTTCGGGTGCCCGGACCGGTGTCATCGACCAGCAGGGGCGGGCCAGCGGCGGCGGTAAGCTGGATGCTGCTGGATCTTTCCACTATGTGCCGACACCCGTAGGACCGGACGATCCTGAAATCACCATACAGACGGACTATACCGGAGACTATCGCTTCCGCTCCCACGAGCAGGCGAGCATCACCTGGCGCATCAGCGGAAATGACCGCGCCAAACTGCCCGTCAGCATCGAGAGCGACTGTCCCGGCGTCATTTCCGCGTGCAACACCGTCCGGGCGCAATTGTTCCTGGACGCCCTCCAGGCCGAACCCGGCCGCTACACGGCCACCATCCGGGCCGGGGATGTCGCCCGGAAAGACGTTTCCTTTACCATCCTGGAAAACCACGCTCCCGTGAAGATCAATGACCCCGACGACGAGATCATCAACGCCGCTTCGTCCTCGCCGACCTACCTGTATCTGGACAACTATTTCCAGGATCCGGACGGAGAGCAGCTCCGTTATACCGTCAGCGTGGCGGACGAGAGCATCGTCTCCACGAATATCTCGGAGTCCAACCTCTCCCTCATTCCGGCCGGCTATGGACAGACGACAGTCACCCTCATGGCCCTGGATGCCCGCGGGGAGTCTTGTTCCGCCACCTTCCAACTGCTGGCCCGAAACACCTATCTGAGCATGGACGTCTTCCCCAATCCCGTCCGGGACATTCTCTACGTCCGGCCCGACTCCCCTTCCCCCGTCACGGCTTCGCTCTATAGCCGCAGCGGAGCCCGGATGCTCAGTCAGAGCGGCCAGGCCGGTCCATTCGAGCCGCTCCGGCTGGATGTGAGCGGGCTCGACGCCGGGACTTATTCCCTCCGGGTCGAATACGGCAACATCATCCAGGTCTTCAACATCGTAAAGTATTGACCATGAGAAAGACCGTCTTCCTGCTCCTCATCCTGGCCGCCCTGCCGTTCTCCGGCCGGGCCCAGACTCTCCCGCTCCTCTACAATCCCGCCAATCCCCGCACAATGGGTCTTGGCGGAGCGGACCTGGCCCTGGGTGCGGACGCCTGGGCGGTGGACGGCAACTTCGCTGCCGTCGCCCTTTCCGAGAGCCATTTCGCAATGGGCGCCGCATACGGACGCTGGGCGCCGGAATTGGGTGCGGACAACCGCTTCAACCTGGGTGGCTGGTACCGCAGCGAAGCGCTGGCCTTCGGCCTGTCGGCCAAGGGCAGTATCGCGCAGGCGGCCAATCTGAGCGGACCCGCAGGTGAGCCCCTGGGGGCCACTGTCCCCCGCGACCTCGCGTTCGCCCTGGGCGGTGCCTGGATGGCGGTACCGGGTCTGGCTTTCTCCGCCACGGCGCGCGTAGTATCTTCCAGACTGGATGCGCAGACCTCGGGCACGGCCTTCTGCGCCGACCTCGCCATCCAATATGCCTCCGGTGCCCTTGCTGCCGGGGTGAGCGCCACGAACCTGGGCGCATCCATCCGCTATGGCGAACAGGCCTGGCCCCTGCCCTCGCTTGTCAAGGGCGGTGTCGCCTATCGTTCTTTATGGGTGGATGTCTGCGCCGAGCTGGATTATCTGGCGCGGAGCGGGATGATGGCCGGTCTCGGTATAGAAGCCCGGCCCCTGGAGCAGCCGGGAGAGCCGCGCAGCTGGCTCATCCTGCGGGCGGCTTATCATTACGGCCCGGCCGACAAGGGACTGCCCGCTTTCGGCTCCGCCGGAATCGGATTGCTGTTTGAGGGGGTGGAATTGGACTTCGGTGTCCTGTTCGCTTCGCCGGAGTTGGGCAAATCCCTGTCCGCGGGGCTCTCGTATGCGTTCTGAGCCTACTCGGCCGCTCCGCCGAGCAGATCGAGGATTTCCGATGTGATCTTCTGCTGACGGCCCTTGTTGTATTCGAGGGTCAGTTCGCCGAGCAGGTCCTCGGCGTTGTCGGTGGCCGTCTGCATCGCCAGGGTGCGGGCCGCGTGTTCCGCCGCCGCGGAGTCCAGCAGGGCGGCATGGAACTTCAGCATCGTCACTTGCGGGAGCAATTGTGCGAGGAGCGTCTGCGCATCCGGCTCGAGGATGTATTTGTCATCCTGAGCCTGTCGAAGGATCTCCTCCTTCCCGTCCTGCCCGGGAATCCCCGTGAACGGCAGATATTGCTCGACCGTGGGCACCTGCGTGGAAGCGGAGGCGAAACGATTGTAGACAAGCACGACGCGGGAGAGTTTGCCGGCCAGATGGCGCTCGGCGAGCTCGCGCGCCAGGGCCACGGATTTCTCGTAGGCGGGATGGCCGATGAGGTCGTTGTAGTCAGCAGGAGCCGTGTAGCCGGCGCGGCGCAGGGCTTCCGTCATCTTGCGGCCCACGGGATAGACCTCCACCTCGCCCTCGCAGGCGCGGATCACCTCCAGGGCCTTGCGGACGATGTTGGCGTTGAACGCCCCGCAAAGCGAACTGTTCGACGCGATCGCCACCACCGCCGTAGGGCCTGTAGCAACGGCCGCGGTGTTGCCCGACGGCGAAAGCTCAGCCGCAGCAGGATCCGTTCCCACGGATCCGGTTGCCGCGTCAGCGGGAAGCGAGGATGGACGCCGAGCCGCGGGCACACCGGGCCGTACAGGCCCCACGGCGGCAAGGATCTCGGCGAGGGTGCGTTCGTAGGGGCGCATCCCCTCGATCGCCTTCTGCGCCTTGCGCAGCTTCGCGGAAGCCACGAGCTTCATCGCCGAAGTGATTTTCAGCGTACTGCGGACCGAACTGATCCGATCTTTGACTTCGCGAAGGGATGCCACGGCGGAATGCTATTGCGTTTTCTGGTTCAACAAGCGGCACAGGTCGGCGGCCTCCTGCTCGATGATGGCGGGCGCGCCGTCCGGCATATTGCCGCGGGCGAGTTCGTCCAGGATGTCCTGATGCGAGGCGCGCATCCGGTCCAGGAACAGGCCCTGGAACGCGATCACCTGATCGATGCGGATATCGGCCATCAGCGCGTGCGTGCCGCAATACAGGATGGCGACCTGTTCGCCGACCGGCATCGGGCTGTACTGGGGCTGGATCAGCAGCTGATTGTTCTTGCGGCCCTTGTCGAGGGTCATCGCCGTGACCTTGTCCATGTCGGAAGAGAACTTGGAGAAGGCCTCCAACTCGTTGTACTGGGCTTGGTCGATCTTGAGCGTGCCCGCGACCTTCTTCATCGACTTGACCTGCGCCGAACCGCCCACGCGGGACACGGAGATACCCACGTTGATGGCCGGGCGGAAGCCGGCGTTGAACAGCGAGGACTCGAGGTAGATCTGGCCGTCGGTGATGGAAATCACGTTGGTGGGGATGTAGGCCGACACGTCGCCGGCCTGCGTCTCGATGATGGGCAGGGCCGTCAGCGAACCGCCTGCCTTGACCTTGCCCTTGAGGCACTCGGGCAGGTCGTTCATCTGCTCCGCGACCTCCTGCTGCCGGATGATCTTGGCCGCACGCTCCAGCAGGCGGGAGTGCAGGTAGAAGACATCGCCAGGATAGGCCTCGCGCCCGGAGGGGCGGCGCAGGATCAGGGACACTTCGCGGTAGGCGACGGCCTGCTTGGAGAGGTCGTCATAGACCACGAGGGCGTGGCGCCCCGTGTCCCGGAAATATTCGCCGATGGCGGCGCCGGCGAAAGGCGCGTAATACTGCAGGGCGGCAGGGTCGGCGGCCGTGGCGGCGACCACGATCGTGTAGTCCATCGCACCCTTGGCGCGGAGGGTCTGGACGATGGAGGCCACGGTGGAGCCTTTCTGGCCGACGGCCACGTAGATACAATACACGGGTTTCCCGGCGAGGAATTCGGAGCGCTGGTTGATGATGGTGTCGATCGCGACGGCGGTCTTGCCGGTCTGGCGGTCGCCGATGATCAGCTCGCGCTGGCCGCGGCCGATCGGAATCATCGCGTCGATGGCCTTGAGGCCTGTCTGGAGCGGTTCGGTCACGGGTTCGCGGAAGATGACTCCCGGCGCCTTGCGCTCCAGGGGCATACGCACGGTCTCGCCCTGAACCGGGCCCAGGCCGTCCAGCGGGGTGCCGATTGGATCGACCACGCGCCCGACGAGGCCCTCGCCCACCGGGATGCCGGCGATGCGGCCGAGGCGGCGGACGTTCATCCCCTCGCCCACCTGGTCGGTGGGGCCGAGGAGGACCGCTCCCACGTTGTCCTCTTCGAGGTTCATCACGACGCCCTTCACGCCGCTGCCGAACTCGATGAGTTCGCCGGCTTCGGCCCCTGCGAGGCCGTAGATGCGTGCCACGCCGTCGCTGACGGTCAGCACATGTCCGACTTCTTCATACTGGAGCGAGTTGTCGATCCCGCGGAGCTGGTCCAGCAGGATATCGGAGATCTCGCTCGCTTTGATTGTATCTTGCGCCATTATACGATTCTGTTGTTTTTGATGACAAATTGCCGGCGAATGGTCTCGATCTGGCGGCGGACGCTCGCATCGAGCAGGTAATCGCCCACCTCGAGGGTGAAGCCGCCGATCAGGGCGGGATCCACCCTGCTCTCGATCAGGACCTCGCTGCCGAACTGTTTGCTCAGCATGGCCTGGAGCTTCTGCTCCAGCGCTTCGGAGGCGACGACGGTGGTCAGCCGGGCCACCAGGACGCCCAGGGAGCGGTAGTACTGGGTAAGGAAGGAACGGAAGATGATGCGCACGTCCTCGAGGCGGCCGTTCTTGACCAAGAGGCGGATGAAGCGCTCCAGCTCGGGCTCGAGCTTGCCGGGATCCTGCTCCGGGTGGTCGAGCAGGCGCCTCACCTGGGCGCACACACGCTCCCCGCCGCCCGTCTCCTGCACATAGCGGAGCAGGGCGGTGGCATACCTGGAGGATATGATTCCGGTATTCATCCTACACTCAGTTGGGGACCTGGGCCCGGGAGGCTTCTTCGACCATGCGGTCGATCATCGACAATTGTCCGTCCTCCCCTTCGAGGTCCTTGCGTACGATCTTTTCCGCCACTTCCACCGAAATCATCGCCACCTGGCGGCGGATGTCGCGGATGGCGCTCTCGCGCTCCGCGGCAATCTCCACCTTGGCGTGCTCGAGCAGTTTGGCCGCCTCGGCGGAGGCCTCTTCCTTGGCTTTCGCGATGATGGCCTCGCGCGCCTCGGA
Source organism: Bacteroidales bacterium (assembly GCA_016290835.1). GTDB lineage: Bacteria > Bacteroidota > Bacteroidia > Bacteroidales > UBA932 > Cryptobacteroides. Next base: position 4,143 of record JAEEVG010000037.1, on the reverse strand, counting down.
CGCCTCCTTGAGGATGCGGCTCTGCTCCAGTCGGGTCTCCTCGATCATCCGGGCATGCTCTTCGGCCATCTCCGCCAGACGCTCCTCGGCCTGCTGGGCGGCCTGGAGCGATTCGGCGATATGGTCGGAGCGCTTCTGCACGGCGTTCGTAATCACCGGGAACCCGAACTTCGCCAGCAGGAAGAACACGATCCCGAAGATCACGACCATCCAGAAGAGGAGGCCGAAATCCGGTGTAATCAGCGACATAGCCTACGACTGGGTCACTGCCAGCAGACAGACGAGCACGCCGAAGAGGCAGACGCCTTCGATGAGGGCGCCGATGATGATGGCGGTGGTCCGCAGGCCGCCGGAGATCTCCGGCTGGCGGGCAGAGGCCTCCATCGTGGACTGGGCGAGTTTACCGATACCGAAGGCGGCCGCGATGGCCACGATACCGGCTCCGAGTGCGCCGGCCAATTTGCCGAGCGCAGCTGCTTGAAGAATGGTTCCTATCATAACTGTATAAATATTAATTGGTTTCAGTCTCGGGATGCTGGTGCGCCAGGCCGATGAACACGGCCGAGAGCATCGTGAATACATAGGCCTGCAGGAAAGCCACCAGGAACTCCAGGCAGTCCAGGAAGACGCCGAAGAAGGCGGCGATGACCGTCAGGGATCCGTTCAGCACGGGACCCATCGCCGCGGAGAGGAAAACCAGCGCGATCACGCTCAAGAGCATGATATGCCCGGCGAGCATATTGGCGAAGAGTCGGATCATCAGCGAGAAGGGCTTGGTGAACATGCCCAGGATCTCGATGAGCGGCATGATGGGGATGACCTTGAGGAACAGAGGCACGTCCGGCCAGAGGATGTCCTTCCAGTAGTGTTTGTTGCCGAAAAGGTTCACCATCAGGAAGGTAAAGAGAGCCAGCACGCCGGTCACGGCGATGTTGCCCGTGATGTTGGCGCCGCCCGGGAAGATCGGGAAGATGCCCATCAGGTTGTTGATCAGGATGAAGAAGAAGGCCGTCAGCAGGTAGGGCGAGAACTTCTTGTATTCCGGCCCGACGGCGTCCTTGATGACGTCCTGCTCGATCATCACGATGAGCGGCTCCAGCAGGGCCGCGAGGCCCGTCGGCTTCTCCTTCAGGACGTCGTGACGCTTGTACCAGCGGGCACAGAGCAGGATCAGCACCACCAGCAGGATGCTGTCGAAGATCAGGCCGAGGACATTCTTGGTGATGGAGATGTCCAGCGGACGCTGCCCCGTGGCGGCGTTGACCAGTTTGCCGTTCTCGTTCAGGATATAGCCGTGCTCGGCGGCGTGGTGCTGGGTGAAGACGTGGACGCCGTTCTCGATGACGATGCACGGCAGCGGGATGGCGATCTCCTTGCCCTTGATGGTCGTGATATGCCACTCATAGGCGTCGCTGATATGGCCGAAGAGGTAGGTCCCCATATCCAGCGCACCGGCTTCTTCCGCCCGGGCGGAAAAGAGCGTCGGGAGCAGGAAAAGGCATATGAGCATCAGGCGTTTCATACCGTCTCCACACACGCGGTGATCTGGTTGTCCTTGACCTTGACCACGCCGCCGCACACCGGGAAGCGCTGCTCCCCGGCTTCCGAGATCACGCGGATCTCCCCGCGCTCCAGGGCGGAGATAATGGGCGCGTGGCCCGGCAGCACCTCGAAGGGGCTCACCACGCCCGGCAGGAACACGGCGCTCGCCGTTCCGGCGTGGAGGGTGCCCTCGGGGGTGAGGATGCGTATGGTCAATGTCTTGTCTTTCATATCTTTACTGCTTGGCCTGGGCGAGCAGGGCTTCGCCCTTCTTGATGGCGTCCTCGATGGTGCCGACATTCAGGAAGGCCTGCTCGGGGAGGTAGTCCACCTCGCCGTCGAGGATGGTCTTGAAGCCGCGGATGGTGTCTTCGATCTCCACCATCACGCCCGGGCAGCCCGTGAAGGCGGCCGCGACGGCGAAGGGCTGGGAGAGGAAGCGCTGCACGCGGCGGGCGCGGTTCACCGTGACCTTGTCCTCGTCGGAGAGTTCGTCCATGCCGAGGATGGCGATGATGTCCTGGAGTTCGTTGTATTTCTGGAGGATCTGCTTGACGCGCTGGGCGGTCTCGTAGTGCTCCTGGCCGATGATGTTGGGGTCGAGGATGCGGGAGGTGGATTCGAGCGGGTCCACGGCGGGGTAGATGCCCAGGGTGGCGATCTTGCGGCTGAGGACCGTGGTGGCGTCGAGGTGCGAGAAGGTCGTGGCCGGGGCCGGGTCCGTCAGGTCGTCGGCAGGCACATAGACCGCCTGCACGGAGGTGATGGAGCCGTTCTTGGTGGAGGTGATGCGCTCCTGCATCTGGCCCATTTCGGTGGCGAGGGTGGGCTGATAGCCCACGGCGGAGGGCATTCGCCCGAGGAGGGCGGAGACTTCCGAGCCGGCCTGGGTGAAACGGAAGATGTTGTCGATGAAGAAGAGGATGTCCTTGGGGCCTTCGGCGCTGCCGCTGTCGCGGAACGATTCCGCCAGGGTCAGGCCGCTCAGGGCCACGGAGCTACGGGCTCCCGGGGGTTCGTTCATCTGGCCGAATACCATCGCGACCTGCGATTTCACCAGGGCTTCGCGGTCTACCTTGGAGAGGTCCCAGTGGCCTTCTTCCATGGCCTTGGAGAAATCCTCGCCGTATTTGATGACGTCGGATTCGATCATTTCGCGCAGCAGGTCGTTGCCCTCGCGGGTCCGTTCGCCCACGCCGGCGAAGACGGAGAATCCATTGTGCTTCTTGGCGATGTTGTTGATGAGCTCCTTGATCAGCACGGTCTTGCCTACGCCCGCGCCGCCGAAGAGGCCGATTTTGCCGCCCTTGAGGTAGGGCTCCAGCAGGTCGATGACCTTGATGCCGGTGTAGAGGACTTCCTGGGAGGTGGTCAGGTCTTCGAATTTCGGGGGTTCGCGGTGGATGGGGAGGGAGCCTTCCGTGCTCAGCTCGCCCAGGCCGTCGATGGTTTCGCCCGTGACGTTCATCACGCGGCCGCGGATCTGTTCTCCGACGGGCATCGCGATCGGAGTACCGAGGCAGACGGCCGCCAGACCGCGCCTGAGGCCGTCGGTGGAATCCATGGCGACGCAGCGGACGGTGTCTTCACCGAGGTGCTGCTGGACTTCGATGATGAGTTCGCGGCCGTTGGGGCGGAGAACTTTGAGGGCTTCGTGGATGGCGGGGAGGGATTTTTCGGCCTGGAGGCTCTTGAGGTCGAAGTGCACGTCCACCACCGGGCCGATAATCTGAGAAATATGTCCCTTGATCGTAGGCATCGTGGTCTTGGTATTAGATTCGGAATGCTAATATAAGCATTTTTCTTGACAATCGTCCGCCAGACCCCCCAAACACCCCTTTCCTGACGGGGGACGACCGTGCCTCCCGGGTCTGCGCGCTGACGTCGGGCCGGCGGCGGGGCTTTCCGCCTCGGTTGCTGGACGGCTGACTCCTCCTTTTTGACCGTCTCCTCCGGAGCCGTCCAACAGTCGTCAGACAGACGCCGTCCTGCTGCTGCGCAGCACCGCTGTCCTCGTCGGGCCCCGCTGATCGCCGCCCTCCTGATCGCGCTGCAGGCCACGGGAGGCCGGTCTGCCCATCCGGGCGCGTAGGGTTTCGGAGCGGAGCGACCGAGGGGGTTTGGGGGACGAACGGAGTGAGTACAACGAAAGGAGCCCGGTCGAATTTCTTCGATCGGGCTCCCGAAAAGCGGCAGCGGCCTACTCTCCCACCTGGTGGGGCAGTACCATCGGCGCTGGTGAGTTTAACTTCTCTGTTCGGAATGGCAAGAGGTGGTTCATCACCGCTATAACCGCCGCAGTATGTTACTTGAGAGAGATAAATGCACCTTTCTGGCGCTGTCCCGGTAAGAAACCTGGCTACTCAAAAGATCTCGGGCTATTAGTACAGGTCGACTGAACACATTGCTGTGCGTACATCTCCTGCCTATCAACGTGGTAGTCTCCCACGACCCTTAGGGAAGTCTCATCTTGGAGACGGCTTCGCGCTTAGATGCTTTCAGCGCTTATCCTGACCGAACGTGGATACCCGGCGGTGCAGCTGGCGCCACAACCGGTATACCAGAGGTTCGTCCGACCCGGTCCTCTCGTACTAAGGTCAG
>JAEEVG010000036.1 GCA_016290835.1 Bacteroidales bacterium | reverse complement strand
AGGTCCTCGACCACGAGCGTACCGAAGACCATCCCGGCCCAGGGCTTCCCCTTGAGGGACATATCATCGTAGGACTTGAGCACCACCATCGTGGAGGACATCGACAGCAGGCCGCCCAGGAAAATGCTCTCCATCGCCGTCCAGCCCAGGGCCTGTCCCGCCACGAATCCCAGCACGAACACGCCCAGGAACTTGCTCCCGGCCGTCACCAGGGCGCTGCTGCCCACCTTGAGGAGCTTCTTGAAACTGAACTCCAGGCCCAGACCGAACATCAGGAAGATGATACCGATCTCGGACCACTGCTTGACGGTCTCCTCGCTCTGGATTCCCGGGAACCAGGAGATGTGCGGTCCGATCAGGAAGCCCGCGACGATATAGCCCAGGATCAGCGGCTGCTTAAGTGCCTTGGATATGATGGTGAACACGCCGGCGGACACGAGGATGATCGCCAGGTCGCGTACGAGATTGAGTTCTTCATTCATGCCGGACAAAGATAACAATTTTCCTTCATTCCGATTGTGGCACGGTTTTGGAAAATATGGAAGAACAGCATTGTAAACAATGATTAAGCAATAAACTGTACTATTACCTAAAGGAAAAGCGGCGGCCGTGACGGTCTCCGCTTTTTTCCTTTTGTGGTAGGAGGGGATGCTCTAGAACAGGTAGCCCGTGTTGATGTAGAAGGCGCCCGTGCCGTCCTGGTTGTAGAGCGGATGGGACTTGGAGTAGAAGTGGCTGATGGGGGTGCCGTATTCGAAAGCCACGATGAAATTCTCGTTCATGATGAAGCGCAGGCCCGAGCCCACCGTGATGTGCGGCGTGTCCTTGGTCTGGCCGGCGAGCAAATATGCTTGGTGGGGGCTGGGATAATTAGCAGGGATAGCTCCTTTATAGTGGGCGCTCATATCCCGTCTCCGCGTGACCATCGTACCGTCGCTGAAGACGTTGAGGCCCAGGGCGATATTCTGGTTGAACGCCTGGAAGCGCACGAACCGCCAGCGCAGTTCGAGGTTCCAGGTGGCCATGTCCAGTCCCACCACGCGGTCGCGCATCATACCGCGCACCGTGCGGTAGCCGCCCATGCCGTCGCGGTCGTACCAGTCGCCCATCACCGTCATATACGGCAGCACATAGAACGGAGCGTTCTTGCCGAGTGTACCCTCGTAGTTGAGCCGGTAGGCCAGCGTAAGCACATCGTTGTCGATCAGCGGGAAATACTGCCGCAGGGTCAGGGAATAGCGGTAGAAAGGATTCTTGGTGCCGAGCCATTTCGGGGCGGCCGTCAGGTGTCCCTCGGCCCAAGTGCCGCGGGTGGGGGCGCCCTCTTTGTCGCGGGTGTCCCAGACCAGGCCGAGCCGCACGCTGCTGGAGAAGCCGCCGTTCGCTTCCTCATCGCTGATCAGGCCCCATTGCCGGTACAGTTCATAGAGCGTAGGCTGGCTGTCCGGATAGATGTTGTAGTCGGGTTTGCCCTTGTTGATGCTGGCGCGGTCGATCGCCCCGACCTTGAAGTAGCTGGCGTGGTAGCCGGCCTCCCAGTGGAGCCTGTCCGAAAGCTGGCCGATGAAGTCGGTTTTGGCAAGGATCTGTACGCGGGACATGCGGTAGTAGGGCGTATAGACATATTTGCTCGGGTCCTGGGCCTGCTTGTTGGCCTTGCCGGCGGCGATCCGCTCCTGGTCATACCAGCTCTCGTAGCCGTTGAAACCATAGAAGTCCATCGCCTTGTCGATCGCGGTCATGATGGCGCTGGACCAGCGCACGCCCGGGATCAGGGTCTTGTTGTCATAGGAGATGATGTACTGCTGCGTCCCCTTGGTGTAGAACGACACCTCGAAATACCACTTGGAGTCGTAGTTGGGGTAGGAACTGCCGTCGCCGTAGTCGTAGATGTTGAGCAGGGCGCCGTACTGGAAACCCTTGTCGGCGTCGAGCGCGACGACGGGCAGAGGACCGAGATTCAGGCCCGTCTTGATGATGTCCTGGGAGCGGCCGAGCAGGCTCAGGCCGACGAGCAACAGGGTGAGAATTGCGCGTTTCATAATCATTTTTTGAAGTCTTCAATAAGGTTGCGGTAGAAGCGGAGCAGCCGCTCGAACACGATGGCGAACGGCCAGAGGATGGGGAAGAGCATGTGGAGGACGAAGCGGACCGTGTGGGACCAGGCCTTGTCCTTCATTCCCGAGAGGATGATCGCGTGCGGTAGCCAGATCAAGATCGAGCCGGCAGCGCAAAGTGCGAATAGCGGCAGGGACAGCAGGGCGAGCAGGCAGCGCAGCGCCTTGCGGTCGTGGCGGCGCTCCGGGATGCGTCCGATCAGGGAAAGATCGGCCTCGCGCAGCAGCTGGCACAATTCGCGGTAGATTTCGCCCTCGCCCAGGCCGGCGGCTTCGCGTTTGGCGAACTCGGCGCGGATATCGATCGGCTCGCCGATGCGGACGGCCGCACGTCCCTGTGCCTCGTAGAAATCTTCGTAATCCAGGCCCATCGGGACCATCCAGACGGGCTTGTCCAGCTTCTCGCAGGCGATTTTGGCGATGCGGAAGATGCCCTTTTTGACGGGCATCATCCCGCGCTCGGGCCGGTGCGTCCCCTCGGCATACAGGCAGAAAGGCGTTTCGTGGTCCAAGCAGTCGACGACCTCGTCGAAAATCTCGTAATTCTTGGCCACCTCGGAGAGGCCGTTGCGCTCGCGCGCAATGGGAACGATGCGCAGCCAGCGCAGTTTCTTCGCGATCTTGGGATTGGCGAAGATATCGGAGCGGGCGCCGAAAGCGACCGGTTCCTCGATGACCAGCATGACCAGCATCGGGTCCATCATCGCCGCCACGTGGTTGGGGGCGAGCAGGATGGCCCCTTCTTTGGGGAGATGCTCCAGCCCTTCCACCGAGATGCGGGAGAAGCAGGAATGCGTGATGAGTTTGGAATAGAAGTGGACGAGGTCGTAGCCCGGATATTTTTCCCAGATTTTAGCCATTGTGTTGAGCCCGGATAAGTTTGTCGTTGAGATTGAAGATGGAACTGACGGTCAGGCCGCTGACGATGTGCCAGACGCCCCACCAGGCCGTGATCACGAGGGTGCCGCCGTGGGGCGGGAATCCTTCGAACAGGCCGGTGCCCAGCAGCAGGACGAGGCCCAGGCCGCTGTTCTGGATGCCGGTCTCGATGGTGAGGGTGCGGCGGTCTTTGCGGGGAACGCGGAAAACCGTGCCCACGCTGAAACCGATGGTCAGGGCCAGGAGATTGTGCACCAGCACGATCAGGAAGATGAACTCGATGCATTTCATGAAGGCGTCGAGGTTGCCGGCGAAAGAGAGGACGACCATCGCAATGAAGAAGAGGATGCTCAGCCACTGGAGGGGCTTCTTCAGGAAAAGCGCCACTTTCGGCAGGAAGTGTGAGGTCAGCACGCCGAGGATCAGCGGAACGCCCAGCAGGATGAAGATGGTCTTGAGTACGTCCATCAGCGGGATGACCAGCTGCGGGACCTCGCCGGCCACGTTGGCATAATGGAGGTAGAGGTTGCCGTAGAGCCAGAAGTTGAACGGGGTCATCAGGATGGCCAGGGAGGTACTGATGGCGGTCAGGCTGACGGAGAGCTCGATATTGCCCTTGGAGAGGGAACTCATGAAATTCGAGATATTGCCGCCGGGGCAGGAGGCGACGAGGATCATGCCGAGCGCCATGGTCCAGGAGATGGAGGTACCGAAGGCGAGCGTCAGCAGGAAGGTGAAGAGCGGCAGCAGGATCAGCTGGCAGCAGGCTCCGAGGATCAGCGACTTAGGCTTGCGGAACACCGTGAGGAAAGTCTGGGGCTTGATGCCGAGCGCCACGCCGTACATCACGAATGCCAGGACGATGTTGATGGTATTCATCCCGCCGGCATTCAGCGTGACCTCGATGCTGTCGATCATTTGGATGGTTTCAGGTGACATAGCGACACGTTTAAAGCACTAAAGTTACAAAAAAACCCATATCTGTCCAAGCCGGCAGGGACACCACCTGTCGGCGGGGGAGAAAGGAAAAAATTTGCTTATTTCTAAAGGGCTGAAAATCAACGAGGAGAAAAATTATTAAAATTTTTTCAAAAAATATTTGCAAATTCAATTTTTCGTTGTACCTTTGCACTCGGGTTGAGTAAGTGACCGTTCTGGCCCGTCGACCTATTGGTTATTAGTTTTAGTGTTATTAATTATGTGGTTAGTATGAGTTGTTGCCGGGATGGTACCAACTCATTTCTTTTTATACCCTTCCTACAGAAAGCGTTGCAGAGCTTCCCATACCCGGTGGACCGGGAAGCCCATCACATTATAGAACGATCCCTCGATCGACGATATCCCCACATAGCCGATCCACTCCTGGATCCCGTAGGCCCCCGCCTTGTCAAAAGGCTGATAATGATCGATATAATAATCGATCTGCTGTTGGGCTAGAACTTCGAAATGCACCTGCGTGGACACGCTGAAGGTCTCCTGCCGGCTGCAATCCCGTATCGTCACCGCCGTCACCACCTCGTGCGCGCGGCCGGAGAGCAGCTGCAGCATCCGCACCGCATCCTCGCGCGAATGCGGCTTGCCCAGCACCTCGCGGCCCACGATCACCACGGTGTCCGAGGTGATCAGCACCTCGTCCTGCTCCAGCGGCCGGTGGAAGCCTTGTGACTTGCCCGCGCTCAGCAGCCGGGGCACCTCGTGCGCCTCCACTTCGCCTTCCAGGCGCTCCTCGAAGGTGTTGCCCGTGTCGACCGTGAACGGGATGTCCAGGCCGGCGAGCAGTTCCTGCCGTCGCGGGGAATTGCTGCAGAGAATGATGCGTTTCATCCTAATAGAGCTGGTCGTAGCGGTCCTCGTCGAACACCCACTTGCCCTGCGCCTTGAGGATCAGCTCGATCCCTTCGCGGATGCAGCCCCGCCCGCCGGGCACCTTGGTGATGTAGTCCGCCACGGCCTTGGCTTCCTCGCAGGCGTCGGCCGGCACGATGGCGAAGCCGCACTCACGCAGGACCTGCGTGTCGGGGATGTCGTCCCCGAAATATGCCACTTCGCTGGGTTTGAGACCGTGCTGCGCGCAGAACGCGCGGAAGGTGGCGAGCTTGCCGCGCACCCCCAGGAAGAGATTTTCCTCCTTGATGCCCGAATGCAGGCAGCGGCTCCGCAGGGCCTGGGTCTTGCCGCCGGAGATGACGGCCACGATGTAACCCTTGGCGGTGGCGACGCGCGTAGCGAAGGAATCTTTGGCGTTGACGATGCGGACGAGTTGCTCGGGGTCCGGGCCGATGGGGATGATGCTGCCGTCGGTCGCCACGCCGTCCAGGTCGTAGGCGATCGCCTTGATGTCCTTAAGATTTGGTGCCATTGGGAGTAGGGAAGTCTGCGAGATTGAAGGTGGCTTTCGGCTCGGGGGCGTCGATGCTGATGGGGCCGAACTGGGCCTCATAACGGCTGATATTGTCGTTCAGGGCATTGAGGAGCCGTTTGCAATGCTCCGGGGTCATCAGGATGCGGCTCTGCACCTCGGGCTTTTGCAGTCCGGGGAGCATGGAGGCGAAATCGATGACGAACTCGCTGCGGGAGTGGCTGATGATGGCCAGATTGGAATAGGTGCCTTTGGCGACCTCCGGCTTCAGCTCGATGTTGAGAGGATTCTTGGTATTGTTATCCATGGTCAGGTGGTTGGTGAATTGCAAATTTACACATACTTTTTGGGATTTCGCAGCATTTCCCGCGCGCTCGTGCGTAAAAAACACAGAGGACGATCCGAACGGACCGTCCTCCTTTCAGATCCATGGCTCTCCCGTGGATCAGTAATTCTGCGCGAGTACCTGGAAATAGCTCTGCGGATGGTCGCAGACCGGGCAGACCTCGGGGGCCTGTTTGCCGATCACGATGTGGCCGCAGTTGGCGCACTGCCAGATCACGTCGCCGTCTTTGGAGAAGACTTGCTTGTCCTCGATGTTCTGCAGGAGCTTGCGATAGCGCTCCTCGTGGTGCTTCTCGATCGCACCGACCATCTCGAACTTCCGGGCAATCTCCTCGAAACCCTCCTCGCGCGCTTCCCGCGCCATACGGGCGTACATGTCGGTCCACTCGAAATTTTCGCCCGCGGCGGCATCCGCCAGGTTGGCGGCCGTGTCGGCCACCTTGCCGCCGTGGAGGTACTTGTACCACATCTTGGCGTGCTCCTTCTCATTGGCCGCCGTCTCCTCGAAGAGCGCGGCTATCTGGACATAGCCGTCCTTCTTGGCCTTGGAGGCGAAGTAGGAGTATTTATTTCGAGCCATCGATTCGCCGGCGAAGGCCTCCTGGAGGTTCTTCTCGGTCTTGGAACCGACGAAGGGAACGGGTTTCTCGACGATTTCCACGAACTTCTCCCGCGGCTGCTTGCAGCGCGGGCAGATGGCGGGAGCCTCGTCACCCTCGTGGACATAGCCACAGACGGTACACTTGAATTTCTTCATACTGGATGCAAATTGGTTTTAAGGGACCGCAATTTAAAAAAGAAATCCGAAAAAACAAAGCGCCTGCCACTCATTTTTATTATATTTGTGACACCAAATCCTATCCTGTATGAAAAGAATCCTCCTCTCTCTGCTCGTCCTGCTGCCGTTAGTTTCGTATGCGCAGGAACGCCTCGCGGTGATGTCCGACCCGGACTTCGAAGCCCCCGACTACCTCCGTGCGACCACCCTCTACGGCAAGACGCTCGTCATTTTCGGCGACAGCTATGTCGCCAACCACGTCCGTCCCATCCAGGAGACCTGGCACTACAAACTGGCCGCCAAATACAACATGGAATACCACAATTTCGGCTGGAACGGCAACGCAGTGGCCTACGACCGCACCGCCGAGAACTTCGGCCCGCCGATGTACGAGCGCTACAAGGTCATGCCCGACAACGCGGACTACGTGATCATCTGCGGCGGACACAACGACGCCACCCGGATGAACAAACTGGGCGAGGGGACCGAACTCTTCCGCGAGAAACTCAAGCTCCTCTGCGAGGGACTCATCTCCAAGTTCCCTTCGGCCAAGCTCTGCTTCGTGACCCCCTGGCGGGTGCCGAGCCCGATGTTCGAAGAGATGACCGCCGTGCTCCTGGAAGTCTGTGGCACCTACAGCATCCCCGTCTTCGACGCCACCCGCTATAGCGGCATCTACGTCTGGGACCAGGACTTCCGCAAGCTCTATTTCCAGAACCCCTTCGACACCGCCCACCTCAATTCCGCCGGCCACGACCTCTTCATGCCCAAGATGGAGCACTTCCTCCTGGGACTCTGACCGGGCTCCTGAAGCCCCCGGAAAGCCGTTCTCCTGCAGCAGGAGGGCGGCTTTTTGTATGCGGGTGCGCGCAAATGCGCGTTTATATGCGAAAATTATCTATCTTTGTAGGATATGGAACTAAGCACGAAATACAATCCCTCCGAAGTAGAGGAGAAATGGTACGCGTATTGGCTGAAGAACCGCTGTTTCCATTCCGTACCCGATCATCGCGAACCTTATACGATCGTGATTCCCCCGCCCAACGTGACGGGCATCCTGCATATGGGCCACGTGCTCAACAATACCCTCAATGATGTACTGATCCGCAAGGCGCGGATGGACGGCAAGAACGCTTGCTGGATCCCCGGCACGGACCACGCCTCCATCGCCACCGAATCCAAGGTGGTGGCCCGCCTCAAGGAGCGGGGCATCTCCAAGGAGGACATCACCCGCGAGGAATTCCTCAAGTATGCCTGGGAGTGGAAAGAAGAGCACGGCGGCATCATCCTCCGGCAGCTCCGCAAACTGGGCGCTTCCTGCGACTGGGACCGCACCCGCTTCACGATGGAGCCCGAACTCTCCGAGGCCGTCCTCGCGACCTTCTGCCATTTCTACAAGAAAGGCTGGATCTACCGCGGCGTGCGGATGGTCAACTGGGACCCCGTGGCGCTGACCGCCATCAGCGACGACGAGGTGATCCACAAGGACACCAAGAGCCATTTCTACCACCTCAAGTATTATGTCTCCGACGGGCAGGGGAACCCCACCGACCAATATCTGGTGATCGCCACCACGCGTCCGGAGACCATCATGGCCGACGCCGCGATCTGCGTCAACCCCGCCGACGAACGCCACTACTGGCTGCGCGGCAAGAAGGTCCTCATCCCGCTCATCAACCGGGAGATCCCCGTGATCGAGGATGACTACGTGGAGATGGACTTCGGTACGGGCTGCCTCAAGGTCACGCCCGCCCACGACGCCCACGACTACGAGATCGGCCTGCGGCACAACCTGCCCATCCTGGACATCATCGACGACCACGGCCGGCTCAACGAGCAGGCGCAGATCCTGGTGGGGGAGGACCGCTTCGTGGCCCGCAAGAAGATCGAGAAGATGCTCGAGGAAGCCGGCAACCTGCTCAAGGTCGAGGAGTACATCTCCCCGGTCGGCTATTCCGAGCGCACCGATGCCGTGATCGAGCCCAAACTCTCCGCCCAGTGGTTCCTCAAGATGGAGGACCTGGCCGCCCGTGCCCTCGACCACGTGGAGTCCGGCCGCATCAAGTTCATCCCGGACAAATACCGCAACATCTACCGCCACTGGATGGAGAACGTCCGCGACTGGTGCATCTCGCGCCAGCTGTGGTGGGGCCAGCGCATCCCGGCCTGGTACCTGCCCGACGGCCAGGTGGTGGTCGAGGAAACGGCCGAAAAGGCCCTTGCGGCGGCGCAGAAGATCAATCCGTCCCTGAACGCCGCCGACCTGCGGCAGGACGAAGATGTGCTCGACACCTGGTTCTCCAGCTGGCTCTGGCCCATCTCCGTGTTCGACCCGCAGCTGCCCGGACACCCCGAGCACAAACCCAACGCCGACCTCGCGTACTACTATCCGACCAGCGACCTGGTCACGGCCCCGGACATCATTTTCTTCTGGGTGGCCCGCATGATCATGGCCGGCGACGAGTTCATGCACGACGTGCCTTTCCGCAATGTCTATTTTACCGGCATCGTGCGCGACAAGATCGGCCGCAAGATGTCCAAGACCCTGGGCAACAGCCCCAACCCCCTGGACCTCATCGCCAAGTACGGCGCCGACGCCGTCCGCCTCGGCATGCTCCTGTGCGCCTCCGCGGGCAACGACATCCTCTACGATGAGTCCCAGGTGGAGCAGGGCCGCAATTTCTGCGGCAAGATCTGGAACGCCTGGCGTCTGGTCAGCAGCTGGAAGGTGGATGCCTCCGCCGCCCAGCCCGAGGCCGCGCGCGTGGCTGTCAAGTGGTTCGACAACCTGCTGTCCCGCACCATCGAGACCGTGGAGGACCACTACCGCAAGTTCCGCATCAACGACGCCCTGATGGCCATCTACAAACTCTTCTGGGACGACTACTGCAGCTGGTTCCTGGAGCTCGTGAAGCCCGAATACGGCAAGGCCGTTGACAGCCGCAGCTACGAGGCCGCCGTGACTTTCTTCGAGAAACTCCTCAAGCTCATCCACCCGGTGATGCCCTTCATCACCGAGGAGCTCTGGCAGGCCATGGAGCCGCGCCGCGAGGGGGAGACCATCATGTTCCAGCACACCCCCGCGGCGGGTCCCTGGGATGCGGCCTTCCTCGCCCGTTTCGACCAGGCCCGCGAGGCCATCATTTCCGTCCGTGCGGTGCGCGCCCAGAAGCAGATCGCCCCGAAGGAGGTGCTCAACCTGTTCATCGACGGCGAGTTCAGTCCCGAACTGCTGCCCGTACTCCGCAAGTCCGCCAACCTCGGCACCATCGAGCCGGGGGCTGCGGAAGGCGCTTCCGTATCCTTCCTGGTGGGCACCACCAAGATGAGCATCCCGATGGCCGGATTCGTCAATGCCGACGAAGAGCGCGCCAAACTCCAGGCCGAACTGGACCACCAGCGCAAGTTCCTCGCCGGGGTCCGCGCCAAGCTCTCCAACGAGAAATTCGTCTCCCACGCCCCCGAGGCCGTCATCGCGAACGAGCGCAAGAAGGAGTCCGACTGCCTGTCGCGCATCGAGGCCCTGGAGGCATCATTGATAGCACTGGATTAACCCATTAAAACCGTTTTATTATGTTTGTTTTACCCCTCGGCGTCATCGGCCCCTGGCAGGTCGTCATCATCGCCCTCGTCATTGTGCTGCTCTTCGGCGGCAAGAAGATTCCTGAGTTGATGAAAGGCATCGGAAAAGGTGTCAAGAGCTTCAAGGAGGGTATGAATGAGATCGAAGACCAGATCAACCAGGCCGACGAGACCCTCAAGAAAGATCCGAAAGACAACGCCCCCAAACAGGACTAGCAGGTGGCCGGATCCGGGACAGAGAAAGAGATGTCCTTCTGGGACCATCTCGAAGAGTTGAGAGGAACGCTGTTCCGCTCGATTCTGGCCGTGTGCCTGTTCTCCGTGCTCGGCTTCATCTTCAAGCGCCCGCTCTTCCACGTTGTGCTGCTGCCCACGTCCACGGACTTCTTCATCTACCGCCTGCTGGGCTGGACCTTCAACATCGAACTGATCAACGTGGAGGTGTCCGCGCAGTTCTTCGTCCACCTCCGGGCGGCCTGCGGCGCAGGCCTCATCCTCGCGTTCCCCTTCATCATCTGGGAGCTGTGGCGCTTCATCGCCCCGGCCCTCTACGCCAAGGAGCGCAAGGCCGTGCGGGTGGCCTTCCTGATGGCTTCGGGACTGTTCTACCTGGGCGTGGCGGTGGGCTATTTCCTGGTCCTGCCCGCCTGCGTGCAGTTCTTCCTGAACTATTCCGTCAGCCCGGAGGTCACCAACTCGATCACCATCGGCTCCTATATGTCGATGTTCACCTCCACGGTGCTGATGATCGGCGTGGCCTTCGAGTTCCCGACCGTGATCTGGCTCCTCTCCAAGATGGGCATCCTCACGCGGGAGCAGCTCCGCAAGGGCCGCCGCTACGCGGTGGTGATCGTGCTGACCATCGCCGCCATCGTGACCCCCGCGGACCCGCTCTCGATGATGATCGTGGCCACGCCCCTGTACTTGCTCTATGAAATCGCCATCCTGCTATGCTCGAAGTCTGCAGAGAACCCCGAAGAGAGCGGATCGGATGCCTGAACTGGCCCGATGCGTTCCCGTACCGGCCGGATGTGAGTTTTGAGATCTCGCATTCGGACACGGCGCTGCAACTGCTTTTCCGGGTGCGGGAGGATGCCGTGCGGGCCGTCTGCGCCGCGGACGGGGAGCACGCCTGGGAGGATTCCTGCGTGGAGTTCTTCTTCGCGCCGGGCGCGGAAGGGGAGTACTACAACCTGGAGTGCACCTGCACGGGCAAATTGCTACTCTGCCGCGGGACGGGACGCGCCGGGCGGCAGCCGCTGCCGGAGGCGCTGTTGCGCGGCATTTCGCGCCGCCCTTCGCTGGGCGGGACGCCGTTCGGACTCCGCGAGGAGCCGACCGCGTGGGAACTCGCCCTGGACATCCCGGCCGCGACCTTCGGGCTGGAGCGTTTCACGGGGCTGCAGGCGCGGGGCAACTTCTACAAATGCGGCGACAAACTGCCCGTGCCCCACTACCTGAGCTGGGCGCCGGTCCGCACCCCGCGGCCCGACTTCCACCGCCCCGAATACTTTGACAATATTGTATTTGTATGACCTTTATAAGTTGCAGGACAGGCAGTGCCACGGGCAAAACCGTAGCCGCCCTCGGCTTCGTGAGCGGGAGGGGCCCGCTGCGAAGCAGTGGGAGGGATGAGCGAAGCGAAGTTTTGCCGTGGCAGCTGCCTGTCCGCAACTAAAGAGAAGATACCAAATGATTTCGATTGAGGATGTGACGGTTGCGTATGGAGGTTTTGTCCTGCTGGACAAGATCGGCTTCCATATCAGCGAATCCGACAAGATCGGCCTCGTGGGCAAGAACGGGGCCGGCAAATCCACGATCCTCAAACTGATCTGCGGCGAACAAAACCCCACTTCCGGCCGCATCGACCGCCCCCGCGAACTCTCCATCGGCTACCTCCCGCAGATCATGGAACACCACCGCGGCCGCACCGTCCTCGAAGAAGCCATGACCGCCTTCGAGAGCACGGCGAAAATCGAACAGGAAATCGCCGACATCACCCGCTCCCTGGAGACCCGCACCGACTACGAATCCGACGCCTACGCCGCCCTCATCGAACACCTCGCCAGCCTCAACGACCGCCTCGAAATGAGCCACAACGAGCCCCCCGAGGTCCAGGCACGCCGCACCCTGCTGGGCCTGGGCTTCCTGGACGACGAACTGGGCCGGCTCACCGAGACCTTCTCCCAGGGCTGGAACATGCGCATCGAACTGGCCAAGATCCTCCTCCGCCAGCCCGACGTCATGCTCCTCGACGAGCCCACCAACCACCTCGACATCGAATCCATCGAATGGCTCGAGGAATACCTCAAGAGCCGGCGCTGCTCGCTGCTCCTCGTCAGCCACGACCGCCGCTTCCTCGACACGGTCACCAACCGCACCGTCGAGGTGATGCTCGGCCGCATCCACGACTACAAAGTCCCGTACAGCAAATACTTGGAGCTCCGTGCCGAGCGCATCCAGCAGCAGGTGGCCGCCTGGGAAAACCAGCAGCGGATGATCCAGAAGACCGAGGAATTCATCCAGGCCTTCCGCTACAAACCTACCAAATCCAACCAGGTCCAATCCCGCATCAAGGCCCTGGAGAAACTGGACCGCATCGAGATCGACGAGACCGACAACGCGCGGCTCACCGTCAAATTCCCGCCCGCCCCGCGCTCCGGCGACGTGGTCTTCAAAGGCACGGCCCTGACGGTCGGCTACCCGCAGAAAGTGGTCTTCCGCGACGCGGAAATCGAAATCAAGCGCGGCGAGAAAGTGGCCCTGATCGGCCGAAACGGCGAGGGCAAGACCACCCTGATGCGCGTCATCGCCGGGGAACTGACCCCCTTCAGCGGCGAAGCCCGGCTGGGCCACAACGTCCGCCTCGGCTACTACGCCCAGAACCAGGAGGAAATCCTGGACAAGAACGAGACCGTCTTCTCCACCCTGGACCGCATCGCGGTGGGGGACATCCGCACCCGCCTGCGCGACCTGCTGGCGCAGTTCCTCTTCCGCGGCGAAGACATCGACAAGCGCGTGGCCGTGCTCTCCGGCGGGGAGCGCGCCCGCCTGGGAATGGCCAAATTGATGCTCCAGAGCTACAACCTGCTGGCCCTGGACGAGCCCACCAACCACATGGACATCAAGTCCAAAGACATCCTCAAACAGGCCCTCAAGGCCTACGACGGCACCCTGGTGGTGGTCTCCCACGACCGCGACTTCCTGGACGGCCTGGTGGACAAGATGTACGAATTCCGCGACGGCCGGGTGAAAGAGCACCTCGGAACGGTGTCCGAGTTCCTGGCCAAGCGCAAGATCGAGACCCTGCAGGAACTCGAACGCAAATTCGCCCCCGTGGCGCCCGCGCAGCAGGCGCCCGCCCGGGAGCAGCAGAAGAAAGCCGCCTTCGAAGAGCGCAGGCAGCTCTCGAAGGAGGATCGCAAGAAGAAGAACCGCATCAGCTGGCTCGAGTCCGAAATCGCGAAACTCGAGAAGCGGATGGCGGAAATAGAGACCGTCCTGGCGGCGCCCTCCGAGGGCGACGCCATCCTGGACCTGACCCGCGAATACCTCGAATGCAAGCGTGACCTGGACGCCAAGACCGAGGAGTGGGGGAGTTTAATTGAATAGTTTTTGAAGTTATGAATACATTGTTTAAAAGAGTTTTAGCCGTTGCTATCGGAATCCTTGCTTTAGGAGTGTCCGCCGCTTATTCGCAGTCTGTCAAGGACATCGAGCGGGAGTCTCTCTCTCCCTTCTCGGGCATCAAACTGGGCGGGGATTTCGTTCTCGACCTGCGCTACGGCGCGCAGTACCAGGCCAAGGTGAGCACCGAAGAACTGCTCGCGGAATACATCCAGTTCGACGTGTCGGGCAGCGTGCTGACCGTCTCGATGGATGAACGCAAGGTCCCGGCCGAGGTCAAGCGACTGTTCCGCGGCAAAAACAACGCCGCCACCTTCAGGCTCATCGTCACGATGCCCCAGGCCCTGCGGAGCCTCTCGCTGGAGGACAAGGCCGTGCTCGCCACCGTCAGCGAACTCGTGGTCAGCCCCGACGGGCTGGACATTTCCCTGAAGGATAACGCCCGCATCGCGTCCTTCAACATCACCGCGGACCGCGTGAACGTCAAGATGGAGCGCAAGGCCGAGGCCGTCCTCGAGGTGACCGCCGACAGCCTCGCCGTGGATATGGCGGGCAGTTCCTCGCTCGAGCTGACCCAGCACGTCAGCAAGGTGGGCTATACGCTCTCCTACAATGCCAACCTGGTGTCCGGCGGCGAGACCGAGACCCTGGCCCTGAGCGCGAAAGGCACTTCGAAGGCCATCCTCAACGGCCGCGCACCCGTCGTATCCTACAAGGTCACCAACGCCTCCAATGTCAATTCCGTCAACCTCTCCACCGAGGAGGCGCGCGTGGAGATGAGCGGGCTCTGCTCCCTCACCGAGGCGGCCACCCAGGACCTCTACATCAACATCGGCGCCGGCGCCAACCTCATCTTCCGCAACGAACCGGTCATCCACATCGAGAGCGTCAAGAACGCCTCCGTCACCCCTTACGACAAGCGGAAATGATCGTCCTGGACGCCCATTGCGACGCTCCGTCGCAAATGGTCCGGCTCCGGGATTTCGGGCAGGACAACGCCTTCGCGCAGGTGGACTTCCCCAAGATGGCCCGCGGGGGCGTAGATGCCTCATTCTTCGCGGCTTACGTGCCCGCTTCGCTCGCGGGACAGGCCGCTACCGACTATGCCCGGCGCCTGCTGGACGAGACCCTGCGCCAGGTGGCCGCCTGCCCGGACCGCGTGGCGCTGGCCCGCTGCTCGGGCGGGGTGCGGCGCAACCGCCGCGCCGGCCTGACCTCGGTCCTGCTGGGCATCGAGAACGCCTCCGCCCTGCAGGAATCCTTCGAATTGCTCCACGATTTCTATAAGCGCGGGGTGCGCTATGTCACCCTGACCCACAGCGCCGACAACCAGGCAGGGGACTCCTGCACCGGGCAGGGGACCTGGGGCGGTCTGAGCCCTTTCGGGCGGACCCTGATCCCCGAAATGAACCGCCGCCGCATGCTCATCGACGTGGCGCACAGCGCGGACAGCACCATCCGCGACGTGCTCGCCCTCTCGCAGCGCCCCATCGCCTATACCCACGGCGCCTGCCGGGCCCTCTCGGCCCACCGGCGCAACCTCCCCGACGAGTTGATCCGCGGCATCGCGGATGGGGGCGGGGTGGTCTGCATCAGCATCTATCCGCCCTTCCTCGACGAGGAATTCGTCCGGACCCTCGCTGCTTCCGGCCTGGAAAAGAAGATGGGGGTCGAGGACGCTTTCATCAAGGATCCCGCCGATCCGGCCAAACGCGCGGCCTGGGAGGCCGTGCAGCGCGAACTGCAGGCCCTGCCGCGCCCGGGAATCGGCCGGGTGGTGGATCATATCGAGCACGCCGTCTCCGTGGCCGGGATCGACCACGTCGGGATCGGGACGGATTACGACGGGATCGAAGTCACCGCCGCCGGTCTCGAAGACATCGGTTCTTTCTACAAACTTTGGGACGAAATGCGGGCCCGCGGCTTCTCCCGGCGCGACATCGACCGCATCGCCGGAGGCAATCTCCTCCGCGTCCTCACCGCCGTCCGGAAATAGTCCTTCCTGCCCCTGTCAAGGGGCCTTTTTTGTACCGAAAAGGGGGTTAACAAAAATGTTAAGGGTCAAAACATCTTTGTTTCAATCCTTAATTCTCAAACGATTGAGTCAATTTTGATATAATGGGCCAAAGTTTGGAGGGCGACGGTCGCAAAACGGCGGATATTGCCCTTCCGACCCAGGGCGCAGTGGTATTTCCGGGTGATCGTACCCCCCGGACCGGCCACTCCGATCCATACCGTTCCCTCGGGATAGCGCTCGTCTCCGCCCTCGGCGAGACCGGTGGTGGAGACGGCGTAGGTGCTGCCGGTCAGGGCCCGGACTCCCTCGGCCATCGCAGCGGCGACCTCGCTGCTCACGACCCCGTTTTCCGCGATGAGCGCAGGCGGGACGCCGAGCACTTTCACCTTGACGGGAATGGCATAGGAGGTGACGGATCCGAGGTACCAGGCGGAGGATCCGGAGACGGTGGTGAGCAGGTGGGAGATCTGGCCGCCGGTGCAGGATTCTGCGGCGCTGAGGGTGCGGCCGCTACTTTTCAGCAGTGCTGCGACCCGGTTTTGGACGGGTTCTCTCATTCTTTTGTCGGCTGAGGAGGTATTTGAGGATGTCGGAGACGAAATTCGGGCCTTCGCGCACCAGGCCGTTGCGCACTTCGATGAGGATGGCGCCGGCATCCAGCACTTCTCCGGCCTGGGCCGGGTTTTCGATGTGGGTGTTGGCGATGATGGGCAGTCTGCCGCTCGTATAAGAGGCGATTTGGCGGACTTGTTCGATGCTGCGGGCCTCGATACCGTCGATGCCGTTCAGCTGGCTGAAATCGAGGATTTCCTCTATTTCTGTGGCAGAAATGACCTTGGGGAGTTTGATGATGATGGGTTTGTATTCTTCTTCGGCCGTCCGGATGTCGAGCATGGGGTCGAATATGTCGAAATTATCGGGGTTCTGGGTGATGTCGATGACGAAGAAGTCGAAGAAGTCGTAGCCCAGGGTGAAGGCCGTGGCGTAGTCGCTGTTGATGCAGACGGCGGTGATGTCGTTCTGGGGGTCGGCCTGGACCCTCCGGAGGGCCCGGCGGATGCCGTCTGCTCCCATCGGTCCGATCTCGACGAAGCTGAATCCCAGGCCGTTGAGGTCGTTGTAGAGCTCTCCGTGGATGTCGAGGCCGGCGCCGAGGCCGACGGGGTTGTAGAAGTTCAGGCCGAAGGCTTCGCGCTGGAGGCCGACGGGGCGGTTGTTGTGGATCCAGCGGCTGATCAGGCGGCCGCCCGGGATCTTTTCGACGATCTCGAAGTAGCGGAGCGCGATTTTGGACGCGGTCTCGATGTCCATGCGGCGGACGATCGGTTTGATCAACAAACTATATAAACCCATATCAATGCAAATATACGATTTTTTTGCTACAACAATACCGCCATCCACCCGCTGCGCCCGGACGCTTATCGGTAAGCGGCTTGTATCAGACGGAATGCCGCACAGGCCTGCGGAAAACCGTAGCCGCCCGCGGCTTCGTGAGCGGGAGGGGCCCGCTGGCTGACAGACCGAAGGGATGGAAGACAGTGGGAGGGATAGCGCCTTCAGGCGCGTAGTTTTCAGCAGGCTCTGTGCGGATTCCGCATAAGCCGCGCACCGATTTACGGGAGTTCTTGGAAGGTGCCGTCGGTGTAGAAGAGGATTATTTTGGAGATAGAGCGCTGATTGATAGGGGAGTGCGCAGTGTTATCTAAATGGTCGGTTGAGGATTTCGGGGCGGTTTGGGCGGGAATTTCGGGCTCGTCGAAGAGCGTCTGCTCCACCTGGGGCGGCAGGGGAGAAATCGCCCCTGCAGGCCCCTCAGAGCCCGATTTCGCGCTGGAATACATCCGCCCGCGCCCCGTAATCAGCCACTCCAGGCTCAGCGCCGGATAAGCCCGCGCCATCCGCTCGATAAAATCGAAGCCCGGTTTGTTGCGACCGGCGAGAATATGGGAGATGTTCGCCCGCGCGACACCGATCGTGTCGGCGAACTGGGACTGGCTGATATTTTCAGCGGCGAGAAACTGTTGCAGACGCCTGTTCATTTATCTTAACACTTTGTTTACAAAAGTAACAAATGATTTTGATATAAACAAGTGTTACAGATGGCAACTGTTGACAAATTGTAGACGGCTTGTTGAAAACCATATTGAAGTTAGATTTAAGAAAAGGGTATTTAATAAATTGATTGATTGCTATATAATATATATCATAACTATATGGTCGGTGTCCCTGGACCCCGAAAGTGGGGAAGGGAAGTGTTTTCAACATGATTGTTCACTTTAGTTGATTTTGATAAATCATTGGGTTTCCGTAAGATGTTCTCCATATTCATATCCAATAAATCCTGCTTATGATAGTTATCAACAAGGGGCCCGGAGCGGTGAATTAAAA
Organism: Bacteroidales bacterium; assembly: GCA_016290835.1. GTDB lineage: Bacteria > Bacteroidota > Bacteroidia > Bacteroidales > UBA932 > Cryptobacteroides. The sequence goes on along the minus strand of JAEEVG010000036.1, from coordinate 7,771 downwards.
TTTGTAAATTTCACAAATCGCAACACGAAATTTACAAATGTTGACAATCTGAGCGCCTTGTCAGTGCCGGGAAAAAGCATTAACTTTGTCCTATGATTCCGCAGATTCATATCGAGGATTTTAACTATCCGCTCCCGGACGAACGCATCGCCAAATATCCGCTCCCGGAGCGTGACGCGTCGAAATTGCTGATTTACCGCGACGGACTCGTCCGTGAGCGCAAATTCCGCAATCTCGCCGAGGAACTGCCTGCGGGCAGCCTGATGGTCTTCAACGATACCAAAGTGGTCCCGGCTCGCCTGTTTTTCCGCCGTCCCACGGGCGCACATATCGAAATCTTCTGCCTGGAGCCGGACGATCCGGCCGAATACAATGTTAGCTTCGCGGCTACGGAGCACTGCCGCTGGAAATGCGTCATCGGCAACGCCAAGCGCTGGAAGGACGATGTCCTGGACCTGGATGCCTCCGATGAGGAGCTCCGGGGGATCTGCCTGCAGGCGCGCCTGATCCACCGCGAAGGCCAGACCGGCGTGGTGGAATTCTCCTGGCGGGGCGGGGCTCCCTTCTCGCAGGTGCTCGAACTTTGCGGCCGCGTGCCCATTCCGCCCTATTTGAACCGCGATACCGAGTCCATCGACCTGGAACGCTACCAGACGCTTTACGCCCGCCTGCGAGGCTCTGTGGCGGCTCCTACGGCCGGTCTGCATTTCACGCAGCGCGTGCTCGACGACATCGCCGCCCGGGGGATCGAAACCGCCCGCGTCTGCCTGCACGTGGGCGCCGGGACCTTCCTGCCTGTCAAGAGTTCGCTGGTCTCGGAGCATCCGATGCACCGCGAGCCATTCGTGGTGAGCCGCGCGCTGCTGGCACGTCTCCGCGACGCAGACAAACCCGTGGTGGCCGTGGGCACGACCTCCGTGCGCACCTTGGAGTCGCTCTACTACGTGGGCATCAGCTGCCTGGAGCAGGGCCGGCCTGCCGACGTGGAGCAGTGGGCGCCCTACCTGCGGGAATATGCCCTCACGCGCGCCGAGGCCCTGGATGCCATCATTAAGTATCTGGATGAGAATCAATTGGATGAACTTAAGGTCGGCACGCGCATCATCATCGTGCCGGGCTTCCGTTTCCGCATCGTGGATGCGATGGTCACCAATTTCCACCAGCCGCAGAGTACGCTGCTCCTGCTGATCTCGGCCTTCGTGGGAGGAGATTGGCATACCATCTATGATTATGCCCTCGCGAATGGATTCCGCTTCCTCAGTTATGGCGATTCCTCGTTGCTTTTCCGCCGTTGATTGGTTATCTTTGGGAAACGAAACCTTCGCTCCGTGATGAACTGCGATGACTTCGGAGATATCCGACCCTATACCGACCAGGAGGCCGTAGCAGCCCTGGGACGCGTGTCCCGGCATCCGATGACCCCCGTCATCTCGAAATACCTGTTCCCGGACCTGCCGGCGTCCACGCTGAGCCATATGCTCCGTGGCATCGGCAGCGTAGACCAGTTCCAGGACGAGATCATGTACGCCGTGGTGGAGGCTGTGATCGCCAAGACTTCCTCGGGGGTGACCTGGAACGGTGTCGAGTATCTCAAGTCGCTGGGGGACAAGAAGTTCCTGATCATCTCAAATCACCGGGACATCGTCCTCGACCCGGCCCTGATCCAGTATATGCTCAAGCAGAACGGCCTGTCCACCACGGAGATCTGCGTGGGCTCCAACCTGCTCGGCAGCAAGCTCGTGGAGGACCTGATGCGTTCCAACCGGATGATCAAGGTGATCCGCGGCATCGGGGCGCGGGAGCTCTACCAGAGTTCGCAGCGCCTGTCGCATTATATTCGCGAGAGCATCTGCTCGGGACGGGCTTCGATCTGGATCGCGCAGCGCGAGGGCCGCACCAAGGACGGCGTGGACGCCACCGAGCAGGGTATACTCAAGATGCTGGAACTCAGCGGCGAAGGGAGTTTCGAGGAGGATTTCCGGGAGCTGCACATCGTCCCGCTCAGCATTTCCTATGAATATGAATCCTGCGACGCGCGCAAGGCCCGCGAGGTGCTGCTGCGCCGCCAGGGACCCTATGTCAAGCGGCCGAAGGAGGATCTGCACAGCATCCTGACGGGCATACGCCAGCAGAAGGGACGCATCCACCTGGAAGTGGGCGAGCCGCTGACTCCGGAGGAGATCGCCGCCGCATCGCAAGCAGGTGGAAATGAGCGTTATACGCTGCTGCGGGAGGCGCTGGACCGCCGCATCCTGGGGGGCTATCGGCTCTGGAAGACCAATTATATGGCCCACGACCTGCTGCACGGCTCCGAGCGCTGGGCGGGCGCGGGCGTGTACACGGCCGCCGAGCGGCAGCAGTTCGAGAAATACATGGCCCACAAACTGGGGAAACTTGAGCGCCGGCTCGACCATCGCGCCTTGCGCGACATCTTCCTGGGGATCTACGCCGGGCCCGTGACGTCCCGCGAGGGGCACTAGTCCCCTGCTGTCCCCTTTTGTTACACAATTTATATTATGTTAAGTTAAGGCTGTAAAACCGTCCCCTGCCCATGGAATTGACGATTATCATAGTCGCTACGGCTGTTCTCTGCGCGCTGCTCGCCTGGCTGATCACATACCTGGTTCTCCGCGCGCGTTACGACCGCCGGCTCTATGCCAAGGACGCAGAACTCGCCGCCAGGGACGCCGAACTCCGCGTGGTCAACTCGCTGCGCGAGCGCGAGGCGGCCGAAATGATGCGCTCTCTGACCGGCGACCTGGACAAGGATATCCGGGAAATGAAACTGGCCTTCGAGGCCCAGAAACAGGCCCATGCGGCCGAGAGTTCCGCGATCAAGACCCAGTTCGAGCAGACGGTCCGCCACCTCAAGGAGCAGACCGACGCCATCGGCACCCAGGCCGGCGACCTGGCCTCGGCCCTCAAGGGCCGGAACAAGATGCAGGGTATCTTCGGCGAGACCATCCTCGAGAACCTCCTGCAGGCCGAAGGTTTGCGGCCGGGCCGGGACTACGACAGCGAGTTCTGGCTGCGTGACAAGGCCGGGAATATTATTCATAACCAATTGACCGACAAGAAGATGCGTCCGGATTTCGCCCTGCACTACCCCGATTCCACGGACGTGATCATCGATGCCAAGGTGTCCCTGACGGCCCTCTCGGACTACTTCAGCGCGGAAGATGACGACTCCCGCGCCGAGGCCGCCCGCCGCAACCTCCAGTCCGTCCTTTCCCACGTGCAGGAACTCGCCGGCAAGGAGTACCAGAAGTATATCGTCGGCCGCAAGACCCTGGATTACGTGCTGATGTTCATCCCCAACTACGGGGCCTGGCAGCTCGCCAAGCAGGAGGATCCGGATATCTTCACCAGGGCCCTCGCGCAGAACGTCCTGATCACCACCGAGGAGACCCTTCTCCCCTTCCTCCGGCTCATCCGCAGCGCCTGGATCCAGAAAGATCAGATGGAGAACATGGCCGAGATCGTCTCCGGGGCCCAGAAGATGCTGGACCGCGTGGCCATCTTCTGCGAGAAGAATGCCGAGGTCGAAAGCGCCCTGCGCACGGCCCTCCACAAGATGGAAGAGAACACCAAACGCCTCGTGGACGGGCGTCAGAGCATCGTCCGCGCCGCCCGGGAGGTCCTCGCCTGCGGCGTCTCCCCTTCCCCCGGCAAAACGCTTCCGGAGGTTCAAGATGATTAATAAGATTATGATTATGAGAAAGATAGCAATTATTGCGGCGGCCTTGTGCCTGCTGTCGGCCTGTTCGCGTCCGGTGAAAGACGGAGCGGTCGTGATCAAGATGTCCGACTTCGAGGAAATCCGGGCGGACTCCCCTTTCGAACTCTTCGAAGCCGAGCCCCGTTTCGTGCACCTGCAGGCGGGCGAAGACAATTCCTTCGGGTTTGCAAGAATCAGTAAAATCGAGATCGTCGGCGACAAGATCTATATCTTCGACGAACAGCCCCGGACCTATTATCGCGTGCTCATCTTCGATCTGGACGGGAATCCCGTCGCCAAGATTGACAGTCGGGGACGGGGCCCCAATGAATATCTGCAGATCACGGATTTCGCCGTGGATCCGGCGGGAAATATCTGGATTGCGGATGCGCAGAAAGATGTGCTGTTCAAGTATTCCGAAGCGGGTGAGATGCTGGAGTCCCGGCCTTATACCAGCGAGATTTCAAAGATCTGCTGCATCGACGGGGGGAAGTGCCTGCTCGGCATTGCCAACTGGGATGTCTCGGATTATGCCGGGACCGCCCTCGCCCTCGCCGACGCTTCTGCCGTCATCGAGCAGCCCCTGCTCCCCTTCCCGGAAATGACGGATCCGAATTATGTATTCGGCAGTGAATTATCCCGGGGCAAAAGCGGGGTCTTCTACAACTGGCCCATCGACGACTACCTGTATGAAGTGTCCTACGACGGCGCGTTGCAGAATACATATTATTTCGATTTCGGCAGCAAGACCTTCCCGGAGAAATGGCGCGCCGACGTGGAGCCGCATGAAGGAGAACTGGCTGAATACCAATTCCTGGTCGGCACCTATCAAATCACGCCGCGCCACATCGTCTGCGGTATGCACAAAGACGATAAGTGGAACGCGGCCGTGATCGACCGGGAGGCGAAAACCATCGCTTACTTCGACACCAGGGACTCCGGCTACTCCCTCTCCGGCCAGTACCCCGGCGGCTCCATCTGGCGCCTCGACGCCAACTGCGACACCACCCTCCTCCCCGCCGCCGTCCGCACCTGGCTCGACGCCGGCGAAGAAACCATCGCCCTCCTCCCCCTCCCCTAACCCCCGCCCGGGGGCGATCTATCACCCTCATCCCGGGCCTGATCCGGGATCTCGAAGCCATCCGCCCAACCACCGCCGCCACCGAAAAAGGCCGCTGCGAAATTGCAGCGGCCTTTCGGTCCGGAGGTCCCGCCGGCCAAACCGGCCGGACTCGCACTTCCCTACTTCGTCACGAGCGGAAGTTTGACGGGCTTCTTGATGTCGGAGGCCGTGATGGTCAGGGTCACGGCACCCGGCTCCGCGCCGCTGCGCAGAATCGCCAGCGCCGTACCCTGGAACAACTGAACCTGGCTGTCGGTATGGATCTCATCCGAATAGATATTTCCCGAAGATATACCTACCAGACTCGCATCCCCGGCCACCTCGAAACGCAATTCATTCGTCGCATTCCACACCCGGCGTCCGCGGCTGTCCAGCGCCGTGATCCGCACGAACTGCAGATCCTTCCCGCCGGCCTTCCAATCGCTGACCGCCGGCTCCACCCGCAGCGAAACGGGCTTGCCCACGGTCTCGATCTTATGGCGCGCCACCATGCGGCCATCCTTGCGTGCCACCGCCTCGATGCTACCGCTCTTGTACGGAACATCATCCCAGCGGATCTTGTTGCGATCGTTCGGAGAGGAGACATTGTTCTGCTTCACACCCACGCTCTTGCCGCCCACGAACAGCTCCACCTCATCGGCATTGGTATAGGTGAACAGGCTCACCTTCTCCCCCGCCGTCCGGTTCCAATCCTCGCTCATATAGGACGTACCCACCTGGATGCCGTTCCACATCTGATCCGCCGCCGGACGCTCGATGATGCCGATATGCACCACGGGCTCATCGGAGAAGAAACTCTTGATCAGGTAAGCGATGGGTTTGGGCTCCCAGGAAATGTCGAACTCGCCCTGCGCGAAACCCTTGGCCGGCCAGCCGCCGCTCTCGCCCAGATAGTCGATCGCACCCCAGTACGCCAGGCCGATCACCTTGTCCAGATCCATCCCGAACCAGTTGCCCGGCAGACCGGAAGTATTCGCCTCGCTCTGATAGAACATCATGTGCGGATAGCGCTTCCCGTCGCCCGGGAAATACATATAGCGGTAGTTGTAGGACGCCACGTCCGTCTCCATCGCCAGATCGCAGGGCAGCTCGTCCGTCTCCCAATTGCGATAGCGCGGATGCATCGCCACGGTGGTCGGGCGGCCCTGATCATACTTGTGGAGCAGCTGGCGCTGCAGGCGGTAGGCCGTCACGCCGAAATCGCCGTACGGCTCCGGATTCTGCTGCAGCTCGTTGCCGAAACTCCACATCACCACGCAGGGATGATTGCGGTCGCGCTTGACCCACTCCTCAACGTTCTCCTGCCAGAGCGCCTTCCAATCGCGGCGCCCGCCTGCATACTGCATATTCCACTTGTCATAGAGCTCGTCCACCACCAGGATGCCCAGGCGGTCGCAGGCCCGCAGGAAAGACTCGGAATAAGGATTGTGCGAAGAACGGATGTGGTTGAACCCGAAGGCCTTGAACATCTTCAGGTGATACTCCTCGGCGCGCGGATATGCGGCGGCGCCCAGCGGGCCCATCGTATGGTGGTTCGCGGCGCCCTTCAGGATCACCTTCTCCCCGTTCAGTTTGAAACCGAAAGACGGCCCGAACTGGATCGTGCGGATGCCGAACGGCTCGCAGACCTGGTCGCAGACCGCTCCGGAGGCATCATACAGGTTGACCTCCACGGTGTACAGATACGGATCCTCGCAGCTCCACAGATGCGGATTCTTCACCACGAGCGGCTCCAGGTCGTAATTGCTCCCCGGCAGCCAGTTCTTGTACTTCGTCTCGGTGCGCTGCTCCGCCGCGACATTCCCCTCGGCGTCCAGCAGACGCACGTTGAAACTCACGTTCTGCACATTGCGCTCCCGCAGGAAGATCGCCGCCTGCACGTCGATCACCGCCTGCCCGCCGGCCACGGACTCCGTGCGCAGGTAGAGCGGATGACGGGTGAAATAGCCGTTCGCGGGGGTGACGACCAGGTTGACGTCGCGGTACAGGCCGCCGCCGGTATACCAGCGGGAATTGAACGGCCCCATCGTGTCCGCGCGGACCATCAGTTCATTGGCCTCGCCGTACTTCACTTTGTCGGTGATATCGACCTCGAAGCCCAGGTAGCCGTAGTCCGTGCCGCCGACCTTTTCGCCGTTGAGATACACGTCGCCAACCAGCATAATCCCCTGGAAATCAAGCACGATGCGCTTCCCCTTGAGATTCGCGGGGATGTCCAGGGACTTGCGGTACCAGCCCGCACCGAGTTCCTTGAAAGCACGGGCCGACAGGGTGCTGCGGAAGTTCGCGGCGAGGTCGTTCATATTGCCCGTCTCCCCCGCCGAGGGTGCCACCCAGGGCTGGGAAATCTGGAAATCGTGCGGGAGATCGACTTGCTGCCAGCCCGTGTGCTCCTCGCCATAGTGGAACTGCCAGCCGGCATTGAGACTCAGGGTGTCGCGGACGATGTCCGCGCGGGCGGGCGCGGCGCAGAAAAGCGCGGCGGCCGCCAACAGGAGGATAATTCTCTTATTCATAATGGAATGCTGATTATTCAAGGGTACGCAGCCAGCGCTCGAGCTCGGCCATCCACTCCTGCTTGAAGACGAAGGTGTCCTGGAAGCCCCAGCCGTGACCGCCTGAAGGGTAAATGTGCAGCGTGGCGCTCACGCCTTTCTCGCGCAGCGCCTGGAAATACTCGATGCTGTTGATCGGGGGCACGGAGGTGTCGTCCGCCGAGCACATGATGAAAGCGGGCGGCGTGGAAGCGTTGACCCGCTTCACGGTGGTGAAGCGGTCGATGCGCTCCTGCGAAGGGTTCTCCCCGAACATCGCATCCGGGCGGCTACCGACGCGCGTGACGGCATAGAAAAGCACCTGGAAGTCCGGCCGGTCGGCGGCGGAACTGTAGTGCGTAGCGGCCTGGGTGGCGAGGTTGCCGCCCGCCGAGG
>JAEEVG010000035.1 GCA_016290835.1 Bacteroidales bacterium | reverse complement strand
AGATAATCCAGCTTGCCGACATCGTAAACATAGTTCCCGGGATTGGACGGGTCCTCGGTCACAGTCGGGCCGCCGATGCTGAAAGGCGTCTTGACATACCAGGAGAACAGATCCTGGCGGATATCCGGACGGTAGGGGAACTCGAGGGTGCGGTACTCATAGTGGGAATCGAGACTGATGATCTCCGCATCGGTGAGCAGCAGGAAGCCCTCCTGCCCGGCCTGGACCTCGTCGTCCAGGACCACCTCGGTATAGATGCTCCGGGTATTGTTGACCGTCACGGTGTAGGTATAGAACGTACCCCGCTCGGTATTGTAGTCGTTGAATTCATCCGACATATCCGGCTTCCCGCTGGAGACGAAGTCCCCGAGATGCACGGTGAAGACGGTATTCGAAGTCATGGCCTGGCCGATGCTCATCCCCGAGGGATCATCGCTCCCCAGATTCGCGATGCCCGCCTCCGTCAGGGTCAGCACAAGATTGAACTGCACATAGGTGGAATTGGGATTGGCATAGGTCCAGTCGCCATTGTCCACATAATGATCCCCGTATTCCGGACTGTCCGGTCCGACGTAGCCGCTCTCGCCGCTGTCGAGCTTGTTGCGGAGCTCCCGCTGATAATACCTCGTCGCCGCGCGGGTGGGGGAGAGCTTGTTCTCCAGCATATAGAAGCAGAAGGAGTAGAAGGTCTCTCCCGTGGCGGGATCCGTGTCCGTCCCTTCGAAATAATACTCCTGGGTATCGAAATAGCGGGTATCGTCCGGCGCCCGGCCGTTGTTGTAGTCGGAGAAAAGATACGAACTGTTGGGGGTGCTGCACACCTTCCAGTACACCGGGGTCACGTCGCTGACATACAGCGGATTGACCTTGATGCGGAACTTGACCTTGGCATTGACGGTACGGAGCGTCACCCGGTAATCCGGATCATAATCCGTGTCGCTGTCCACGGGATTGTTCCAATGCATGCTGCCTGTGCTGATCGTGCGGGCATCGTCGTACCCGAGCGTGCCCATCATCAGAAAGAGGTTCTTCCGGTTCACCACGTCCTGCTCGAGCTTGACGCTCAAGCTGCGCAGCTCCTCCAGGTCGGTGATGGCATTCAGCCGCCCGATCTGGTCCTGGTCATCCAGCTCCGTGACGGCGTTGTCCACATTGGCCAGCAGCACCACGACCACGTCGGAGCAGGTGACGGTAGAGATCTTCACGGCGCCCCGGGTCCGGGTGACGCCGCCTTCCAGATCTTTATTCTCCACATACCAGCACTCGTTGCTGCGGCTGTTCAGTTCCGCGAGCGAAGAGCGCCGGTGCTCAAAATTGAAATAACGTCCGTAGATTTTGCGGGGACTGCCCGTCCCCAGGTCTCCCTTGTCGAAGAGAAGCACATAAATATCGTGGATATGGGACTCGTTCACCAGCCCGGCATCCGCCTTGGTACCCACGCTGACCTCGGTCATCGCCTCCGCTCCGAAGGGAATGGTGACCAGGGCGGGCACCCCCTCCGGCAGATCTTCCCCGGACGGGACGAACGGCTCCCGGGCGCAGGAGAACAGGCTCAGCAGCAGGACAAAAGCGGCAATATGCAGGACTCTTCTCATATCAATCAAATTGGACTTCTTCATTCTTCTCTACCCAGTCGGCGACCTCGAAGTTGAAAGACACCACCCCCTTGCTGATGCGGGTGACGACGCGCAACTGCTGGTTGCGGGAGAGCGCGGGGATATCCGCCCGCCGGGAATCCGTGATGGGAAGACCGGTATAAGAATGCGGACTCCCGCCCTGCGTGAACGAAATATCACTGGTATAAGGCCCCGTGCTCGGGAAGACGAGCCGCGAATCCGAAACGCGCCCCGGAATCGTCCGCGACGGGTCATCCGGATCCGGGATGAAAGCGGGGATGGTCAGACTGCTGCTCGTGGCCACGAGCGTACCGGAAACGGCGTCCGCCGGCACGGCCGGATCCTGCTCCAGCACGAAGCCCCGGTCCGGACACATCCCGGCGAAAGCATCCCGGAAATCCGTCAGGGTCAGCTCCTCGCCGGTATTGTTGACCAGCTCCCAGGTCACCTTGGCGACGCAGCGAAGCAGTTCCAGGCCCACCTGGCCGTTCAATTCCGCGTACACGGTGAAAGAGCCGGCCGCGGAGAGCGGCATCCGGGCCTCGTCGGCCCCCAGATCGACCAATTCGGGAGCCGTATCCGGCGCCAGGGGCCGGAATTGCAGCGCCTCGATCTGGGCACGGTTGCTCAGTGTCAACAGAGCGTCCCGGGTGATGGTATCGCTGCCGTCCGTCGTCATCGGCCAGAGCCCCCGCGCATTGCCGAAAGTATAGACCGAATAGTCGCCCGGCGTCTGGTCGGTGAAATCGAAGGCGACGACGGCCTCCGTCGCCGTGAGCGACTTCAGCCGGACGTCGGTGCCGGGATTCAGACCGTCATACCGCTTCACGATGCTGCCGTCCGCATCCTTCGCAATCAGGATGATCAGGTCCGGCAGGCCCCCCGTACTGCTGATGCCGCCGCCGTCGGCCACGTCGCCGTCGCCGGGCGTCGTCGCCCGGGTCTGCAGCGCTCCGGTGGCGAAACGGAAGGTGACAACACCCCCGTGCGCCACTTCTTTCCGGCAGGAACAGGCGGCGAGCAGCAGCACCAGGGCGGCCGCAAAACGGAAAATGAGGCGTGTCTTCATCATTCGATCATCAAGCCCGGGGTTTCTGCCTCGACGGTATCCCACTCGGTCGTGATGACGGTCACCACGACACCGCCGTCGAGGCGGATGATAATATGGTACGAATACTTGACGCCCGGCTCCCAGCGGGTGATCGGGGGAATCTCCTTGAGGAGAATGCTCTCCGTCTGCTGGGGCTTCCCGTCGGGCGTGTATTTCAAGACCAGGTGCGGCATCTTGTCCGGATCGTCGCTGCCGTCGCTGGTATTGGAGAGATCATCCGGAATGATCAGGGCGAAGGGGCTGCTGTACGCGTGCGTCCCCGTCTCCTCCACGCCGCTCAGCGCGGCGCCGATGCTCTCCCGGGCGCGGACGGCGCGCTCGTTGCGCGTCGCATTAATCCAGGAGAACGCAGGATTGCCGAAGCCGTCCAGGCTGGCTTTCGCGGAAGCCGACACGACCACGTGCCGGAACTCATACGAATCCACGGTGAAGCCCGCGTGCAACGACTCGTTCTCCACCACCACCTGCACGGCGCTGAGCATGTGCTTGAAGGACAGGTCCACGATCCGCTGGCGGTCCGACTCGTTACCGAAACGGCGCTTGACCGCATAGAGGAGGTCGTAGCCGTCGGCAGGATCGGACACCAGGCTGTAGGGCGTCTCGACGGCCAGGTTGCCGGGAATGTCCATCCGGGACGTCCCGACACCCGACGGCGGATACACACCGATGAAATCGTAGTAGTCGCCGTCCGTCTGCCAGTCCCAGGCCCGCAGCGGCTCATACTCCCAGCCGTTGTTGCGTTTCGAGACCACGGTCCCGTCGAATTCGATGCTCGTCAAGCCGTTGCCCTGGCGGGCGGCATAGACGGCGATCGCATCGGCATCCGCCACGAAATCGCCCTCCTTCAGCACACTCTCATCCCCGGCCTTGGTAGAAGCGCTGTCATCACGCAACAACAGCGAACCGGCCTCGAAGCGGATCGGCAACCCGGGGGTCCGGTCCGTCGAGAGCGAGCCCGTCCGGGCGCACCCTCCCGCGAGGGAGAGTGCGGCCAGGGCGGCTGCTGCCATGCGTATGTTGCGCTTCAGCACGGGAAGCAAAATCTTAGTTGATCAGATAGTGATAGCCGGACACATCCGTCCAGTCGGTGATCGATGCGGAGAACATGATCACGTTGGCATCCAGGGTGATGTAGAAGGTATAGTGCTTGCCGGGATCCCAGGAAGCGACCTTGCCGTCCGTCTGGACATCGTTGTCAACCGTATCGAAATCAGCCAGATACAGCGTGCTCGTGTGCTCCACGACGCTGCCGCCGGCATCGGTGATCGAATAGGTGATGGTGAGCTGCTGGCTGGCGGTCTGGCCCGTGGCGCCGAAGGTCTGCGGCTTCACGACCAGGTTGTTGACCAGGAATGCGGAAGCGGCCGGGGTGGCCGGGCTAGCGGGATTGAAAGCCGTATCCTCCACGACCTCGACCGGAAGGGTGACAGCCTCGACACCGTTCGCCGGGAGATAAGAACCGGTACCGGTGCTGCTCCAGCTCACGACAGGGTGCGTATCGGTATAAGCATCGCTGACCGTCAGCACACCGGCATTCTCGATATTCACGAGTTCGAAAGCGGACACGGAGACCGTGGCATCGCCGAGGGTGGGGGCCTTCTTCACCTTGAAGTCGACCAGGGAAGCGACGTGGTTGAACACGAGGGGAACGACACCGAACTTCACGGTACCGTCGCCGAACGGCTCGGGCGTCGCGGTCTTCAGCACGGTCTTCTTGTCGGCGACCAGGATGTCGTTGTCATTGCCGGCGAAGGTCGTCGCGGCGCTGGTGATCTCACCGGTCTGGGCATCGACGGTGCCGGCGGAAGCGGCAGGGGAGACGGCGAAGAAGGTGTAGGCATCGTAGTTGGTATCCCAGAAACGATGGTTCTCGTAGTCCCAGGAAGTACCATCGGTGGTGGACACCGTCACGCCGTCGAACACGGTCACCTTGGCGGCCGGGCTGGTCGTCTCCTTGTAGCCGTACACGGCGAAATCATCACCGGCGGCAAAGGTGCTCGAGCCCTGCACGCGGGCCTTGGTCAGCTGCTCGGCCCAGGTACTGAAGCCGATCGGCGTGGCATCAGCGCCGTCGGGAACGACCTGATAGGTCTTGTTGCAGGCGATCGCCATCAAGGCGATGGATGCGAGGATCAATAACTTTTTCATACGCATAAATAATTAATAAATAATTGATTCAAATATATTTAGTTAATAATTGTCACGGTTCCGGTCTCCTCGTCCCACTCTTCGATCAGGGCCACAAAGCCGCCCGCCGCCCCGCCCTCGGGCGGGAAATCATTCACATCCAGGGTCAGGTCGATGACCCCGCCCAGCGGCTGGGCCCTGAACTGATCCGTAATATCGATGCGGACATTCCGGTAGGTCCCGTTGTTGTACGCCACGTTCAGCACCAGGAAATGCCGGCTCTCCGAAGCATCCACGCTCGCCTTGTCGTGGGGATTGCAGCCCGGGATGCCGAAAGTCAGCACCCGCGCGGCCAGCATCTCCCGCTCCCGGTCCATATAGACATCCATCGGGATGCTCACGGTACCTTCCGCGTTCACGAGCGTATGGAGATTCACCCCGTCGGCCACGCCCGTGACGGCGGCGCCGCCGGCGCTGCCCACGACCCGGCCTTCATTGTTCACCAGGTTGATCTGCACCAGGTGGATATACGTCAGGGGATAGAGGTCCTCCTTGATCCGCTGGACGTAGCGTCCGTCCTTATAAGTATACAGCGACAGGTCCCCGGAAATCTCCCGGTTCGCATCGAAGCAGGTGAAGAGCGCGTCGGGCATCAGCGCGACCGGCTCCTCGCCCTCGCCGCCATCATCTCCGGCCTTGGTGCCGTTCGCCTTCTGCTGCAGGGTGAGCAGGAGCGAAGACGCCCGCAGGCCGCGGGAAATGGGCCGGGTATTGCAGAAGACGTCGTCCTCGGTGCCCGGGGCCTGGGAGAAGAGCAGGACCTCGGAATCATTGTTGTGGAAGAGGAAGTCGTAGCGGCCATAGGACACCGGGACCTCCGTCACGAAGCCGTTGAAATTCCGGACGGCGTAGTCGATATGCTTCCCGTTCTCGTCCAGGGGATAGATATGCACGCGGTGGCTGGCCGGAAGTCCGTAACCCAGCGGCCCGAGCGTCTGCTCGTTCCAGCGGAAATTCCAGATCGACTCCCAATCCGGCGGCCACATGCCGAGCACCTCCACGTGATCCTCCAGCACGAACTCGGCATACAGCCTCTCCCGCAGATAGAGCGGCGGCTCGATCCGGCAGCCGGCGGCCACGGCCGTCAGCAACAAGAGCGATATGAAGCCCCGCCGCGTCATCTCACGATCGATTTACGGTTGAACAGATCGACGCCGATGGAGAACCAGATGCGGGTCGGCCCCACCCACTCGAGAGCGTGGTTCCGCTTCACGAAATTCTCCGGAAGGCCGTCATAATCATAGTAATAGCGCTTCGTGGGATCGTTGCCCCACACATAGGGATCATAGCGGCTGTAGAAGAAGCCGAGGGCGATGCCCGTGTCCCAGAACAGCCGCTTCGAGCCGAAGAGACTGTGCTTGTAGCCGATGCCCGCGGAAGCGCCCAGGCCTTCGCCCTCCCAGCCCGTATTCGCATCGAAGCCGATGCCATACCGCACGCCGTTGACGTTCGCGAGCGCATACGGCCCGCGGAAATTGTGCTGATAATTCCGCGCGAAATACCAGCGGGCATTCAGGGTGACATTCTGGATCTGGAAGAAGCGGTGCTCCTCCCAGTGCCGCCACATCGGCCACTCCACATCGGCGCCGAAAGAGAAACGGCCATAATTGCGCGGATAATACTCCAGGCTGAGGCTGGGTATGGAAGTCATCCCGTAGCCCGGGATGTAGGTCAGGTCATACAACAGGTTCGTGCTCAGCGCGAGCACGGGACGCAGGATGCGCGGCCGCTTCAGGGTCGGGACCGTCAGCACGTCCGGACGCAGCTCGACGGCCGTCTCCGGGAAGTGGATATACGGAGAGATCGCGGCGATCTCCTCCAGCAGCGCCTCATCGATGAGCGGAGCAGAAGAGAGCCGCACCGTGGCTCCCCGGTAATCCGGGAACAGCTGGCGGGTGAACGCGGCCCACGCCGGAGAAGCCTTCAGGCGGGCCTCCTTCCGGTCGGCGGGGTCGTCGGAATCGATGATCGAGAGCAACTGTACGCGCTTGAGCGGCGTGAGCGCGGGATCGTTCTCCACGGCCGCACGCAACTCGCCCCAGGGCTCGCCCTCCACCTTGACCGTCACCACGCCGGGATAGAGCGGATAATGGGCGACGATATACTTACGCAAGGCTTCCGCGCGCCTGCGCGCTAAATCGAAATTATAGCGCTCGGGGCCGTCCATCGAAGCCTTTCCGATAATCCGGAGGGTATCGGCGGGCGAATAGATCCCCTCGTTCATCAGGGAATCCAGCCGCGCCAGCGCCGCCCCGTTGGAGCGGTAAGCGGGCAGGACCGTGGCCTTATCGAAGGGGAAGGAGACCAGGATCTCTATGCCCTCGCGGCCGTCCGGCCGGGCGTCGGCGGCAGCCAGGATGGACACTTC
Source organism: Bacteroidales bacterium (assembly GCA_016290835.1). Classification (GTDB taxonomy): domain Bacteria; phylum Bacteroidota; class Bacteroidia; order Bacteroidales; family UBA932; genus Cryptobacteroides. Next base: position 18,993 of record JAEEVG010000035.1, on the reverse strand, counting down.
GGAACGGCCCGGGGATGCAGAAAGCCTGCCGCAGAAAACTGCGGAAAGCAAGCAGATAATCCATATGAGCCACCCTCGGTTATTCGTTATTTTGAAACAATTATTTAATTATGAATCAATCTTTTGGACTTCCTTCTGCGGGTCTTTGAACAGAATCGCAAAAAGGATGCCCACGACCAGCGCGTAGGCGGCGAAGATATACCAGGCCGTACTCCAGGACGGCTCCGCGGCGTTGTAGACGAAATGGTTCACCACACGCCCCGCGGCCCAGGTCCCGATCGACGCCCCGAGGCCGTTGGTCATCAACATGAACAGGCCCTGCGCCGACGAGCGGATGTCTTTGTCCGTCTTCTCATTGACGAACAGCGAGCCGGAGATGTTGAAGAAGTCGAACGCCACACCGTACACCAGGCAGCTCAGCACGAACATCCAGACCCCGCCGCCGGGATTGCCGGCCCCGAAGAAACCGAAGCGGAACACCCAGGCGAACATCGCGATCAGCATCACCTTCTTGATACCGAACTTCTTCATAAAGAAGGGGATGAGCAGGATGCAGAGGGTCTCGGACACCTGGCTCAGGGAGATCAGCGCATTGGCGTTGTTGGCGCCCCAGGCATTCGCGAAGAGGGGATTCTCCTTGAAGGAAGTGATGAAGGTATTGGCATAGCCGTTGGTCACCTGCAGCGAAGCGCCGAGCAGCATCGAGAAGATGAAGAACACGGCGAACTGGCGATCCTTGAAAAGCTTGAAGGCATTCAGGCCCGTGGCCTCGGCGAAGGACTGCGTCCCCGCGGACTTGGGCTTGCACGGGCAGTTGGGCAGGGTGAGCGCATAGGCGCAGAGCACCAGGCTCAGGATGCCGGACACGAAGAACTGATTATAGGTATGCTGGAACTGCACCCCGTCGGCGCCCTTCATGAAATTGACGAACAACATCGTGGCGATGAAGCCCACCGTACCGAACACGCGGATCGGCGGGAAAGCCTTCACGGGGTCCTTGCCGGCCTTCTCCAGAGCATTGTAAGCCACGGAATTGGAGATAGCGATCGTGGGCATATAGAACGCGATGCTCAGGGTATAGAGCGCATAGAACGGACCGAACTGGATGGCGTCCCCGGCCTTCATCGCATAGAAACCCGCGGCCAGCATCGCCGCGCCGGCGATGCCCTGGCACAGAGAGAGCACCTTCTGCGCGGGGATCCACTTGTCCGCCACGATACCCATCAGGGCGGGCATGAAAATGGACACGAAACCCTGGGTGGCGAAGAACAACCAGATCTGGGGGCCGAAACCGCTCTTGGCGAGGAAACTGCCCATCGAGGTCAGGTACGCGCCCCAGGCGGCGAACTCCAGGACATTCATCAGGATCAGCCTAAGGCTGATGTTGGATTTGTTCATAAGTGTCATTCGAAATAGTTATAACTACAAAATTACGGTTTTTTTCTCGGATTTCACTATCTTTGAAGGATGAAATTTTCGAAGACAGCCTCCGACCCGCATTCCTGCGCCCGGGCGGGCGTGATTGAAACGGCCCACGGCCGGATCCACACGCCCATTTTCATGCCCGTCGGCACCGTCGGCTCCGTCAAGGGCGTCTTCCACCGCGACCTGCGCGAAGACATTGGCGCAGAGATCATTCTGGGCAACACCTACCACCTCTACCTCCGCCCGGGGCTGGACACCCTGCGCGCCGCCGGCGGCCTGCACCGCTTCGAATCCTGGGACGGCCCCATCCTCACCGACAGCGGCGGCTTCCAGGTCTTCTCCCTGAGCCCCATCCGCAAGCTCACCCCCGAGGGCTGCACCTTCCGGAGCCACATCGACGGCTCCCGTCACAGTTTCACCCCGGAGAACAACGTCGACACCCAGCGCATCATCGGCGCCGACATCGTGATGGCCCTCGACGAATGCTGCCCGGGCGACGCCGACCACGCCTACGCCCGCAAGAGCCTCGACCTCACCAAAGGCTGGCTGGAGCGCTTCGCGAAACGCTTCCGGGAGACCGAACCCCTCTACGGCTACTCCCAGACCTTCTTCCCGATCGTCCAAGGCTGCGTCTATCCCGACCTGCGGCGGGAAGCCGTGGAGCACGCCGTCGCCATCGAAGCCGACGGCTACGCCATCGGCGGCCTGGCGGTGGGGGAGCCCACCGAGAAGATGTACGAGATGCTCGAACTCGTCTGCCCGCTCCTTCCCGACGACCGCCCGCGCTACCTGATGGGCGTCGGCACGCCCGCCAACATCCTGGAAGGGATCGCGCGCGGCGTGGATATGTTCGACTGCGTCATGCCCACCCGCAACGGGCGCAACGGCATGCTCTTCACCTGGGACGGGATCCTGAATATGCGCAACGCCAAATGGGCCCAAGACTTCAGCCCCATCGACGAGCGGGGCGCCTCCTTCGTGGACCGGACCTACAGCCGCGCCTACCTGCACCACCTCTTCATCGCCGGCGAGATGTTCGCCGCGATGCTCGCGAGCCAGCACAACCTCGCCTTCTACCTCGACCTCGTGCGCACCGCGCGGGAGCACATCGAGGCCGGCGATTTCGCCGCCTGGAAGGACGCCACCCTTGAACGCATCACCCGGAGGATATAGACCATGGTGGAAATCAAGAAGATAGACCTCTACATCGCGAAGAAGTTCATCGCCTCCTTCTTCTTGTCGCTGCTGCTCATCATCGTGGTGATCATCATCTTCGACCTCTCGGAGAAGATCGACTATTTCGTCAAGAACGAGGCCCCGGTCAAGGAGGTCATCTTCAACTACTATTTCAACTACATACCCTACCTGGTCAATATGTTCGCCTCGCTGTTCGTCTTCATCACGGTGATCTTCTTCACCTCCCGGATGGCGGCGAACTCCGAGATCATCGCCATCCTCTCCTGCGGGGTGAGTTTCCACCGGATGATGGTGCCCTACATCGCCTCCGCGATCCTGATCGCGCTGCTCTCCCTGGGGCTCAACCTCTACATCATCCCCAAGTCCAACGCCACCCGCATCGAGTTCGAAACCAAATACATCAAGCGGCACAACGCCTACAACACCAACAACATCCACTTCCAGATCTCCCCGGGCCAGTTCGTCTACATCGAGTCCTTCAGCCGCTGGAACAACACCGCCTACCACTTCACCATCGAGGACTTCGACGGCCACCGGCTGCGCCGCAAAGTCAGCGCCGAGAACGCCGTCTGGGACACCACCTTCGACGGCTGGACCCTGCGGCGCGTCTTCATCCGCGACTACAGCGAAGGCCTGTCCGACCGCCTGGAATTCCACGATCAGCTCGACACCGTGATCGCCCTCCAGCTCAAGGACCTCTTCAACAACGAGAAGACCGTCGAGACCCTCTCCATCCGCAATCTCAACGACCTCATCGCCCGCCAGAAGATGCGCGGGGACGCCAACGTCCTCTACGCCACCATCGAGCAGCAGCGCCGCCTGACGATGCCCTTCTCGGCCATCATCATGACCATCATCGGCGTGTCGCTCTCGGCCCGGCGCCGGCGCGGCGGCATCGGCTGGAACATCGGTATCGGCATCGGCCTGGCCTTCACCTACATCTTCTTCCTGCGCATGAGCGAGATGTTCGTCTGGACCGACACCCTGCCGCCCGGCATCGCCCTCTGGCTGCCCAACGTGCTCTTCACCATCATCGCCGCCATCCTCTACAAACATGCCTGCAAGTAATATGACCGTCAAAGTAATCAACAAAAGCGCCAACCCCCTCCCGGCCTACGCCACCGCCTTCTCCGCAGGCCTGGACGTCCGCGCAGACAACGCCGACCCCATCGTCCTCCCGCCCCTGGGACGCGCGATGATCCCCACCGGCCTCTACCTCGAAATCCCCGCCGGCTATGAGGTGCAGGTGCGCCCGCGCAGCGGCCTCGCGGCCAAGAAGGGCGTTACCGTGCTCAACGCCCCCGGCACCATCGACGCCGACTACCGCGGCGAGGTCTGCGTGATCCTCGTCAACCTCAGCAACGAGCCCTTCACCGTGGAGCGCGGCGAGCGCATCGCCCAGCTCGTCCTCGCCCGCCACGAGCTCATCGAATGGGCCGAGACGGACACCCTGGCCGACTCCGCGCGCGGCGAAGGGGGATTCGGAAGCACCGGCGTCAAATAGCTCTATACCATGACGATGGAACAATTATACGGCACCTATCTCGCCTGCGGCTGCCAGGTCACGACCGACAGCCGGACCATCCACGGCGGCGAGATTTTCTTCGCCCTCCGAGGCGAGAATTTCGACGGCAACGCCTACGCGCTCAAGGCCCTGGAGGCCGGCGCGGACTACGCCGTGGTCGCAGCCGACGCGGACCTTCCCGAAGATCCGCGCCTCATCCGGGTCGAGGACCCGATGGCCACGCTGCGCGAACTTGCCATCTGGCACCGCACCCACGTGCGCGGCGGGCACCTCCCGGTGCTCGGCCTGACCGGCACCAACGGCAAGACCACCACCAAGAACCTCATCGCGGCCGTCCTGGCCCGTAAATTCAAAGTCACCGCCACCCAGGGCAATCTCAACAACGACATCGGCGTGCCGCTGTCGCTGCTGCGCATCCGGCCCGACACCGAGATCGCCGTCATCGAGATGGGCGCCAACCACCCCGACGACATCGCCAAACTCGTCCAGGTGAGCCGCCCCGACTACGGGCTGATCACCAATGTCGGCCGGGCCCACCTGCTGGGCTTCGGCTCCTTCGAGGGCGTCAAGGCCGCGAAAGGGGAGTTGTACAAATGGCTCGGAAGCCACCGCGGCTCGCTCATTTTCCTGAACGAAGACGACGCCGACCTGCGGGCCATGGCCGCCGCGCAGCCCTGCCACGTCTTCGGCTACGGCATTCAGTACCAGAATGTTGAAGTCCTGAGCGCCACACCCGAAGAGCCCTTCCTGCGCCTCCGTCTGGGCGAGGATCTCATCCGCACGAACCTGGTCGGGGCCTACAACGCCACCAACGTCCTCGCCGCCCTGGCGGTGGGTGAATACTTCGGCGTCCCGCGCAAAGAGGCCATCGCCGCCGTCGAGGGTTTCGTGCCCGACAACAACCGTTCGCAGATGATGCGCACGGAGCGCAACACCCTCATCGTGGACGCCTACAACGCCAACCCGTCCTCGATGCACGCTGCGCTGGACAATTTCCGCTTCATCGAAGCGCCGGCCAAACTCGCCCTGCTGGGCGACATGCGCGAGCTCGGGGAAGAGTCGCTGACCGAACACGTCAAGATCGTCCGCCTGCTGCGGATGTACGAGATCCCGGCCTGCCTGGTGGGCGAAGAGTTCCGCAAGGCGCTGGAGCTGCTGGGCGGGGGAGAGGAGCAATGGTTCCCGACCTCCGAGGCCCTCGCCGAGGCGCTCGCCGCCCGGCCGGTCAGCGGGTCCGTCGTGCTGGTCAAGGGCTCCCGCGGCATCCAGATGGAGAAGACTCTCAATCAATTGTAATTTATTGAATTTTAACTGAATATGTTTAAGCATTCTGCCCTCCTTGTCTTGGCTGGCGCGGCCGTCTGCCTGCTGTCTTCCTGCAAAGGCTACGAGGACCTCAGCGCCGCCGACAGCGCCGTCCGCATCGCCCGGGACCGCAACCTCCAGATCCTGGACGTCCGCACCCCCGAAGAATACAACGCCGGCCACATTCCCGGCGCCGCCAATATCGACTGGCTCGCCGACGGCTTCATCGACCAGGCCCGCGCCGGGCTCGATCCCGCCCGGCCCGTGCTGGCTTATTGCCGTACCGGCAAACGCAGCGCCGAGGCCAGCGCCAAGCTCGCCTCCGCCGGCTTCGACGTGCTCAACCTCAAGGGCGGCTATGTCGCCTGGACCGAGGGGGAGCGCCCCGTGCTGACGGCTGCCGACGAGGAGCTCGACGTCAAGTATGCCGTCGAACTGCTGGCCCCCGGGACGCCCGCGCCGGATTTCACCCTAGGAGATGTCGATGGCAAAGAAGTGTCTTTCAGCGATTTCCGTGGGCGGAATGTGGTGCTGGTCTTCTGGGCCTCCTGGTGCCCGGACTGCCGCGCCGAGATCCCCGACCTCAAGAAAATGGCCGCCGCGGCCGACCCCGAACAGGTGCAGTTCGTGTCCGTCTCCTATGACCGCGCGTTCGACACCCTGTGCGCGTTCGTGAAGGAGCAGGAGCTCCCCGGCGTCCAGCTCTTCGACCCCGCCGGCAAGCAGGACTCCGAAGTCGGCGCCGCGTATGGTGTCAAATGGATCCCGTCCCTCTACCTGATCGACCCTGACGGGAAAGTCGTCTTCGGCACCGTCCTCGCCCCCCGCATCGCCGCCGCCCTCGGCTCCGGCGCCACCATCTCCCTCGCCGCACCCGCCCCCACCCGCGAACTCTGCGCCGACGACTCCTGCGCCGAATAACCCTTTGTCATCCTGAGCGCCCTCCCTGTCATCCTGAGCGCAGCGAAGGATCTACCCCTCATCCCGGGCCTGATCCGGGATCTTTTTTTGCCGTCTGAGATCGGGCTTTCCGCCCAAGAGCGGCGGGAGGAGCAGCCGCCGAGAGTTTTGGAGTCTCTCGGCGGGCCCCCCGCTTGCCCGGAAGCCATATCCCCGTCATCGAAATCCCATTCCCAAAACAGGTGTCCACAAAAACGCTATTGTACGCAATATTTGTGGACACCTGTCGGGCTTTAAGGCTGAAATCGGCTGTTTAGGGGGATAGGTATCCACTTTTTTTGCTCCAGAAGGCGATTTTCTGGACACCTGTCTGACAGATGAGGTCAACCCCCGCCAGTGATAATCCCGAGGGCCCAGAAAGAGGGGGTGTCCCAGCCAACACTCCAAATCAAATACAATCTTTAGGGGATTTTCAGACAGAAAACAGTCTTATTTCTGTCTGTAGGGTCTATTTTCTCGACCTACGGACAGGTTTTGGACTCCTGGCTGTCTGTAGGTTCTGATTTTTGAAGGGCCTGACAGGATTAAGGCTGTTTTCTGTCTGTAGGTCCCCGGGCCCGGGCGAGCGGGGGCGACTGAGAGCCCCCAAAGCTCTCAGTCCGCCTCCCGCTAACCGCCGAGCCGCGTAATGCGAGGCGGTGGCGCCCCGATGGTTGCCACCGGCTCTGAAATCCGGCTGGCCACCCATCAACCGCGAGAGCCGCCGAGCCTCGCATCCGCGAGGCGGCGACCGCCCAACCACCGCCGCCGTCTGGCGGCCTGTCACGGTCTCCCCGGGCGGGGTGAGAATCGGGCTCTGGCGCACCCCGGGCGGGGAAAAAGCAGGCGGCGGGGTGCGAATCGGGCTCTGGCGCACCCCGGGCGGGGAAAAACCAGGCGGCGGGGCAGGGGATTAATGTTGGTAGCGGTATTGGAGGCGGAGTTCGAGGCGGCCGTCTTTGGGGGTGAGGGCCCAGGGGTATTGGACGGTCTCGAGGCGGAGCCAGAGGGTATGGCGCCGGGCGAGGTGCCAGGCGGCGTAGAGAGAGGCGGCCCAGCCACGACCGTAGCGGGCGGGGACAGTGAAGGAGCCGGGGGCGTCGCGTTCGTAGACGTAGATGCGATCGTCCCAGTTGTCGACTCTGAAGAGGCCGCCGCGGGCGTAGAGGGAGAGGGCGGGGCCGCGCCGGGCGAGTTCGGCGTACCAGTGCCAGGCGAAGGCGCGGCCGAAGACGGCGTCGTAGCGGGCGGCGGCCTGCCAGGGGCCGGCGGTGGCGGTGAGGGCGGTGCGGAGGTCGAGGCGGACGCCCGCCGCGGCGAAGGGGAAGGGGGTCTCAGCGGCGTCGGAGGGGCGCCAGCGGAGCTGGGCCCGAAGCAGCGGCTGCAGGGTTAAAGAATCGTGCAGGGTGAGGGTGGGGTGGTATTGGAGGAGGGTTTTGAGTTGGAAGGCGCGGGTGTCGGGGCGGAGGGCGGCGTCGGTGGTGGCGGAGAGGGCAGGGCCTTCGTAGCCGAGGGCGACGCCGCTGTAGTCTTTGCCGAGGCCCAGCCAGCGGCCGAGGATGCCGGCTTTGTGGCCGTAGGAGGGGACCCAGATGGCACCGGCGACGGCTTTAAAAGGTAGAGCGGCAGGGCCCGGGGAGGAGGAAAGGGAAGTCTGAGCCGAGGTGGAGGGGGAGGAGGTACGGAGAGTCGGGGCAGAGGCAGCGGAGGGAGCGCGGGGAGTGAGGAGCGAGCTGCCGTCGGGGCGGTACCAGAGGGCGGTTTCGGCGAAGAGGGCCCAGCCGGGGAGGGCGATGCGGGCCTCCAGCGAGGCGGCGTGGGCGGTGGCGGTGAAGCCCGCGGAGGCGCTGCGCCAGGTTCGCGTCAGATTCATAATCGGCCGCCCCGCCCCAGCAATCCCCCGCGCGACCCCCTCCACCGTTCCCCCCAGCGAATAAGCCACCGAGAGGCGCCAGGGCCCGAAATGCCAGTCCGTCGCGACCCCCGTCAGCTCCGGCGAGTAGGACCCGGTCGCGGCGAAGCCGGTGCCGTTGCGCCGGAAGGCGCCGAGCGAATTGTACCCGCTCAGCGAGAAGCCGCTCCACTGCACGAGCCCCTGCCCGAAGCGCGCGGCGAAGTTGCCGACGATGACCTGCCCGAGCACGCGCCGGCCGTACCAGGCGGCGCTGAACGTGCCCCAGCCGGGGGAGGGAGAAGAATAGGTGGTCCGCAGGGAATAGAACAGCGCCGCCCGCTCCCCGAACTCCGCCTCGTACTTCAGCCCCCCGACCGCCGCCGGACTCCCAAAAGCCAACCCAGACCCAGACCCAGACCCAGACCCAGCCGAACCACCACCCGAAGCCCCGCCCCTCACCACCACGCTCTGCCGCACTCGCGTATCCTCCCGCCGCCCCGGCCCCTCACCCTCCGTCAACCCCAACACACAGAACACCTCCAGCGCCCGGCACAACTCCTCCGAAAACCCATCCACCAACCCCAGCTCCGTCCACGACAACACCGCCCCCGTCCGCTGCCGGTAATCCAGCAGCGACGCCACCTGGAACGCCGTCAGCAGCCCGCTCGAGAGCAGCCGGCTCCTCCCGGCCGCATTCAAGTCCACCGGCCGCGCCGCAAGCGACTGATACCGTGCCACTTCATCTTCCGAAAGCTCCTCGACGCAGGACGCGCCGGAGAGATACAACAGGGCCTCCTGGAAGCCCCAGGGCCCGACAAGGGCCAATAAGAGCAAGAACGTTTTCATAGTCTTCAAAAGTTTCTTCCGCAAAATACAAATAAAATTTGTAACTTCGCCACTCAACCAGACGTGTATTATTTATGAAGGAAGATCGTATCCAGCTTTTCGACAAAACATTCAAACCCTACATCCGCCACGAGCAGATCATCGCCGCCATCGACAAGGTCGCCGAAGAGATCAACGCCGACTACCGCGGCTGCCAGGACATCCCCGTCGTCCTGTGCGTGCTGAACGGCTCCATCCCCTTCACCGGCGAACTCCTCCAGCGGCTCGAATTCAACTGCCAGCTCGTCTCCATCAAACTCTCCTCCTACCAGGGCACCCAGTCCACCGGCACCGTCCTCAATGTGATGGGCCTGACCTCCAACGTCCGCGGCCGCCGGGTGATCATCTGCGAGGACATCGTGGACACCGGCAACACGATCGTGGCCCTCAAGGAAATGCTCCTCGACAAGGAAGGCGCCGCCGACGTACGCATCTGCACGATGCTCCTCAAGCCCGACGTCTACGACAAGAACGAGAAACTGGACTACGTGGGGATGAGCATCCCCAACGCCTTCATCGTCGGCTTCGGCCTCGACTACAACGAGCTCGGCCGCAACATCAAAGATATCTACGTAATCGACGAATAATCATGAAGTATTACATCCTCTTCGGCCCTCCGGGCGCCGGCAAGGGCACCCACGCCGGGGCCATCGCACAGAAGTACAACCTCAAGCACATCTCCACCGGCGAACTGCTCCGCGCCGAGATCGCCGCGGGCACCGAACTCGGCCGCCAGGCCAAGAGCCTCATCGACGCCGGTATGCTCGTCCCCGACGCCGTCGTGGAAGGCATGATCGAATCCGCCTTCGACACCATCAAGGGCGTGGACGGCTTCCTGCTCGACGGCTTCCCGCGCAACCTCGCCCAGGCCGCCGACCTCGACAAGATCCTGGAGAAACGCGGCGAAGAAGTCACCGCCGTGGTGGCGCTGATGATCTCTGACGAGACCATCCGCAAACGCATCAAGGGCCGCGCCCTGATCGAGGGCCGCGCCGACGACGCCAACGACGAGACCATCTCCAACCGCATCCGCACCTACCACGCCCAGACCGAGCCCCTCAAGGCGTACTACCAGGCCGCCGGCAAATACTACGAATGCGACGGCGACAACGGCACCATCGAGGACAACCGCAACCGCGTCCTCGCCCTCGTGGAAAGCATTAAATAAAGCCCCGTAACCCAATGGCTGACAACTACCTGGAGAAGCGCTACGAAGAAGTCTTCGGTCCCGGCGCCAAGCCGAAGGGCGGCCCGCACCGGCCCGCCCTGGACACCCTGCTGCAGCGCAACCGGAGCTACCGCGGCTACGACCCCTCGTACGTGGTGCACCGCCGCCAGCTCGACGCGATGATCGCCGTCAACCCCAAGGTCGCCTCCAGCATCAACCTCCAGCGCCTGCGCTTCCGCCCGGTGGTCAAAGGCCCCGAAGCCGACAGCGTCAACGCCCACATCCGGATGGGCAGGGGACTGCCGGAGCTGAACCTCCCGTTCCCGGGCACCCAGCCCGAAGCCTTCATCATCGTCTGCAGCATCGCCCCGGAGAACCCGGGCATCGACATCGACCTGGGCATCTCCCTGCAGAGCATGGCCCTGAAGGCCGTGGAGATGGGTCTGGGCTGCTTGATGATCCGCAACTTCGACCGCGAACCCATCCGCGAAGCCTTAAACCTGCCGTACGAACCCATCGCCGTGCTCGCCGTCGGCAAGCCCGCCGAGCAGATTGAACTCGTCCCCGTACACGAAGGCGAGCCGCTCGGCTACTACCGCCGCGACGGCGTACACTACGTCCCCAAACTCACGGCCGAGGACCTCACCATCTAAGGCTTCAGAATCGCTGACAACAACGGAAGGCTCTTCGCAGGAAGGGCCTTCTGCTGCATCGCCCCGCTGAAATGCGACAGGCGGTGCAGATCCGACCCGCAGCGGTCGTACAGACCCGCGCGCAACAGCTCCATCGCCTTGCGCCGAACCGGCTCCCCGTAGGCCCCGGCGAGGGAGGGGAGATTCAGCTGAAACGCTGTCCCGTCCGCAGCAAGCCGCTCATAATCAGCCATCTGCATATAGACATAACGCTCCGGATGCGCGAGCAGCGGACGGTACCCCCGCGTCCGGATCTCCTCCAATAAACCATCCAGATCCATCGGGGGATTAAAATAAGAAGTCTCCACCAGCAGCCAGGGCTCGTCCCCGTAGGGCAGCACATCCCCGGCGGCGAGCCGCTCCGCGAACAGCGGATCCAACATATGCTCCGCCGCCAGGTGCAGGCCGACGGGACCGCTGTACGCCGCGCAAAGCGCCGCGAAGCGCTCCCGCAGCGCCCCCGTCTCGTTCGGCACATCCTCCATGATATGCGGCGTCAGCCAGACCTCCCGCACCCCCTGCTCCTCATACCAGGCCAGCACCGCGAGCGACTCCTCCAGGGTCCGGACCCCATCGTCCACCCCCGGCAGAATATGCGAATGCCAGTCCGTCCAGCCCCGCAGGACCCCGGCCTCCGACAACGCGCGCTTTCCTCCAAAAAGAAACATATCTAAATACAAATATACCGAAAATTTCAGTATATTTGTATACTTAATAGGCGCCTCCCTGACGAGAGAGAAAAAAACCGGCCGACGGCACGGCTCCTGGATAGGAGCACGACCGCGCGCAAATCCCACATAACTGCCACGGCCACGCAGTCCGCGCCCCTGCGCCCACCCCTTTGCAGAGGGGCCCTCGCGGCCTCTCTACGCACGCGGGGGAGTGAAAACATGCCCCCGCCCTGCCGAACAAAATCAATCAACAAATATGAGAAACAACCCCCTTCTCCGCGCAGCGCTGTTTGCGTGCGTGCTCGCGCTCGCGAGTTGCGCCACCCCGCGTGACATCGTCTATCTCCAGGACGCAGCCGACGCCGCCACCATCCAGCACATCCCCGCCCAGCCCATCCGCCTCAAGCCGATGGACCAGATCTCCATCATCGTCAACTGCCGCGAACCCGAGATCACCGCGATGTTCAACCTGCCGTACTACACCCGCCGCATCGGCGAGAACCAGTCCCTGAGCAGCGCCGGCGCCTCCAACATGGGCACCTCCACCTCGGCCCAATACATCTCCGGCTACACCGTCGACTCCGACGGCTGCATCGACTTCCCGATCCTGGGCCGGATCAGCATCGAGGGCAAGACCCGCGCCGAGGTCTGCGAATTCATCAAGCGGGAGATCATCGCCAGCGGCCAGGCCAAAGACCCGGTGGTCACCGTGGAATTCATGAACCTGGGCTTCTCGGTGCTCGGCGAAGTCACCCGCCCGGGCCGCTACCGCATCGACCGCGACCAGTTCACCATCTTCGACGCCATCAGCCTCGCCGGCGACCTGACGATCAACGGCGAACGCCAGAGCGTGACCCTGGTCCGCCACGGCCGCGAGGGCGACGAGATCCACAAACTCGACTTCACCCAGGTCGACCGGATCTACAACTCGCCCGCCTACTACATCCAGCAGGACGATACCATCTACGTGATTCCCAACGACAAACGCCGCCGCGAATCCACGGTCAACGGCAACAACGTCCGCTCCAGCTCCTTCTGGATCAGCCTCGCCACCCTGGCTACCTCAGTGGCCGTGCTCATCATCCGCAAATAACAAATATCCCATATGGAAAACACCACAAGCACCCAGCAGCAGTCCCTCTCCTTCTCGGAACTCTGGGCCCTGTGCCTCTCGCACTGGCGCTGGTTCGTCCTCTCCCTGGCCGTCTGCCTGCTCGCCGCAGGCCTCTACATCCTCAAGACCCCGCCGGTCTACACCCGCTCCGCGGCCGTCCTCGTCAAGGAGGACACCAAGGGCAACTCCATCGCCGGCGACGTCTCCGCCGCCTTCTCCGACCTCGGCTTCGGCCAGACCAAGGTCAACGTCAACAACGAGATCCTGAACTTCCAGTCCCCGGACCTGATGCTCGAAGTCGTGAAGCGCCTGCACCTGGAGACCGACTACAAACTCGACGACTTCTTCTACGACCGCACCCTCTACGGCGAGACCCTGCCGCTCCGCCTGGAATTCCTGGACCTCGCCAACAACGAGTCCGCCTTCCTGACCCTCAAGCCCGCAGGGGAGGGCAAGGTCGAACTGGGCGACTTCGTCCGCCGGGATGACAAGTCCGCCAGGGGCGAGACCGTGCGCGGAGCCGTGGGCGACACCCTAGCCACCCCGCTCGGCAAGATCGTCGTCCTCGAGCCCGAATACCCCGACGCCCCGGCGCTCGACGGCACGCTCAACATCAGCCGCAGCAGCCTCTACGGCGCCGCCAGGGCCTATCTGAGCAAGATGACCGTGGCCCTTTCGAACAAGAACGCCACCGTGATCGACCTCTCCATCGAGGACGTCAACACCCAGCGCGCCGCCGAGATCCTCAATATGATGATCAACGTCTACAACGAGATCTGGATCAAGGACAAGAACCAGATCACCACCTCCACCAACGAATTCATCGCGGAGCGCCTCCGCGTGATCGAAGACGAGTTGGGAGACGTGGACCGCACCATCTCCTCCTTCAAGAGCGAACAGCGCCTGCCGGACATCGCCGCGTCTGCGGGCCTCGACATGCAACTCAGCGCCGAGGCCGGCAAACGCATCCAGGACCTCAGCAACCAACAGGCCATCGCCCGCTACCTCTCCTCCTACATCCGGGACGCCAAGGGTTCGCTGCTCCCCGCCAACGCCGGGCTCAACGACGCCAACATCCAGACCCAGATCAACCAGTACAACACCACCCAGCTCCAGCGCAACCGCCTGGTAGAGAGCAGCTCCGAGCAGAACTACATCGTCCAGGACCTGGACCGCCAGCTGGAGTCGATGCGGGGCGTCATCCTCAATTCGATCGACAACTACGCCATCTCCCTGGAGACCCAGCTCGCCACCACCCGCGGCGCGCGCGAGCAGGCGGACGCCCGCATCTCCAACAACCCCCGCCAGGCCGGCCAGCTGCTGAGCGACGAGCGCCAGCAGAAAGTCAAGGAGGCCCTCTACCTGTTCCTCCTGCAGAAACGTGAGGAGAACGAACTCTCCCAGGCCTTCACGGCCTACAACACCCGCGTCGTGGCCACCCCCAACGGCTCCTCCACCCCCATCTCGCCCAACAAGAAGATGATCCTGCTGGTGGCCCTGCTGCTGGGCTTCGCCCTCCCGCTGGGCCTGCTCTACCTGCGCGAGACCACCAACACCACGGTCCGCGGCCGCAAGGACCTCGAAGGCCTCGCCGTGCCGTTCCTGGGCGAACTCCCGGCCGCCTACAAGCCCAAGAAGACCCTCCTGCAGCGCCTCATCCCGGCCCTCTACCACCCGTCGGAGAACCCCGAAGAGCGCAAGATCGTGGTCAAGGCCCACAGCCGCAACATCATCAACGAAGCCTTCCGCGTGGTCCGCACCAACCTCGAATTCATGCAGGGCCGGGAATCCGACGGCGCCTACGCCGTGATGATCACCTCGATGAACCCGGGCAGCGGCAAGACCTTCATCACCGCCAACCTCTCCACCGCCTTCGCCATCAAGGGCAAGCGCACCCTGGCCATCGACATGGACCTGCGCAAGCAGTCCCTGAGCGAGTTCGCCGGCAAGCCCAAGACGGGCCTGAGCGACTACCTGAACGGCCGCGCCACCGGATATAAAGACCTGATCGTCAAGAACATCAACGAGACCGGCCTGGACATCCTGCCCGTCGGCACCCTGCCTCCGAATCCCGCCGAACTCCTGGCCTCGCCGCTCCTGGACAGCATGCTCGACGCGCTGAGAGGGGAGTACGACTACATCTTCCTCGACTGCCCGCCCGTGGAGATCGTGACCGACGCCGACCTTGTCAACCGCCTGGCCGACTGCACGGTCTTCATCGTCCGCGCCGGCCTGCTCGACCGCGCGATGCTCCCGGAGATCGACCGCTTCTACACCGCCAAGCGCTACCGCAACATGGCCGCCCTGCTGAACGGCACCGACGGCGGCGGCCGCTACGGCTACAAGTACGGCTATAAATACGGCTACAAGTACGGCTACCGCTACGGCTCCAACTACGGCAACGCTTCCGAAGAGAAAGAATAATATGCCCATCCCGATCCAAGGCCTCCTCTTCTCGCTGCTGGCGTTCATGCTGTCGATGACCATCTACCCGGCCACCCGGCGCTTCGCCCTGCACCACGGCATCCTGGACAACCCCGACGCACGCAAACTCCAGCGCGTCCCCGTGCCCGTGCTGGGCGGGGCCGTGGTCTTCGTCAGTTACTACTTCTGCGTGATGACCTTCCTCGCCCTCCACGGTGAGCCCCACATGTTCGCACCGCTGCTGAGTATGGCCGTGATGACGGGCATCGGCATCTGGGACGACCTGCGCGGCCTGCCCGCCGCCTTCCGCTTCGTCGTAGAGATGGTCGTCGTCTGGGTGATGATGGGCTTGGGCGGGGACTACATCAACGACTTCCACGGCCTCTGGGGCCTCGGGGAACTCTCCAAATGGATCTCCGCCCCGCTCAGCATCCTCGCAGGCGTGGGCATCATCAACGCCATCAACCTCATCGACGGCGTGGACGGCTACTGCTCCGGCTTCGGCATCCTGGGCTGCCTGCTCTTCAGCATCCCCATGGCCGCCGTGGGCGCCTGGGTGCCCGCCTGCACGTTGTGGATGCTCGCCGCGGCGCTCCTGCCCTTCTGGCTGCACAACGTCTTCGGCAAGCGGAGCAAGATGTTCCTCGGCGACGGGGGCTCCCTGCTGCTCGGCACCGGGTTCGTCGCGATGGTCTTCTTCGTCCTGAGCCACAAATCCCCCTGCATCCCGCTCGCAGAAGAGAAGGGGATGGGCCTGATCCCCTTCACCCTCGCTGTGATGGCCATCCCGGTGTTCGACACCGTGCGCGTGATGACGATGCGGATGATCCGCGGCCGCTCGCCCTTCGACCCCGACAAGACGCATCTCCACCACCTTTTCATCGAGATGGGCTTCTCCCACGTGGGCACCTCACTGACCATCCACGCGATGAACTTCGGGATCGTGCTGGCCTGGTGGCTCAGCTGGATGCTCGGCGCCTCCGTGGATCTCCAGCTCTACATCGTGGTCGCCCTCGGGCTGCTCGTCACCTTCGCCTTCTACAAATTCATCAAGATCCACCAGGAACGGCAGTCCCGCTACTACGCCTGGATGTGCCAACTCGGCAAGCGCTCCCACCGCTTCATGCTCGGCGCCTGGGTGGCCGTCCGGAACATCGTGGACAAACCCAACCAGCGCCTGCTGCGCCTGCAGGCAAGCATACGCCGCCTCTTCAAGAAATGAAACGCATCCTCATCACCGGCAGCGCCGGCTTCATCGGCGCCGCCCTTGTCCGGCGGCTCCTCACCGACGGAGGAGACCCCGTCAGCATCGTCGGCCTCGACAACCTCAACGACTACTACGACCCCTCCCTCAAACAATACCGCCTCAATGTCATTCTGAGCGCCAGCGAAGAATCTACATCCGAATACCACTTCATCCGCGGCGACATCGCAGACAAGACCCTCATCGATAATCTCTTCGAGCAGTACAAGTTTGATATAGTAGTCAATCTAGCAGCCCAAGCAGGAGTTCGGTATTCAATCCAAAACCCGGATGCTTATATACAAAGCAACATCATCGGCTTCTACAACATCCTCGAAGCCTGCCGGCACCATCCTGTCGAACACCTCATCTACGCCTCCTCCAGCAGCGTCTACGGCGGCAACACCAAGATCCCCTTCAGCGTCGAAGACCGCGTCGACAACCCCGTCTCCCTCTACGCCGCCACCAAGAAGAGCAACGAACTCTTCGCCCACTGCTACAGCAAACTCTACGGCATCCCGACCACGGGCCTCCGCTTCTTCACCGTCTACGGCCCCGCCGGCCGCCCCGACATGGCCTACTTCGGCTTCACCGACAAACTCCTGCGCGGCGAAACCATCCAAATATTCAACTACGGCAACTGCCGCCGCGACTTCACCTACATCGACGACATCATCGAAGGCCTCGTAAGGATCATCCGGAAAGCCCCCAAAGCCCCGTACGCCATATACAACATCGGCGGCGGCCGCCCTGAGAACCTGCTAGACTTCGTCCAGACCCTCCAAGAAGAACTCCTCCGCGCCGGCATCCTGCCCCCCGACTACGACTTCGAAGCCCACCGCCAGCTCGTCCCCATGCAACCCGGCGACGTCCCCACCACCTACGCCGACGCCTCCGCCCTCGAACGCGACTACGGCTTCACCCCCCGGGTCCCCCTCCGCGAAGGCCTCCGCCACTTCGCAGAATGGTACAAACAATACTATACAATCTAAAACGATGCAAGCAATCATTCTCGCTGCCGGTATGGGCAAGCGCCTGGGTGAATACACCAAGGACAACACAAAATGTATGGTCTCAGTCAATGGAACGACATTGATTGACAGAGTGTTGGCACAATTGTCCCAATTATCGCTCAACAGGGTTATCATCGTCGTCGGCTACAAGGGGGATAAACTCATTTCATACTTAGGAGATGACAAATACGGACTGAATATCGAATACGTCCACAATCCCGTCTACGACAAAACCAACAATATCTACTCGCTTGCCCTGGCCAAAGACAAATTGGTAGAGGATGACACACTCCTGATCGAAAGCGATCTGATCTTCGATGACGGGTTGTTCCGCCTGTTGCTTGACAACCCCTGTCCCAACCTCGCCCTGGTCGCCAAATATGAGAACTGGATGGACGGCACGATGGTGCGCATCGACCAGGACAACAACATCGTCAACTTTATTTCCAAAGACGCCTTCCGTCATCAAGATTCGGCTTCGTACTACAAGACCGTCAACATCTATAAGTTCTCCAAAGAGTTTTCACAAACCAAATACGTGCCTTTCCTGGACGCCTATACCAAAGCCGTCGGGAACAATGAGTATTACGAAAACGTCCTTCGCATCATCTCTTTCCTGAACAGCCACGACCTCAAGGCGCTGCCGATCACAAACGAGAGATGGTACGAGATCGACGACAAGCAGGACCTGGATATTGCAGAAGCCCTGTTCGCTGACGAGAAGGATGTCCTGCGCAAGTATTACGGCCGTTTCGGCGGTTTCTGGCGCTTCCCCAAAATGCTGGACTACTGCTACCTGGTGTCAAGACCATCAAATCCGCCTGATCGTCGATGAAAGCTTCGTGGACTTCAGCGTGGGATTCGAGCATAACTCCCTGCTGCGAAACCAGATCCTCGAAGCCTATCCCTCGATGGTCGTGATCAAGAGCATCAGCAAGAGCTACGGTGTCCCCGGCATCCGCCTGGGCATCCTGTGCTCGGCAGACACGGCCCTCGTCGCCAAGCTGAAAAAGATGGTCAGTATCTGGAACATCAATTCCTTTGCCGAGTACTTCATGCAAATACTCAGCAAGTATGAGAAAGACTACAGACGGGCGTGTGAGAAGTTCATCCTCGAGCGCGACGACTTCGAGCAGAAACTGAAGGAGATACGCTTCCTGAGGCTGATGCCCTCCCAGGCGAACTATTTCCTCTGTGAGATCCTCCCGCCGAAGAATGCCGATCAGCTGGTGCGCACCATGCTGATCAAATATAACATCCTGGTCCGCGACTGTTCGGCCAAACTCGGCTTCGACGGCAAGCAATATATGCGCATCGCCGTGCGTTCCCACGAGGATAACGCCAAGTTCCTGCAGGCCCTGAGAGAACTGGACAGCCAATAAAGTATGAAGATCTGCATTTGCGGCGGCGGGGCCCTGGGCCATGTCTGTGCCGGTGTATTCTCCACCCGGGACGATGTGGAATTATGCATCTACTCCGGCCACCCGGAGTCCTGGGG
>JAEEVG010000034.1 GCA_016290835.1 Bacteroidales bacterium | reverse complement strand
AGGCGCTGACGCTCAGGCCCTTGTGGGCGAGATGGCTCAGGAACAGGGCCACGCCCACCATCGCGTCGCGGCCGCAGTGGCTCGCCGGGTAGATCACCCCGCCGTTGCCCTCGCCGCCGATCAGCGCGTTCACTTCGTGCATCTTGGTCGTGACATTGACCTCGCCCACGGCCGCGGCATAGTAGGTGCCGCCGTGAGCCTCCGTAACATCGCGCAGGGCGCGGCTGGAGGAGAGGTTGGAGACGGTGTTGCGCGGCATCACGCCGGCCTGCTCGGCCCGCTCCAGCAGATAGTCGGCCACGGCCACGAGGGTGTATTCTTCCACGAAAGGCTCTCCGTCCTCGCAGATGAAGGCCAGGCGGTCCACGTCGGGATCAACGCTGATGCCCAGGTCGGCCCGCTCGCGGACGACGGTCTCGCTGAGTTCCGTGAGGTTCTTGGGGAGCGGCTCGGGGTTGTGGGCGAAGTCGCCGGTGGGCTCTCCGTTCAGCGTAATGCATTCCACGCCAAGGCGTTCCAGTAGGCGCGGCATGATGATGCCGCCCACGGAATTGATGGCGTCGAGCACCACCTTGAAGCCGGCCTTGCGGACGGCCTCCGCATCCACGGCCTCCAGGGCGAGGACCGCGTCGATGTGCTCGTCGGTGAAGTCGTGCTCCTCGATGCTGCCCAGTTCGTCCACGCTCGCGAAATCGAACTGCCCGCTCTCCGCGAGGTCCAGGATGGCCTGACCCTCGGCGGCGGAGAGGAATTCCCCGTGCTCGTTGAGGAGCTTGAGGGCGTTCCACTGCCGGGGATTGTGGCTGGCGGTCAGGATGATGCCGCCGTCCGCACCGGCGAAGACCACGGCGAGTTCGGTGGTAGGCGTGGAAGCGAATCCGCACTTGACCACGTCCACGCCGCAGCCCACGAGGGTGCCGCAGACCAGCTGCTCGACCATCCCGCCGCTGATGCGGGCGTCGCGGCCGACGACGACTTTGTACTTGCCTCCGCCGTTCGGCTGCTTGCGCTGCTTCAGGCAGGCGCAGTAGGCATAGGTGAATTTGACGATGTCAACAGGGGTGAGGGCATCGCCGGGGGCGCCCCCGATCGTGCCGCGTATTCCGGAAATGGATTTTATCAGTGTCATAGTTTGCAAAATTACGAAATTAATTCTTATCTTTGCGCCCGATTCAAAAAACACTAGTGTAATGAAAAAAGGAATCCATCCCGAAACCTACCGTCTTGTAGCTTTCAAGGATATGTCAAACGAGGACGTGTTCATCACCCGCTCCTGCGCTACCAGCAAGGAGAACATCACCATTGACGGTGTCGAGTACCCCCTCGTAAAGCTTGAGATTTCCAACACGTCTCACCCTTTCTACACCGGCAAGATGAAAATCGTCGATACCGCCGGCCGCGTTGATATGTTCTATCAGAGATACAAGAATCGCAAGAAGTAATTTCCTGCGACTGCATAAGGTTGAAGAAATCCCGTGTACCAGGTACGCGGGATTCTTTTTTTCGTATCTTTGGGAAAACCAATTGACCATCATCATGCGAAAATTCCTTTTCATCCTTCTGCTCGCTGCGGCCGGCGCCCTGTCGGCGGGAGCAGCCGTGCACAATGTCCGTGACTACGGCGCCAAGGGCGACGGCGTCACGATTGATTCTCCGGCTATCAATGCCGCCATCCAGGCGGCCGCACGCGAGGGCGGCGGTGTCGTCTATCTCCCCGCCGGCCGCTACGCCAGCTATTCCGTCCGGCTCGCCAGCCACGTCCAGCTCGAGCTGGAGAAGGGCGCCGTGCTGCTCGCCGCCACCCCGACCGCCACGCAGGGCTACGACCTCGCTGAAGACTTCGAATGGGGCCGCGAATACCAAGACTACGGCCACAGCCACTGGAAGAACTCCCTGATCTGGGGCATCGAGCTCGAAGACATCACCATCAGCGGCCAGGGCCTGATCGACGGTTCCGGCCTCATTCCCGACTACGGCGACCTCCCGGGCTTCCGCGTGGGCCCGCTCAAGGGCAACAAGGCCATTTCTCTGAAGAACTGTAAGAACGTCGTCCTCAAGGAGTTCACGATGTACAACTGCGGCCACTTCGCCCTGCTCGCCACGGGCGTGGACAATCTGATCATCCGCGACCTGGTGGTGGATACCCAGCGCGACGGCCTGGACATCGACTGCTGCCGCAACGTGCTGATCACCGGCTGCCGGCTCAACTGCCCCTGGGACGACGCCATCGTACTCAAGGCCTCCTACGGCCTCGGCCATTTCAAGGATACGGAGGACGTGACCATCTCCGACTGCATCATCTCCGGCTACAAGGAGGGTACGATGCTCGCGAACACCAATCTCCCGCCCACCGCCAAGCCCGGCTACTCCGTCTCGCCCGAGACGCGCACCCCGGCTCCCTTCCCGTACTACGGTACCGGCCGCATCAAGTTCGGCACTGAGTCCAGCGGCGGTTTCCGCGGGATCGCCGTGACCAACTGCGTGTTCCACGACTGCGGCGGCATCCTGCTGGAGACGGTGGACGGCGGCTTCCTCGAGGACGTGGTCTTCAGCAACATCACGATGCGCGGCACCAATTCGCCGCTCTTCATGCGGCTGGGCGCGCGGATGCGAAGCCCCGAGAACACCCCCGTGGGCGTGCTGCGCCGCGTGCGGGTCAGCGATGTCAACGTCAGCAATGCCGATCCGCGCTATCCGATCCTGCTCTCCGGCATTCCCGGCTACCGGATCGAGGACGTCACCGTGCGCAATTTCCACATCCGTTTCCAGGGCGGCCTGACTCCGGCCGATGCCCGGGCGGCCGGGGAAGTCCCCGAACGGGAGAATGCCTATCCCGAGCACAATATGTTCGGTGTGATGCCCGCCAAGGGCATCTATCTGCGCCACGTCAACGGGATCGAGCTGGACGGCATCCACCTCAGCTACGACAAGCCCGACACCCGCCCGGTGCTCGTCACGGACGATGTCCAGGGGTTGAAACTCAATAATATCACCGTTGAAGGAAAGGACGTGACGGCGGAGCTGCAGAAGTAGTCAATCCACCGGATCCACATCCAGATAGCAGCCGTCCGGCAGGTGCGAGACCAGCTCCGCCTTCCGGGCGGCGAGCTGTTTGTTGCGCGGCAGGAAATGGCGTTCCACCACCTCGCCGCTGCCCTGGCGGCGGACTTCCACCAGCCGCACCTGAGGCGGGAAATGGAATTGCCGGCGCTCCTCGAGCAGTTCGTCCAGGCTCCTGCCGGAGGCGAAACGTTCCGCTACGGCGGTCTGGATGAACACCCGCGGGGCGAACTGGCGGAGGGTGCCGACGAGCTGGAGGGCGCGCTCGTCACTGCGGAAATCATCTCGCGAGAGAAGCGCGTCGGCCTGCAGGACGGCGAGCAGCGCGGCGCCGTCCGCGCCTTCGCGCTTGAGTGCGCCGAGGGTTTTGATATGAATTTCCCGCCCGGGGAAGAGCCGCTCCGTCTCCTGCTGGAGCAGATCCGGCTTCTCCCAGCCGCGCAGCAGTACGACAGGACCCGCCGTGGCCTGTACGGCGGCGATCAGTTTGCGGGAGAAGACCCCGACCATGCCGTTTTTGCGGCGCTCGGCGGAGATGTCGATGATTTCCGCCGGCGGGGCCGTATCGGGGGCCGCCTGGACGGAATAGCGGTCGAAGCGGATGTTGAAGAAGGTCTCCAGCGAGGGTACGGCCGCGCACAGCAGGACGCGGGCGCCGTGGATGCCCGCCAGGGCGATGGCGGCATCCCGTCCGTGATAGCGGGGGGCGGGCTCGGTCTGTTTGTAGGAAGGATCCTGCTCTTCGTCCACGATGACGAGCGCGAGGTCCCGGAAAGGCAGGAAGAGGGCGGAACGGGTGCCGAGGACCACGGCCGGGCCCGGACGGCGGAGGGTTTCGGCGACCTGGCGGCGCCCGACGGGCGTCCGGCCGGAGTGGAAGACCTGCAGGCAGGCCCCGAATTCGGGCTGCAGGAAGGCCTCCAGCTGGTTGCAGAAGGCGATTTCGGGGCTGAGGACGAGCACCTGCCGCCCCTGGGAGACGGCCTCGCGGATCGTGGGCAGGCAGGCTTCGCGCCGCCCTTCGCCGAGCAGCACCAGCGGTGCTCCGGGAGCGGGTTTGGGTGCCGGGGCTGCCGCCGGGCGGCAGAGCGCCTCGATCTCGGCGCGCAGCGCGTCCCGCTCGGCGGTCAGGCGCTGCATCACCCGTTCGTTGTGGCGGCCGGCGAGCTCCTGCTCCTTTTTCTCCAGCCGGGCGTGCAACCGCGCGAGGATGTCGGCGGCCGTCTGCTCGCTGCGGACCTTGAGCAGGGGATAGGCGGCCTTGTAGACTTCGCCCAGGGTGCAGAGATAATAGTTCGCGAGGAATTCCCAGAATCGCAATTCTTCGGGGGTGACGCGCGGCAGTTCCTCCTGGACCGCCAGGATGCCCTGGATGCGCTCCGGGGCCAGGCCGGGGCGTTCAATCTGCCGCCAGACCACCCCGTCGTAGCGGCGGCGGCCGAGTTCCACGAGCACGCGCGTCCCCGGCTCGAGGGACATCTGGCAGGAATAGGTGGGAACCCACCGGAGTTTGACCGGCAGAAGGACCTGGATATATGTCGTCGCTGCCGTCATCCGTGCCCGGGGCTTAGTCGGTGTCGGAGGCCGGAACGTTGGCCGTTCGGGCAAACTCCATCAGGGCGGGGGAGATGTGGCAATAGCCGTCCGGATGCTTGTCGAGATAGTCCTGGTGGTAATCCTCTGCGCGGTAGAAATTCTTCAGCGGCTTGACCTCGACGGCGAGGGGAGCCTTGATCTCGCCCGCCACGCGATCGTAGATCTTGCGGATGGAAGGCAGGTCGGCGGGGTCGTTGTAGTAGATGCCCGTACGGTAGCGCGTCCCGACGTCTCCACCCTGCTTGTTGAGGCTGGTGGGATCGATGGCCATGAAATAGATCTGGACCAGCCGCTCGAGACCCAGCACGTCGGGGTCATAGACCACGTGCACGGCCTCGGCATAGCCGGTGGAGTCGGTATAGACCTCCCGGTAGGTGGGGTGGGAGATGTTGCCGTTGGCGTAGCCCGCTTCGGTCTTGACGACGCCGCGGATGCGCTTGAGATAGTGCTCGGCGCCCCAGAAGCAGCCGGCTGCGAGGTAGAGATCTTTCGTCATGGTATCTTATTTTGCATCGGCCTTGGCCTGGAATTTTTCGCTGTCGATGATGAAACGCTCGTGCCGGCCTTCGCCGATCAGGCCCCGCTCATCGTAGGCGGCGACCCGGAAAACGAGCCTGCGGCGGTCGATCTCCACGAGCTCCGTCTCCGCCCACACCCGCATGCCCAGCGGCGTGGCCGAACAATGCGAGACATCCACGTGTACGCCTACGGTGCCCTGCCCCGGCGTGAGGTACGGTTCGACCGAATAGACGGCCGCCTTCTCGATCAGGGCGATCATCATCGCCGTGGCGAATACCCGCACCAGTCCGCTGCCGACATTGCTCGCCAGCAGCGCCTCAGTGACCACTGTTTCCTCGCGGCCCCGGATGCCTATGTGCAACTCGTTCGCTTCCATAACACAAATGTAAGACCTCTGCGACAAAAATCCAAGAATCCCGGCGTTCTATTCGTTCGGGTGAATCTTCTGGTAGAAGCTCAGGCCTTTCATCAGGGTGTTGAAGTTGGCCCGGGAGATGTATGCCGCGCGCAGATAGTCTTCCCGCTGGATGCTGAACTCCAGTTTGCGGGTCAGCAGGGGCTTGTAGTACGAGACTTTCACCTGCTCCAGATTCTCATTCGGGTAGAGCATCGTCAGACAGCCGTTGACGAAGAGGCTCGTCCCCGGCGTGCCATTGAACAGGTCCTGCAGCTCCTCCATCTTGGAGATCGCCTCTGCGAGGGTGTCTCCGAGCGGGATGTACAGATGGCTGAGCGGGTCGAGCTGGATCTGGAAAATCTGGTCTCCGAATCCCATCGTACCGACGTTGAACCAGTAATGGTTCTGGCCGTCCTGCGGGATGTTGACGACCTCGAATTCGACATCGTTCTCCTCGATCTGGACCAGTTCGAGCATCTGGGGGATTCTGGTCTCCTGGGCAAACAAGGCAAAGGTGCAGAAGACCAGGGCGATGATGCAAAGTGTCTTACTCATATGAATGTAATGAATTGATTTTCTATCCGATGACCCATTTGCTGCCCGGGATCCGGGTCGCCTTTCAGCCAGAAAGCCCAACCCGTGAAGTTGCCGTCCCTGCAGCAGTAGATGCGGTGATCTTCGTTCTTCCCCCGTCGGCATCGGTGCAGAGCACCTGCTCATTAAGCGGCATCCCGCAGCTCTGGCAGAATTTCATCGGGTTTTCCATATCGGTCATTCTTTTCTGCAAATATACCAATTAATTCGATGGAGCCAATCTGTCCGGGCGGATCCGGAAGCAAACGAATCGATTAAATGTCAGTGATGAAGCCGTCTTCACTCCAGAATCAGTGTATGTTTGTGCAGTCATCCCAAAAATTCAAGAAGTTCCCTGAAAGCTCTCGAGCGGAACAGGACGGCATTTTCAAAACGGCGATGCTCCTTTTCTCCAGACTCCAATGGGGGCCGGGACAAGAACGAAGAAGACATCCTCCGGGCCCGACGCTGTTGCCGCATGGCCCGCGAGATGGTTACGACACCCGGGAGGTGTGGACGGAAGCCGCCGTCAACTCAAATGGGAAGACGGCGGGAAAGTGTTTAGTATTACCAAGTTAGAGGTGGCTATTTCGTCTTGAACTTGTTCAACAGATCCTTCAAGGCTTCGGCGCCTTTGTCGCTGCTGCTGCTCGCCTCCTTGGAGCCGGAGTTGCCCATGTTCCCGAGTTTCTCGTAGACTTTTTTCATCTTATCTTCCATCTCCTTGTAAGCGTCCAGACCAGAGGAGAAGTCCTGGACGATGAATGTGTAGTCTTTCGGGAGTTCGAAGACCTCCGGATAAGGAACGCCCAGGTGGATATTGCGGATGAAAGTCTCGATGCCGTCAGCATCCTCGCAGAGCGTGATTCCCGTCTCGGGATCGGTATAGGTGGTCCGATAGTGTTCATCTTCATTCGTGCCGTATGGTCCTTCGAATTTCTCCTTCGTCACCACGGTTTTCATATAGCACCAGCGGTCCGAGTTGCTGACCATATCCTCCTCGGTCACGTCATCCTTCCGGTCCGTGACATCTACGCTTCCCACGGCCTTCATCGCTTCGGCAGGTAGTTTCGTGATGGTCTTGGCCTTGTCGTTGATGCGGTAAAGGGCCAGACTGTCGGGAATGGTGAGCGTCTTGATGATCTCCTCCTCGCCGGTCGCAGGGTTGATGCCGGAGGCTACGCTGTACTGGCGCTTGCTGGTTGCGTCATAGAATATCTTGGTGGGATATCCTTCAGGTCCGATTCGGTAGGCGCAGTAAGAGACAGTAGGACGCGGTTTCTGCAGAGGTGGCTGGTCGCCCTCATCGTTCTTCGGCAGGCCGACGGGAACCTCATACGGGTCTGTGGGCACGTCGAAATAAGTATAGGGATTGGGAACCTGGGCGACAGCGGCAAGTCCCATGGAAAGCAACGCTGTCAGTAAAAGGATTCTCTTTTTCATATCAGTGATCTTCTCTTATTACTTGACTGGACGGACAGGCGTACGCCATCCCTTGCCGAGGGCGGAAGTGGCTGCATCGTCTTCAGGTTGGAGGACAATCAGCTTGGCAGCCTTGCTGTTGCCTTTCTCGTTGGAGTTGCCGCCATAGGATACCATCGCGAGCATGGCAACGCACATGGGGATAACACTGAGTTTTTTCATGATTGAATATTGATTTGTTCTACTTCGTTACAGGATTTTCTGACCGATGGCTTTGACGAGGAGTTCGCCTGTTGTCGCTGCGTTGAATTTGGATTTCAGCCGCTGCCTGTACCACTTGATCGCAGGAAGACTCAGGCTTAGCTCATCTGCTATTTCCTGGCTTTTCTTTCCAGCCGCAAGCAGTTTCAAGACTCGCTCCTCCTTGGAGGAGAGGACGATTTCGTTATTGATTAAATCCTCCATTAAACTGGACTATTATTCCAATTGCAAAGTTCGATAATCGATACCAAATCAGACTTATACAAAAGTATAAAAATAGCGGTCGCCTCTCGGTTTCTTGGGCTTTTTTGCCCTTTCAAGCGGTAAGATTGCTAACTTTGCATAGTATGAAACGACTGCTGCTCATCCTCCTTGTACTTGCTTTCTGCGCGGGTTCTGTCCGTGCCCAGTACAACGATCACCGTGACCGGAAACTGGATTCCCTTGAAAATGTCGTGGCCGGGTGGACACCTGAGCGTCTTGCTTCGGCCCCATTCCAGACCAAGGCCGATGTCTGCATCGCCCTGTCCGAGATGATGTACGGTTATGAACGTATCAATCCGGACCGGTCCATGTATGCCGCGCGTCGGGCCTACGCTCTCGGGAACGAACTCAAGTCGCTTTACCAGCCCTATCTGGCTGCCAAGTTCATCGGCCAGCTCTACTACAACCAGGAACAGTACGACAGCACCATCGTCTATTACCGGACTGCGCTGGGCTACCTGGAACGGATGGCTGCCGGAGAGGCCGGACCTGACAGACCGGAAGGATATCCCCAGGAGAAGATCGACGATGCGGCATCCAGCCTATACGGCAACATCGGCAACCTATATTACGAGATTGACTCCCTGTCCCAGGCCATGGACTATTATGCCAAGGCCGGAGAGATCTTCGACAAATATGGCTGGAAAGTCAGTAGCGCCATCCTCGAACACAATATGGGCGACATCTGGGCTGAAGCCGGTGAGGACGCCAAGGCCATTGACTGCTACGAAACCTCCATCCGTTATGCTACAGAGGCCGGTGACTCCCTTTGGGTCGCCTCGCCCAAGATGGGCCTTGGGGCTTTGTATCTGCGCCAGGGAAAGGTCACAAAGGCCTTGAAATGCCTTCAAGATGCCGATGAGTATTATTCGAAGCACCAGGATCAAGAATACTATGACCGCATCGCAACCCTGGATGTAATGGGGCAGGCACTGAAAGCCCAGAAACGGCAGCGATCGCTGATTACCGTGGCGCTGGGTATACTTGCCTTGACTCTCTTGGCCCTTCTTATCCTGTCACGCAGGGCGCAGCGCCTGAAGAAGGAGAATGCGGCGGCAGACGAGGTCATCGGTGAGGCCATCACGGAACTTGAATTGAATGACTCCCTGTCGCAGCTGAAACAAGAAGAGAAGACGATTCTGAGCGAAAGGGAGGCCGAGGTCCTTCCGATGATTGCCGCCGGAATGACCAGCAAGGAGATAGCCCAGCGACTGTGCCTGACGGAGCAGACCATCAAATGGCGCCGCCAGCGACTGCTTATGAAGTTCGATGCCAAGAATACGGCTGAAATGATTTCCAAAGCCCGCGAACAGGGCCTTATCTGATGGAAGAGAAGCCCGTGGATGATATCAAGGCTACCTCGATGACAAAATTCACCGGATTGTTATAGGTTTCCGAGAATATTGCATTTTTCTTGGATTTATCTTCTGTCTTCCGTCTTCCATCCTTTGCCCGTAACCTCCGGAACGAACTCAAATTCGATAAGAAAGTCTATTTTTGGGACACGGGTATCCGCAACGCCATCATCGGAAACTTTGCGCCCATCGAACTGCGGGATCATCGGGTGGCAGAGCGAATGAAAAAGCTCGAATATGACCGTTCGTTTGCGAGCAAATACTTTTGGAGAACCACGGCCAAGAAAGAGATTGATTTAATCGAGGAGGAAGATGGAAAGATTACCGCTTACGAATTCAAGTGGAATCCGGAGGACATTTTTGGGGCCATTCTATACGAAAAATCCCCCTCAGACTAATCTGAGAGGGATTTTTGTGGAGCATAGGAGAATCGAACTCCTGACCTTTTGAATGCCATTCAAACGCTCTACCAACTGAGCTAATACCCCGTTTGGAATTGTGAGTGCAAAGGTACTGCTTTTTTTTAAACCTGCAAGAACTTTCGCCAAAAAATCGAATCACCCCTGTTCATATCTTTTGGACGGGCTTGACGGGCTCCACGTGCACGGTGATGTGGGTGTCTGGGCCGAAACGCTCTTTGATCCGCTGCTCGATGTCGTGGGCCCGTGCGTGGGCCCGGACGAGGGAGAGGTCGCCGTCCATTCGGATGTGCAGCTCGATGGCGTAGTGACTGCCGATGCGGCGGGTGCGGAGGTTGTGCGGGTCGCTGACATCCGGGAAGGAGTTCACGAGGCTGATGATCTCCTGCTCCACTTCTTCGGGCAGCGAGGCCTCCATCAGTTCGTCGATGCTCTGCTTGAGCAGCCGCAGCGCCACGCGGATGATGAAGAAGGCCACGACCAGCGAGGCCAGCGGATCGAGCACGGTCCAGCGCCGTCCGAGCAGGACGGCTCCGCCGATGCCCACCAGCGCACCGACGGACGAGAGGGCGTCGCTCCGGTGGTGCCAGGCATTGGCCTTGAGGGCGGGGGAGTCCAGTTTACGCCCCTGTCGGATGGTGTATTGGAAGGTCAATTCTTTCAGCAGGATGGACAGCAGGGCGGCCCAGAGGGCCACCGTCCCGGGCTTGGGCAGGTCGGCTCCATGCATCCAGTCCAGCAGGGCCTTGCCGGCGGAAAAGATGATGCCGCCGGCGACGACGAGCAGGGCCACGCCGATGATGGAGGTGGCCAGGGTCTCGAATTTCCCGTGGCCGAACGCGTGGTCCCGGTCGGCGGGCTTGCTGCTGATGCGGACGAAGAGCAGCACGATGGCGTCGGTCAACAAGTCCGAAAGCGAGTGGACGGCATCCGCCAGCATCGCGGCACTGTGACCGAGGAGGCCGGCGGCGAATTTGACGCCGGTCAGCAGAACGTTGACGGCGCTGCCCGCCAGGGTCACTTTGAAGATTTCTTTCTCCCGGGTTTTCATAGCAGGACAAAGTTATGCCATCCGGCGCACAAAACCAAGGCGGGCATTCCAAAAATGAGCGTATCTTTGCATCGTGAAATGCGAATTGGTCATATTCGATCTGGACGGGACGCTCATCGACACGATTGCGGACCTGGGCGCCGCCGTCAATGAGGCGCTGGGCGCGAAGGGCCTGCCCCTGCGGCGCCCGGAGGAATTCCGCGGGATGGTGGGCCACGGTGTACGCAATCTCGTGCGGCGGGCGATGCCGGAGGCATTACAGGGGGACGAGGCACTTCTGGACGGGCTGCTCTCGGATTTCATCCGCTATTATCTCGACCACATCGATGATCGCTCGCACCCGTATCCGGGTATCCCGGAATTGCTTGCGATACTCTCCGGGGCAGGCATCCGCTTCGCCGTGGCTTCCAACAAATTCCAGTCGGGTACGGAAAAACTCATCCGCCGGCTGTTCCCGGGGCTGTCTTTCGCCGCAGTCTGTGGCGGTCTGCCCGCCCGGCCGCTCAAGCCCGACGCCGCCATCATCCGGGATATCTGGAACCAGACCGGCGCCTGTCCGGAGACGACGGTGCTGGTGGGCGACTCCCGCACGGATATCGCCACGGCCCGCGCCGCGGGGATCCCGTGCGTCGCCGTGACCTGGGGGTTCAGGCCGGAGGGGGACCTGCTCGCCGCGGACCGCATCGCGCACAGTCCGGCCGAGCTCCAGGAAATCCTCCTGGCGAAATAATCATTTTTGGGGATTGCACAGACGCGGGCAAAACTGTATCTTTGCACCCATGAAACGTATTTTTATGCTCGTATTCGCTGCGATTGTTTGCCTGAATGTCGCAGCTGCTGACAAGAATCCGAAAACTGTCGTCATCAATACCGAGAAATCCGGCAAGGAAGTGCTGGGTTATGCCGGCACCACGCCCGTCGAAATCACCTTCGTGGACGGCAAGATTACCAAGGTCGCGGCCCTGCCGAACCAGGAGACCCCCGCCTTCTTCCAGCGGGTGCAGGAGAGTCCGATTTTCACGGCGCTGATCGGCAAGACCGTCAAAGAAGCCTCCGAAGTCCAGCTGGACGCCGTCAGCGGCGCCACCTATTCTTCGAAGGCCGTGATCGAGAATATCCGTCTGGGTCTGAAAGAGGCCGCCAAGAAGGTCAAGTAGCCGCCGGCTTCCGTTTCACGAACAGGAAAGCCATCAGCGGCAGCGCGATGATCGCCATCGTCGCGCTGACCGGCAGATAGATTCCGAAATTCACATACTCCACCACCAGGTAGGTGATCAGCAACAGCGCAATGCCCATCCCGCCGGAGAGCAGGTAGTGCTTGCGTATGTCCGTACTCTTGCAGATGATGCGGCTGAGGTTGGGCACGCCCAGGGAGATGAACCCGATTGTGCCGCAGATACTTACGGCCGAGGTCACCAGGAACATGATCATCACAAGCAGCACGGCCTTGCGCCAGGCGGGCAGTTCGATCTCGCCCCGGAAATGCCTCGTCAGGTCGCGGTGCGAGAGGATCGCGGCCGCGAGCCCGAGTCCGAACAGGACCAGTGAGAAGATGATGTCGCCCGTGGTCACGCCCTCGAGGTGGAAATTGGCGGCGCCCCAGAGATAGTACTGCTTGAGCAGGTCCCCGGTCGGGGCGTTGGTCACCACGATGGTGCCCAGCGAGCCGATGAAGGTGCCGAAGATGATGCCGAAGGTGATGAGGTTCTGGGTCGAGACTTTCAGGGTCACGAAGAAGCACACCAGGGTGCAGACCAGGGTACAGACGAAGGATCCGACGGTGAGTGAGCACCAGCCCGACATCGTGGCCGCCGCGGCGCCCAGGCACGCGGCGCTGCCCAGCCCGAGGGAATAGACATCCCCGAGCTGGTTGCGCCACAGGTATTGCATCTGGATGCCTCCGACGGGCAGGGCGATGCCGGAAAGGAATACGTAGAGAAGACTCAGGAGCATTTTCTAGAATTTGAATTCAAAGCCGCCCAGCACGCTGCGGCCGGGCATCGGATAATCGCGGACCAGCTCGTAGCGGCAGTCCAGCAGGTCTTTGACCGAGACGAAGAAGCTCAGGACACTGCTCCCGCAGAGGGTAAATCCTTTACGCAGGGAGAGGTCGAGGGAATTCCAGTCGGGCATCGCCCCGCTGGCATCGGCCCGTCCGCCGCGCCAGTTCCACAGCGCGTCGAAGCGCCAGCCGGCGGCGGCGATATCGGCTCCCAGCACCACGGTATGGCGGGCTACATAAGGGATCTGCTGCCCGAAGGTATAGCTGTCGGGGGTCTTGTCGAGAGCGGACTGCCAGGCATAGCGGGCGGAGAGTCCGCTCTGCAGGCGCTTGCCTTCGTAGCGCAGCGCGGCGCTGAGATCGGCTCCCTTGGCCTCCACCTTACCCACGTTGTAGGGCAGCCAGACATAGGGGTCGGATGCGGATGGGGCGGAGATGATCTTGTCCTTGAGCGAATTGTAGAAGAAATCCGCCTTGCCGCTCAGGACCCAGGCTTCACCGAAGCCGGCGTGTCCCTCCAGGCCCACGTCGGCGAGCCAGGCGTCCTCCGGCTTGAGTGCGGGGTTGCCGTAGCCCGGGTAGTAGAGCTCGTTGAAGGTCGGGGCGCGGAAAGCCCGGCGACCGAAGGCCACGAGATCGAGTCCCTCGAACAGGGTCAGGCGCAGGTCGGCGGAAGGGGAGAGGCTGTGCAGGGCTGCGGCGCCCCGGTCGAAGGTACCGTCGTACTCCAGGGCCAGGTCGGCCTTGAAGCGGCCGAAACGGAAAGCCGAGCCCAGGGCGGCGACGGCCGCCGTACGGGCGGCTGCATAATCCGTGGCCTTGAGCAGGCCCCGCTCCAGGTCGGCCGCCAGGGACAGGCCCCACCAGTCCGTCAGCTGGAATGTGTGCGAGGAGTTGAATTGGAGGTCGGTGAAGTCGTAGTTGCTGTCGCCCCAGGCGCTCTTGTAGAAGATGTTGTCCCAGCCGCCTTTGGCGCTGAGATTCAGTGTGTAGCGGTCGGAGAAGGCCTTGCGCAGGGTCCCCTGCACAACGGCGTTCTTGTCGGTCTGGCGGTCCGCCGAAGGCCAGCTCAGCGAGCCCGGCGTGCCGCGGTCGGAGGCGTTGATGTAGGATTTGAGCATCCATTCGCCGCGATCAAGCGTGCCGAAGACGTCGTAGCCGGCGCGGATCTGCTTGATGTCATTGCCCTCGCGGCGCTCGCTGCCTGTCCCGTAGGGAAAGTCGCCCCGGCTGAGCAGGCCGGCGGCGTGGGCGCTGACCGCCACGCGCTCCGAGGCTTTGACGTCCAGGCGGACGGAGGGCATCCAGGTACCGAATGAGCCGTACTGCAGGCCCACCCGTCCGGCGAAGGGGCTTTCGCCGAAGACCGGGCGTTGGGTGCGGAATGAGAGACTGTTCTGGGCATAGTCAGCAACGGCGTTGCCCAGGGTCTCGAGCGGGAGCATGCCGAGGTCGTTCTGGCCGCTCTGGAAATTGGAGACCCGCACGCCGTCGAGGTAGATGGCGGTGTGGGCGGTTCCCAGGCCGCGCAGGCTCACACCCTTGAGACCGGAGTAGCCGCCGTAGTCGCTCAGGGCCAGGCCCGGCAGGCGCAGGAGGGCTTCTGAGACTGTGTTGAAACGATTGATAGACACCGTGTCCGTGCGGGACACGACCACACCCTTGTCGGCCACGATGGTCACGGCTTGCAGGGTGTCCGGCGTTTCTGCCACCAGCAGACCCGCCACAACAAGAAGGGTAGATAAGAACATTGTTATACGTCGCTAGGGCGGCCTGACCCCGGGCCTCCGGTATCAACTTCGCCTGTGGCAGGTATTCGGACTCCTATTGCTAGTTACCGTTGCGGGCACAGCTCCGGGCTCTCACCGGATTCCCCTTTCTGGTTGCATTGCAACGCGCCACAAACTAAACGCAAAGATAGCGCATCAGCGCCATCTTTGCAAACAAAAACTGCCAGGCGGAGAGCCGTCCCCTCAGGAAAGCTTTTCCCGACAGGGTTCATTTCAGCTTTCCGGAGGGGAGCGGTCCCCGCCTGGTATCCCAAGTGGGTCCGTAGATTAATTGTCGGCGGGCAGCTGCTGACGCCGCATCAAGGTTCGGGACGGTATTCGAGCAGGTCACCGGGCTGGCAGTCCAGCGCCTCGCAAAGGGCTTCGAGGGTAGAGAAGCGGATGGCCTTGGCCTTGCCGGTCTTGAGGATCGAGAGATTTGCAGCTGTGATCCCCACGCGTTGGGCGAGTTCCCCGGAAGACATCTTCCTCCGGGCAAGCATCACATCTACATTGATGACGATCATACCCTTACTCATCCGATTTTTCCGCAGGCGCGGAAACCGTTTCACCCTTGAGATAGCCCGGCAGACTCATGCCGGCCATCTTGAGAAGGTCCTCCAGCGGCGGGACGGATCCCATCAGGCCGGAGAGGAAATTGGCCGTGGCAGTCTTGCCGTTCTCGCCTTTGCCGCCATCCCAGACGGTCACCTTGTCGATATTGATGCCCTTGATGGCCTCGACCTGCGTCTTGACGAGTTCGGGCAGTTTGTCGGTGATGAGCATCGTGATGGCCTGCTGGGAATCTCCGCCGGCGGCCGATACGAGCTGACCGAAACCGGCAGCCTGCTTGGACAGGATCTCGAGCGTACCGCGGGCCTGAGCGTCCATCTTGGCGAAGATGGCGTCCGCCTCGCCCTGCGCCTTGCGGCGGAGTTGCTCGGCCACGGCCTCGGCTTCGATGATGGCCCTCTCCTTCTCGATCTGGGCGGCCACGACCACATTGGCCTGCTGGGTCGCCTTCTCGAGTTCGGCGCGGGCGAGCTCGGCGTCGCGCTCGCTCTTGTACGCCTCCTCGAGGGCCTTGGCAGCCTGCACCTTCTCGGCCGCGACGGCCAGGCGCTCGGCCTCGGCCTGCTTCTCGCGGCGCTGGGCGTCGGACTGGGCGATGGCGATCTTGGAACTGTTCTCGCCCTCGACGGCCTTGGCATTGGCCAGGGCGGTGTTGATACGGGTATCGCGGCTGGTCTCGGCGATCCGGATGTCCTTGTCCCGGTCGGCCTCGGCCTTACCGATTTCACCATAGCGGTTCTGCTCGGCTACGCTCTTCTTGGCATCGTTGATGGCCTTGGCGGCGGCTTCCTTTCCGAGGGCCTCGATGTAGCCGGACTCGTCGCGGATATCGGTCACGTTGACGTTGATGAGCTTGAGGCCGATCTTGCGGAGTTCCGCCTCCACGTTGGTGGACACGGCAGCGAGGAATTTGTCACGGTCGGCGTTGATCTCCTCGATGTCCATCGTGGCGATGACCAGACGCAGCTGGCCGAAGAGGATATCGGTGGCGATGTTGCGGATCTCGTCCGGGGTGAGCCCGAGCAGGCGCTCGGCGGCGTTGGTCATCACTTCCGGCTCGGTGGAGATACCGACGGTGAAGCGGCAGGGCACGTCCACGCGGATGTTCTGCTTGGACAGGGCGTTGGTGAGGTTGCACTCGATGGAGATCGGGGTGAGGTCCAGGAACTTGAAGCTCTGGAAGACGGGCCAGATGAAGGCGGCGCCGCCGTGGATACACTTGGCCGAGGCATCCCGGCCGGTCTTACCGTAGATGACGAGCACCTTGTCGGAAGGGCAGCGTTTGTAGCGGGCAAGGATGGCCGTGAACATCACGAAGGCCACCAGAACGATGATAAGAATCAGATAGAGTTCCATATTCTTTATTGATTATTAGATGTTTAAATGATGATCGAGTTGATTTCTTCGACGAGCAGGGTGCTGGCGCTGACCACATCCACCACGCGGATGCGGGTGCCGGTCTTGAGGGTCGGGCCGTCGGTCAGGGCGGCGTACTCGCGCACGGAGTTGTTGATGGTGATCTGCACCTTGCCTTCGCCCGCGCGCTCGCCCGGGATGGTCAGATAGACCGTGCCCTGGCAGTCCACGGCGGATTTGTAGACATTGATGGTGCCGGACTCCTGCATCCCGGTCAGCCACTTGAAGATCAGCATCACCGCCGCCACGAGGAAGAGGCCTACGAGGATGGAGACGACCAGGCGCAGGGGCAGGGAAGGGATGCTGTCCTGCAGCAGGATGGCCGCCCAGCCGAAGCCGAGCAGGAAGTTGATCAGGTTGCGGAAAGTCAGCAGGTTCATCCCGCCGCCCGCGTGGTTGACATCGTGTGCACCCGAGGCGTCGTGGCCGGTTTCCAGGTCCAGGGAGGCGTCAGCGACATCGCCCGGGACGTCGACGTCCACATCGGTGTTGATATCGAAGCCGCCATCGCCGGCGACTCCCAGGAAGGTCATCACGGTCTGGATGACGAAGACCAGCGATGCCGAGAGGGTCACGGCCCAGAGGACTTTCATCGCCGGTTCAAGAGCGTTCCACCATTCTGTCATAATGTAAATCGGTTTTGTTTCTGCAAAGATAAAAAGTATTTATTGAAAAACAATATATTTTTATTGAATTTTCTCAAAAATATTTCGTCGAAAGGAAAATACTAGATTGTATTGAATGGATCGGTATACATCTCAGTACTCACCTTAGCATACGCCTTATGGCAGGCTGCCCCGGAAACCTTCGCTACGCTCATCCCTCCCACTGTCTTTTGTCCTGACGGCCAAAAGCCAGCGGGCCCCTCCCGTTTACGAGGCCACGGGTGGCCACGGGTTTCCGGGGCAGCCTGCTATAAGGCGCTGGAGGGTGTTGGCCTGCAGCCTATAGTGTCTTACACTATTTTTAAATGTAAAATGGGTTAAAAATCAGGTGAGCCAGCCTCGTTTTCGGGAGACGAGCAGGATGATCAGGCCCGCCAGGGCGCAGCCGATGGCGAACCAGCCTCCGGCCCCTTGCGTAAAACAAACCGGCGCGAAGGTGACGAGCGCAATCTCCACGGGCGCGATATATAGGTAGGCATAGGCATAATCGTCCAGACAGCCGCTGCGCGAATCGGGATCCGTAATGCGGAGCAGGGCGATGCCCATCGCCATCGTGCCGGTGAACCAGCCCCAGGTGAACACGGATTTCTCGAACCAGGCACTCTGATGGAAGCGCCGGCCGAGCAGGAACACGTAGAGGAAGGTGCAGACGAGCCCGACGACCAGCAGGATGCTCAGCGGGACGATGTAGCGCCAGACGACCTCGAGCTTGATGGAAGCTACGCCGAAGGCGACCAGATAGTCGGTGAAGGCCCCGCTCAGGTGGCCGATGATGGGCTTGGACAGGTAGGTGTCGGCCCCGGACTTGCGGAGCAGGCCGCGGATCAGGATGCCGGCGAGGAATGCGCAGCTGAATACCGGCAGCATCAGGGCGGGCCAGAGGGCCGCGACCCCCTGGCTGATGCCGTAGCCGGCGAGCGCGATCAGGGCCACGACGCCGAAGTTGAAGGTCATCGAGTCCAGCGAGATAGCGGAGAAGGCCGCCTTGCCCATGCTGACCCGGCGCTCGTCGGGCAGGATGCCGGAGCGAAGTTCGGGCGGCAGGTCGGAGAAGCGGGACAGATAGGCCGTCCAGCCGCGCTCGGACCCGGTGCGGGTCACCCACAGGCCGATGACCACGGAAGCGATGATGCCTACGGTGGCGGCGGTCATCGCCAGCGTCTGGATGTCCTCGGCGCCGTATTTGGCAAAGGCCTCACCGATGGCCGCCGCCGTGCCGTGGCCGCCGCAGAAGCCGGCAGGCATCGACAGCCCGCAGGAAGGGTCCACCGGCCAGAGCCGGGAAAGCACGAACCAGCCCAGCAGGCCGCCCAGGGCCCATTGCAGCAGCATTCCGGCCTGGGAATAGGCCCACATCCGCCCGATGCGCCCCTGCCCGCGCCCTCCCTTGCCGGAGGTCAGGGGCAGGGTGCTGAACACCAAGGCGATCAGGATGCTGGCATAGCTGCCCATCCGGTCGGACAGGGGCAGCCAGCCCAGCACCCCGGGCCCCAGCAGCAAGGCGGCGAAGCCGGCCAGCAGGCTGGGCGGGAGGAAAAGCCGCTGGACCAGTTTGATGCGCGCCCGCGCCAACTTTCCGAGCAGCAGCAAGCCGGAAATCAGGCCTACATCGACCAGCAGGGTCCAGGGTGTGAAACTCATTGCAGCCGTCCGATGAAATAACGGAAGAAGGCCAGCCAGTTCGAATCCTTCTGGACCAGTTGCTCGGGGTGGAACTGGACGGCGAGCACCTGGTCGGTTTCATAGCCTTCCACGACCCCGTCCGGGGCGTTGGCCATGATGCGTATGCCCGGGGCCTGCGCCTTCACGGCCTGATGGTGGAAGGAATTGACGTTCAGGGTATCCTTCCCGAAGATTTTGTATAGGGTTCCGTCGGGGGTGAGGGTGATCGGATGGCGGGTCCCGCCGTGCGAAACTTCGGTGCCGATCTGTGTCGGGAGGTCCTGGTAGAGACTGCCGCCCAGGGTGATGTTCATCAGCTGTTCCCCGCGGCAGATGGCGAGGATGGGTTTGCCGGAGGCCACGGCGGCACGGGCGAGCAACAGGTCGCTGCAATCCCGCACGGAGTCGATCTGGACGGTCTCGTTGAGAATGGTCTCGCCATAGATCGCCGGATCGAAGTCCGGTCCGCCGGTGAAGACCACGCCGGCCACGCGGGAGATCAGGTCTGCCGCCACCGCCTCGTCGGAGACGGTCGGGAAGATGACCGGGAGGCCGCCGGCACGGGTGATGGCATCGATGTAGGCTTGGGAAAGGCTGTTGTAGCTGGTGCCGCTGCGACCGCAGGATACGCCCACCAGAGGGCGCTGCGGCGCTGCGCTCCGCGGACCGCAGGCAGCGGCCGCGCAGAGAAGCAAAACAAGGAGGATCAGTCGGTTACGCATATCTTAATTGGTTTTTCATTATTTCACGGGGACGATGGTGAAGCCGAAATGACGGCCTGCGGTGGCGTCGATGATGTACTTCGGGTTGATGGCTGCGCCCCAGGAGTTGTCTCCGCCCACGCCCATCATCAACTCGTCGAGGCAGAGCTCCACGTAGTTGCGGGGGACGATGTCGTTGATGTGGGTCTGCTTGCGGCCGCCCGTCACGTCGACATCCTGATTGTTGTAGTAGTTGATCTGGACGGGATGGGTGCTCTCCGCGGAGTCGAAGTCCTCCACGGAATTGCGCAGGGCGTTGAATTCCAGGATATTATCTGCATAGATGGTCAGCCCCTTGCCGCGGTCGTCCGTCAGCTGGATGCGCCGTACGTCGGTGCGGTGGCCCGTCTCCTGCGGACGCACATACGCGAAGCCCATCTGTTCGGCGGTGGTCCGGTAAAGACCCAGGGCGGAACCGGCCTTGCGGTCCCAGTAGTTGTCCTCCGGGCCGCGGCCGAGGTATTCCACATTGTGGAAGGCGGCCGGCAGGCGCAGGCGGAGTCCGAAGCGCGGCAGGCTGGGGAGCGAGGACTCCCAGCGCATCCGTGCCATCCGTGCCATCGATTCGCGGAAGGCCGCCATCTGGGCACGCTGCTGGGCGCGCTGCTCCTCGGTCATATTCGGGTCGTAAACCGAACCGGGACCGTCGAGAACGACCGGCTCTTCGTATTCGGGCAGCGGCTGGGGGGCGAGATCCACGTCGACCTTGAGCGAACCATCGGGGCGGAGCTGGTAGGAGACGATGCAGCCGGGCTCGTAGCTGACGGTCAGCGTGGCGCCGCCATCTTCGCCCACAATGGTCCCCACGTTGGTGACGACGGGATTCTGGGAGTGCTGCTTCCAGTTCTCGGAACGGGTGGGGAGCTTGTTGCCGTAGTCATTGTCGGTGGGGCCTCTCCAGAAGTTGGGACGGAAGCCGAAGCCGTCCTGGATGTATTCGGTCCCGCGGACTTTGTAGCTTGAGACCACGCCGCTCTGCTTGTCGAAACTCAGGCTGGCCCGGCTGGAGGACAGGGTGACGACCCCCGCCTTCTCTTGGACTTTGAATTTAGCCTTGCCCTTGACGGCAGGCGCGGCGGGAGCTGGCTGCGAGAGGACGAACTGCTCCGTAGCGATCACGTGGCCGGCAGGTACGCCCGGGGCCGCCCGGCGGGTCTTCGCATAGACCTCGACCGTATAGAGGGCACCCGCCTGGGGATTCGCCGGGAGATCGATCTGCACGCGGCCCTTCGCCCCGGGAGCGATGTCCGGGGAAGGCAGGGTGCCGCCGCCTACGCTGCGGCCGTCGACGCTCAGCTCGTAGGAGTAGTCGAACTCATTCAGATTGGTGAAGAAGAAGCGGTTGGTCAGCACGAGGGCCGAACCGTCGCGGTCGAAACGGATATTCTGGTAGATCTTCTTGACCTCCTGCATCGCGGGATGCGGGGTGCGGTCGGGATTGACCAGGCCGTTGCAGCAGAAATTGCCGTCGGAAGGGGTCTTGTCGCCGAAGTCGCCGCCATAGGCCCAGAAACCGCCGTCGCGGTCCACCCAGACGCCCTGGTCCACCCAGTCCCAAATGAAGCCGCCCTGCAGCTGCTTGGCATTGTAGTAGACCTCCCAGAGGTCCACGAGGTCGCCGGTGCTGTTGCCCATCGCGTGCGCGTACTCGCAATTGATGTAGGGACGGTCGAGCTGCCGCGCGTCGGTGGACAGGAGGCTCTGCTCGGTGGGATACATCGGCCAGGTGATGTCGCTGTAGAAATTGTTGCCGGCATCGCCATAGACGACCGGACGCATCTTCTCCTTGGCCTTGAGGGCCTTGTAGGACTCCTCGAAATTGACTCCGCCGCCGGCTTCGTTGCCCAGCGAGAAGAAGACCACGCAGGCGTAGTTCTTGGTGCGCTCGTACATACCGAGCTCCCGCTCGAGCTGGGTGGGGAAATAGCTCGCGTCGCGGGCTGCGCCGCGCCAGCCGTGGCTCTCGACATTGGCCTCGCTGCACACGTAGAAGCCATATTCATCGCAGAGTTCGTAGAAGCGGCGCTGCTGCGGGTAGTGGCTGGTGCGGATGGCGTTGATGTTGTGCTGCTTCATCAACTCGAAGTCGCGCCGCATCAGCTCCTCGGACACGACGTGGCCGGTGTAGGGGGCGTGTTCGTGGATGTTGACACCCTTGATCATCACGCGCTGGCCGTTGACGAGGAAATTCGTGCCCTGCACGCAGGCGGTGCGGAAACCGACGCGCGTGCTGGTGTATTCGGTCTTGCCGTCCTCGCCGGTCAAGGCGAGCAGGGCGGTGTAGAGCACCGGCTTTTCAGCGCTCCAGGCCCGCACGTTCGGAACGACATGGTGGAAATTCACCACCGTTCCGTCGGTAAGCTGCGCGGCGGGCGCGACCATCTCGGACTTCTCCTCGCGCCAGATCTCGCGTCCTTCCGGATCGAGCAGGGTCAGCGCGAGCCGGGCCCGTCCGGCTCGGCCGCCGGGGGCGGCGAGCTTGACGCCGAAGTCCAACACGCCGTCGCGCAGGTTCTCGCTCAGGGGGGATTCGACGAGCAGGTCGCGGACCAGCAATTGCGGGCGGGCGGTCAGGTAGACGTCGCGCTCGATGCCGCTGATGCGCCAGAAGTCCTGACACTCATAGTAGCTGCCGGTGGTCCAGCGGTGGACTTCCATCGCCAGGAGGTTCTCTCCGTCCTTGAGGTAAGGGGTCAGGTTGAACTCCGCGGGATTCTTGGAATCCTCGGAGTAGCCGACCTGCCGCCCGTTGAGATAAAGCATGAAACCGGATTTCACGCCGCCCAGCTGGATGAAGACCTGGCGGCCCCGCCAGGAGGCCGGGACGCTGAACTTCACACGGTAGAGGCCGCCCGGGACGACGTCCGGGAAAGTCGGCTCCTTGCCGCCGCTGTCGGGGGACCACTCAAAGGGAGAATTAATGTAGATGGGGGTGCCGTAGCCCTGGAACTCCCAGTTGGAGGGGACGGCGATCCGGCCCCAGGCGGAGTCGTCGAAGCCGGGCTCGGCGAATCCCTTCGGCAGTTTGCGGTAGTCGTCGGCCCAGATGAAGTTCCACTCGCCGTTCAGGGACTTGAAGAACTCCGAGGAGGCGTAGTCGTTCCGGAGGGCCGCGTCGCGGCTGCCGAACATCATATAATCGGCGTGGGGATACTCTTTGTTCACGGCCGGGGTGTTCCGGTCGGTCCAGATTCCGGGATCCAGGGTCTGGGCCGGGGCGAGGGTGGTGCCCAGCGCGAGGCACAGGCAGAAAGTCAGGCGTTTCATATCCAAGGCTTATTTCATCAGTTTGGCAATGGGGTGCTTCTTGAGCTTCTTGAGTCCCTCGGCGACGGACTTCGCGTTGCGGTGGGCGCCGAGTTCGGAGGAATGGACGGGGTCGCGCATGAACTGGGCGGCGGCCTGCTCGGGGGTCATCTTGTCCAGCTTGGCTGCGGAGATTTCGTTGAGGTCCACGAAGGCGACACCCATCTGCTCTGCGGCTTCGATGGCCCAGGCCTTGTAGCGGCTCTCGCGCTGGATCTTGCCGTTCTGGTCGCGGTAGTTGCCGGGCGTGAGGCTCAGGATGATGGGCGTGGCGCCTTTCTCCATCGCGTCGAGGCAGAATTTGCGCAGGTACCAGCCGTAGGTGTAGATGCCCTCGTTGATGCCGTCGGCCTCGCGGGTCATCACCTGCTTGTCGTCGGTGTTGCCGGGGAGTTCGCCGCGGGCCTTGCCGACGTGGATGGGACCGCCGTCGTTGTGGCCGAACTGGATCAGGACGAAGTCACCGGGCCGCAGGGCGTCGTAGACCACGTTCCAGCGGCCCTCGTTGAGGAAGGTGCGGGCGCTGCGGCCGGCTTTGGCGTGGTTGTCCACGGTGGCCTTGCGCGGGTTGACGTAGTCGGCGAAGACCTGTCCCCAGCCCACCTGGCCGCTAACCTCGGAATTGTCGATCTTGCCGGTGGAGTCCCCGATCACGAAGATGACGGGTTTGCCGTCCTCGCGGGCGGCGCTCTCATAATGCTTCTCGGGGAGCAGGAAGGAGGAAAGGCCGATGTCGGGGCGCTTGCGGAGCTCCTCGACGAAGGTCTCGGCGTTGATCACGGCGCCGAACGAACTGGGGTGGATGCCGTCGCTGAAGTAGAGGTAGTCCACCTTGCGCGGATCGAACACCTCGTCATATTTGTAGCGGATGGCGGCGTTGAAGTCGATGAAGGGGACGCCCTTCTCCTCGGCCACCGCCTTGATGTTGTCGGTGTTGCGGTCGGGGTTGATCTTGCCGTCCTGGCCGCGGCCGCTGCGGGCGGTCAGCGAGAGGAGGATCGGGTGGGCGCCCTTGGCGCGGATCTCATCGATGTAGATGCGCAGGTACTCTCCATAAGTATAGACCCGCTCGCGGGTGCCGTTGCCGGGCAGGATCACCTCGGTGTATTCTTTGCCGAGGCCCGGGAGGATGCCGCGGTAGCGGCCGCTGTTCATCTCGCGGCCACCGTATTGGTCATTGTGGCCGAGCTGGATGATGACCCAGTCGCCGGGCCGGACGCCGCGGAGCATCGGGAAGAGCCAGTTCTTGAACCAGCTGCGGGTGCTCTCGCCGCCGAGGGCGTGGTTCTCGACCGTAATGCGGTCGGTATCGAAATAATTCTCCAGGAAATAGCCCCAGCCCCACTGTCCGTTGTCGCCGTTGCCGGCCACCTCGGTGCGCATCGTGGAGTCTCCCACCAGGAAGAGGATGGGGTTGTTCCCTTTGCGGTGCGTTCCGGCGACGGGGCGCTCGCTGCGGGAGGTGTTGAGGCTGTCGATGGCGGCGTCCACCCGGAGACTGTCGGACTCGAGGGGATAGTAGCGCTGGCGCATCGGGGCAGCCTGCTGGGGAGCGGGTGCGCCCGGCATCATCGGCATGGCGGGCTGCACGGCGGCCTTGGTGTATTGGTTGGCGATGACGGTGCGGCCGGTCAGGGGCGGACGCTTGCGATAGAGCGCGTCCGGATCGAGGATGCCGGTCTGGGCGGAGCAGATGCCGCTCAGCAGGAGCGTCGCAGCTGTCAGGAAAATGGAGAGTCGTTTCATTGTGTGGTTATGTGTTTATTCAC
Organism: Bacteroidales bacterium; assembly: GCA_016290835.1. Classification (GTDB taxonomy): domain Bacteria; phylum Bacteroidota; class Bacteroidia; order Bacteroidales; family UBA932; genus Cryptobacteroides. Next base: position 1,787 of record JAEEVG010000034.1, on the reverse strand, counting down.
GGATGTCGATGTCGAAGCCCTCGTCGAGGAGCGGCTGCACCAGGCTGCGCATCTGCGCTGCGGAGTATTTCTCCAACCCCTGCGCCGGGGTGGGGCGGTCGATGGTATAGACCATGATCTTGCGGGGCCTGAGTTCGCGGACGATCTGCATCCAGCCGTCGAGGACCTCGGGGGAGGCGGAATCGAAATCCGGACTGCGCAGGAACATCGTCTGCAGCACGAAGTCGCCGTGAAAGCCGCGCAGGGCCTCCAGGACGCGCTCCAGGCGGAATCCGGGGGCCGGATGATCGATACGTTCGATCAGCGCGTCGGTCGGGGCGTCGATTTTGAGGATGGGGTTGTCCACGCGTTTGAGCGCCGCGGCGATGGCCGGCACGTGCACGCGGGTCGCGTTGGAGAGCACCGAGACTTTCGCGGAAGGGAAATAGGCATCCCGCAGTTTGAGGGTGTCGTCGATGATGCGCGGGAATTCGGGGTTGAGGGTGGGCTCCCCGTCACCCGAGAAGGTGATGGAATCGATCCGGATGCCGTCCAGCAGACACGCGGCCAGTTTGTCCTCCAGCGCGGAGCGGACTTCGGCTGCCGTGGGCAGGACCTGGTCTTCGAGGCCGTCCTTATTCCAGCCGCACTCGCAGTAGATGCAGTCGAAAGTGCAGAATTTGCCCCGGCGCGGCAGCAGGTTGATGCCGAGCGAGGATCCCAGCCGGCGGCTGTGGATGGGGCCGAAAACGGTTTCTTCGCGTATCATCCCCCAAATTTAACATATTTTTTCGTGGAGTGAGAAAAAACGAGTAACTTCGTACCACAATTCCGACAAATGATATGAAAGCCATTCTCAGCACCGATTTCCATTTCCCCGGACAGGTCGCGAAGTACACCGGCAAGGTCCGTGATGTCTACTCGATCGGCCCCGATTATCTTGTAATGGTCGCCACCGACCGCATCTCCGCCTTCGATGTGGTCCTCCCCAAGGGCATTCCCTACAAGGGCCAGGTCCTCAATCAGATCGCCTCGAAGTTCCTGGATGCGACCGCTGACATCCTCCCGAACTGGAAGATCGCCGAGGTCGATCCGATGGCCACCATCGGCTGGCGCTGCGAGCCTTTCAAGGTGGAAATGGTTATCCGCGGCTACCTCACCGGCCACGCCTGGCGCGAGTACAAGGCCGGCCGCCGCACGCTCTGCGGCGTCGCCCTGCCGGAGGGGATGGTGGAGAACCAGCGTTTCCCCGAGCCCATCATCACCCCGACCACCAAGGCGGCCGAGGGGCACGACGAGGACATCAGCAAGGAGGAAATCATCGCCCAGGGCATCGTTTCCCGCGAGGACTACGAGCTGCTGGAGGCCTACACCCGGGCGCTGTTCGCCCGCGGGACCGAGATCGCAGCCGGCAAGGGCCTGATCCTGGTGGATACCAAATACGAGTTCGGCAAGCGTGACGGCAAGATCATCCTGATGGACGAGATCCATACTCCGGATTCTTCGCGCTATTTCTATGCGGAAGGCTATGAGGAGCGGCTGGCGCGGGGCGAGCGGCAGAAGCAGCTCTCCAAGGAGTTCGTGCGCGAGTGGCTGATGGCCGGGGGCTTCCAGGGCCAGGCCGGGCAGCAGGTGCCGGAGATGACCGAGGCGGTCGTCGCGGGGATCACCGATCGCTATGTCGAGCTCTACGAACACATCACCGGCGAGGCGTTCGTTCCCGCTCCGGGAGAAGATGCCGCCGCACGTATTGAACAGAATATCAACACATTCCTTAATAAATAACCGGCGGCCGGATATGATCGAGC
>JAEEVG010000089.1 GCA_016290835.1 Bacteroidales bacterium | reverse complement strand
CTTTCCGTCCTGGTTCAGGATGGCGCCGCCCTTGGGTCCGCGGATGTAGTACAGGGAATAATCCCCGCGGGACTGGCCGTGGATGTGGCAGTTCATGCAGGCGTTTTCCGTGCGCGTGAAATCGCAGATGGTCGTCTGCTCGAAGCTCTCGATGCAGCGCTCCTCGATGGATACCTCGTGGTACATCTGGTACGAGGGCTCGATGAGCCGGTAGGTCAGGTAGGCATCGACGGGGTCTTCGCTCACATAGATCTCCCAGCGATCCGCGATCCGCCCGCCGCCGACTTCCGCCTCGGCCTCCACGGTGATGGTCCCGCCGGCGGCCCCGGCGAGGAACTTCTTCCACGCACCCAGCTTCCACGCCACCGCGGTACCCTTGATTGTCACCGAACGGCCGTCCAGGCTGAAGGTCGTGCGCGCCTTGCGCACATCTTTCATGGCATAGCGGAAATTCAGGGGCGCGATGTTCGCGGGGATGGTCACGTCCTTGTAGTCGGGATAGATCACCAGGGGACCCTCGCTGCCAGAAACCGCCGTGGCGGCGTCCTGCGGCGCGCAGCCCGCCACCAGCAGGCCGGCCGCGAAGATCAGCATATAGATTACGGAATGTTTCATCAGTCTTCCAGTGCCTGTGAGAAGTAGTACCAATAAGTGTTCTTGTATCGGTCGGGGTTCCGGCCGAAGCGCAGCATCCGGTCCACCTGCGAGACGTCTACCCCATAGCGGGCGACCTGCTCAGGGTTGAGTATGCCATTGCGGCTCAGCCAGATGAGGATGGCCTCGTGGTAGAGGCGGCCCCGAAGCGGCTGCTGCCGGTAGTCGTCCATGAAGGTGTCCAGGTCATAGCGCAGCAGGTCGTCGCAGAGCAGATACTCCCGGGCCGGCAGGTTGCCGGGATCGACTTCCAGCAGGCTGAGCAGCACCCGCCGGGCGCTCTCGGAATGGTGGATGTAGTCCTCCCGGGGCAGGCGGGCGCGGGCCTGCGCGAGCTCCGCGCGGACCTGTTCGTCCTGGTTTCCGGGCATCCGGCTCCGGGCCCATTTCCCGTAGAAAAGGGTCCGGCTGAGCAGGGTCAGGTATTTCTGCGCGGCGCCGTCTTCGCCTGTGATCAAGTTCACCCGGGCCAGGCGGACCAGGAAACGCGCCCCGGTGTGCTTGGGCGAGGACTGCAGCGAGGTGATGGCGCTCTGCTCCGCGACGGTCATATTCCCCAGCTGGAACCAGGCCTCGCCCGCGAGGCTGTTGGTGAAGACCGTCCGGTTGATTGAGACCGGGAAGAGCAGGGAGTTCTGGTGATTCTGGGAATGGTTCAGGAGGGTCTCCCCCAGGTCGCCTTTCATCGCATGGGCGAGGTTGTAACAATAGCTCGCCTCCTCCATGTAGAGGTCAACCTTGGAGAGTTCGATGACCTTGTCCCAGCGCTCCCGGGCCACCTCGGCGTCCAGCCCGATCATCCGTTCGTAATCGAACTTGGGGACGTTCCAGGGCTTGCCATAGTCCTTGTGGAAGGGGCTGCCGAGGGCCCAGGCCCCGGCCGCGAGCAGCACCACCGCCGCGGCGGCGCGCTGCCAGGTCCGCTTGAACTGCAGGGCGAGCAGCAGCAGGCAGAGGTAGCCCAGCACCACCACGGTGTAGCGGGTGATGTAGAGGTTGCCGGTCTCCCGGAAGAAGGACCAGAGGAAGAACGCGGCGGCGATCCCCAGGGACGGCCAGCGCCCCAGGGCGTGCCGGCAGATCCGGTACACTGCCACCCCGATGAGCGTCAGCAGCAGCGCCACGACCAGGGGTCCCGCGACGGGAAGATGGAAGAACTGCTCCAGGAAGTCGCCGACGAAACGCGAAAGGAAGCCTGCCCCGCGATAGGTCTGGCGGATGTAGTCCCCGTCCCAGACGAACAGGGTCAGCTGTTCGCGCCGGACCAGATGGTAGGGGTAGGCGAACTGGAAAAAGCCGAAGGCGGCCAGGAATCCCAGTAACGCGGAAAGTTTCCCAATATGTGCGTCAAGTCGTTTTAGATTCATATAACAAATATGCGAAAAATTTCCTGAGAAACGGACGTCGGGCGCGCCGCTGAATGATTCTTGCCACTTTTTGACCCATTCCCGGCACCAAAACGCCGGGAATCGGCGTATCTTTGTTAAACTGAGATAATAATTGATTGATTAATCCTATGGCGAACACCGCAAACGAAGCCAAAGGCTTCTACAAACTCTCCTGGTTGCAGCGCATCGGGTTCGGCTCCGGCGACCTGGCGCAGAATCTGATTTTCCAGACGGTCGCATGTTTCCTGATGCTGTACCTCACGACGGTATTGAAGATCAACCCCGCATTCGTCAGCGGACTGATTCTCGCGGTCCGGTTGCTCGACTGTTTCTGGAGTCCCGTCGTCGGGCGCTATATCGACAACCACAACCCCAAGCTGGGCAAGTATCGCTCCTACCTGCTGTTCGGCGGCATTCCCCTCACCGTCGCCGCCTGCCTGCTGATGCTCCCGGCAGCCGCCACCTGGTCCATGGGGATGAAAATCGTCTATGCCACAGTCAGTTACACATTGCTGAGCATGATTTATTCCGTGGTGAATATCCCCTACGGCTCGATCATGGCCAGCATGACCCGCGACAACGATGAGGTCCTGATCCTGACTTCGACCCGCATGGTCTGCGCCAACATCGGCCAGATCATCGTCCAGGCCGGATTCCCGATCGGCCTGGCCATGTGCGTCCACACGGCCATCGACTGGAATCAGGCCACATTCATGGCCATCGGCACCATTCCCGCCTTCATCATCCTGCCGTCCCTGCCCATCCTGAAGAAATGGTTCGGCAAGAAGGGCCTGTACTATCTGCTGCTCTCGGTCGGATTCGTGGGCTTCGCCGCCCTCTTCATCATCGGCAAATTCTTCGACGTCGAGAACTGCAAGACGCTCATCCAGATTGCCAAGGTGATGACCGGCGTCGGCCTGCTGGTCGGCTCGCTGATGTGGGCCCTGGTGCCCGAGGTCATCACGGAGGCCGAGTACCGCACCGGCAACCGGCCCGCCGCGACGGTCAACGCCCTGGCGGGCGTGGCCTTCAAGGCCGGTTTCTCCATCGCCGGCTGGATCACCCCGCTGGTCATGGGCATGATCGGTTTCAACCTGGCCAGCGAAGAGTCCGCCCTGCCGACGGAGCCCCGGGCCTGGTTCACGGTCACCTGCATCTTCGCCCTCGTGGGCTTCGTGCTCCTGACGCTCTGCTTCCTGGGCAGCAAGGAAAACATCACCACGACCCCCGAGAAGCCCGTTTCCTTCAAGGAAATGTGGCAGGAGTTCAAGGCGAACAAGTGCCTCCAGCTGGTGCTCGGCGTGTTCGTGGTGGTCTTCCTGGCCTCCTTTATCAGCGCGCCGGTGAATGCCTATTACCCCAAGCTGAATGAATATTCCGCCACCGCCCAGAATGCCATCCTGTGGTTCACCACCATCATCCCCGCCCTCCTGCTCATCGTCGTGGGCTACCTGATCTACAAGTACCCGCTTACCGACGAGAAGCTCGACGAGATCAACCGCGAAATTGAAGCAAGACATACAGCAGAATAACCATGGCAAAGAAAGTCCAAAAACGTTACCTCCTCCCCGCCGACTACATGGCGGACCCTTCCGTGCACGTCTTCGACGGCAAGCTCTACATCTTCCCCTCCCACGACTGGGAGTCCGCAGCGCCGGACGATGACTTCGGCAGCGAATACGACATGAAGGACTACCACGTCCTCTCGCTCGAAGGAGACGACCCGATGACCTCCCCCGTCAAGGACAACGGCATCGCCCTGGACATCAAAGACGTGCCCTGGGCGCGCCGCCAGCTCTGGGACAACGACGTCGTGAAAGGCCGCGACGGGCGTTACTATATGTATTTCCCGGCCAAGGACAAGACCGACATCTTCCGCTGCGGCGTGGCCGTCGCCGACGCCCCCACGGGCCCCTTCAAGGCCCTGCCGGACCCCATTCGGGGCAGCTATTCCATCGACTACGCCATCCTGCACGACGACGATGACGAGTACTACATGTACTTCGGCGGCATTTGGGGCGGCCAGCTCCAGCGCTACGAGGACAACCTCGCCAAGGACTGCGGCACCTCCTACCCGGCCGACGGCCAGCCGGCCATCCCGGGCCGCGTGGTGAAACTCGCGGGGGACATGCTCCAGTTCGCCGAAGAGCCCAAGCCCGTCGTGCTGCTCGACGAGAGCGGCGCGCCCATCACGGTCGAGGACAACGAGCGCCGCTTCTTCGAGGCCAGCTGGATGCATAAATACAAGGGGAAATACTACTTCAGCTACTCCACCGGCGACACCCACAAGCTCTGCTACGCCATCGGAGACAACCCCTACGGGCCCTTCACCTACAAGGGTGTCATCCTCACCCCGGTCTTCGGCTGGACCACCCACCACTCCATCGTGGAATTCGGCGGCAAATGGTGGCTTTTCCACCACGACAGCGGCCCCTCCAAGGGCATCAACCGCCTCCGCAGCCTCAAAGTCTGCGAACTCACCTACCGTCCCGACGGCACCATCGAGACCATCGAAGGCCTCGACGATTAAACAATATCCTGTACTAAAACCGGAACGGGGACCGCTGCACGCGATCCCCGTTCGCTATTTCCCTCCCCCCTGTCATTCTGAGCGAAGCGAAGAATCTACCCCCTCCGCGGGGACGGCTGGAACACCTGTCGGGTGCGAATCGGGCTTCCTCGCACCCCGGTGGCATCGGTTGAAGGGTTTGGGGTGCGAATCGGCTTTCCACACACCCCAGCGGCATCCAAACCAGTATTCGGGGTGTGAATCCGGCCCTGGCGCACCCCGCCGGATGGGGGACCCGGCCGGGGAGACCGACCTGGGACGAAGGCTCCGCCGCGGCAAGCTCCGACCCGCCCATTTCGGTAATCCGATGGGCTTCTGAAACGCTTTGACAATCTCAAAGGACAACTTTTTGGAGCGTATTATTCTTATTTGATCGCTATTTCCGCCGGTCGATTTTCTTCCAGAGCCAGTACATCAGGGCGCCCCAGGCGAGGAAGAGGACGACATAGACCCAGAAGGGCAGCTGGGCTTCGTAAACGTCCCAGTTGAGTTTGTGCTCGTAGTCGGGGATGTCGGCGTAGTAGTAGGCTCCGGCGCCGAAGTCCAGGTCGGGGTTCAGCCCGAGCCGGTTCACCATGATGTAGATAACCGCGGCCAGGGTGGCCACTCCTACGACGAGGAAGGCCACCCTGGCGACAATTTTGCGTTTGGACATCCTTTAGGAGAGAGACGGGACCGGGAAGAGGACGCCGCTGAGCAGCAGCCACACCGCGAAGAAGGTCAGGGCGATGTTGAAGACCTGTCCCACGAGGTAGAGCCAGAGCGGCTTGCCGCCCTTCATCTGCTTCACGAGATCCCGGAAATTGGTATCCAGGCCGATGCTGACGAAGGCCAGCACGAAAGCCCAGTTCTTGTATTGGTCGAGCACGCCGTTGATGGCCTTGACCTGGTCCGCGCCGGCGAGCGGCTGGATGATGAAGGAGGCCACGAGCGAAGCCACGAAGAATCCGATGATGAATTTCGGGAAACGGGTCCAGATCTCGCCGGCGCCCACTTTCTGCCCCTTCTCTTTGTTGACGCTGGTCGCGAAGAAGAGCGCCACGAAGAAGGCGATGAAGCCGATGAGGATATTCTGGATCATCTTGACGAGCACGGCCGCCTGCTCGCCCTCGCCGCCCAGCACGCTGCCGGCCACGGCCACGGCGCCGGTGCTGTCCACCGTACCGCCGATGAGCGCGCCGCCCATGATCGGGGTCATGCCGCAGGCTTTGATGAGAACCGGCTCGAGGACCATCATCAGGACCGTGAAGATGATCGAGATGGAGATGGTCATCGTCAGGTCATCCTTCTTGCAGCCGGAGGCGGCGCCCGAAGCAATGGCCGCGGAAGTACCACAGACGCTCGTGGCGGAGGCCATCGTGATCACCAGCGGCTTGTTGTCCATCTTGAGCACCCGCGTGCCGAACCACCACATGAACAGGATTACGACCGGGGTCACGATCCAGGCGATGCCCAGGCCGTAGAGGCCGAACTTCGCGATGTTGGAGAAGAGCACGGAGAAACCCATGATCACCAGACCGGTCTTGATGTAGAATTCGGTCCTGACGGCGGGACGCAGCCATTTCGGCGTGCCCACCGTATTGGAGATCAGCATTCCCACGATGAGCGCCCAGAAGGCCCACTCGAGGTAGCGGTTGAGCGTGAA
>JAEEVG010000033.1 GCA_016290835.1 Bacteroidales bacterium | reverse complement strand
TTCTTAGTTATTACGAAAACGATTAGATTAACCCGTTGAACTTAGTCATCGAGCTGGCCTTGATGGAGTCCACGATGTCGATGTAAGGCTTCATAGCCTTATAATCGGAGTGGCCGGTCCATTTCATCACCACATTCGGCGGGATACCGAGCGAAAGGGCGTTGACAACAAAAGAGCGTCGGCCGGTATGGGTTCCCACCAGTTCCCATTTGGGGTGGATCTCGTCAATACGGACATTGCCTTTGTAGGATGTGATGCGAATCGGATCATTGATTTCGGCCAATTTGCACAGTTCCTTGAGGTCCCGATTCATCGCCTGATTGGTGTAGTTGGGTAAGGCCTTGTTGTCCTTGAAAGGGATATCTTTGTACTTATCGAGGATGGCCTTAGTAATATCGTTCAACTCAATGGAGATACTATCCGCCGTTTTGACGGTAGTAATCTCAATATGGTCTCCTTTGACATCACTCCGACGAAGGTTGTTGACATCAGAGTGCCTGAGACCAGAGAAGCAGCAAAAGAGGAAGATGTCCCGAATAGGGTCCAGATACGCCAAATCTCCGGGCAACTCCAGTTTACGGATACGTGTCATTTCCTCCTTGGTAAGGTAGATGACCTTCTTTTGAGTCATCTTCAAGGTCGGTTTGAAGGTCTTATATGTAAGGTTGGTATTGTACCCTCGTTCGGTCGCCCAGTTCAAATACCAGCGAAGGTATCTAAGTTTTTTCTCGATGGTGGCATTCTTCAAGCCGGTGATGTCATCGTGGTCATACTTTTCCCTATCGCCTTTCTTCTTACGGGGTGTCCGGAGGGTTTTGTTGTCTCGCAAATAAGCAACGAATTCTGTTAACGTCGGTTCTGTCAGATCAGAGAATTTGATATTGCTTTTGAAAGCCTGCAAGTCACGTTTCAATGAGGCCCACTTTTCAAATGTGCCTTCCGTCCATGCGTTTTTCTCACCACCCTCCTTCACGAACTTTTCAAAGGTCGCAAAGAAGTCCGGATTACTGGGTTTACGTTCCTTCTTTGGCTCAGGATCAGGACGCTTCGGGATCGTTCCCTGCAAACGGTCTTCGTAGGTTTTTTGCAGTTCACTGACCGACGGAATCTTATCAGTCGCCTCATAAAACAGGAAAGAAGACTCCATCTGGTCCTTGATATTCCGAAGCTCCGTGTTGATGGAAAGGGCTGTTTCGCCCTTAGGTCCTTTATAACCATCTTTTACCAGTTGGTTGCCTTCATCCCAAGCAGACTTGTCATTGATTTGACAACCAGTCTTGAAATCGATCCTCTGCCCGTTGAATGTAGCGCGGAGTCGGATTTGGAAAAGACTCTTGTCCTTCCCATAAGCCCGCAGTTTGAAAGCGACATTTCTCTTTATCTTCATAGCGTCTCCTTGTTAAATCGTGCCCCAATAATGCCCCAATTTTGTGCAATATCAAGTAACATCACTGGCAAAGATACGCAATAGAAAGCACTCCTGCAAGGGTTTATAAAGGATGTTTGAGTTGATTTTCGAGCCTCGTCCGCACCGCAAGAAAGGGTCTGAAGCCATTTGGCCTCAGACCCTTTCTCTGTTGTACCCTATTGTCATCGAACTGTCACGCTGGCAGCCCGGCCTCCCGCGGCCTGCAGCGCGATTAGGAGGGCGGCGATCAGCGGAGCCCGACGAGGGCGGCGGTGCGGATGAGGAGGGACGACGAAGACGCAGGACGGCGTCTGTCTGACGACTGTTGGACGGCTCCGGAGGAGACGGCCAAAAAGGAGGAGTCAGCCGTCCAGCAACTGAGACGGAAAGCCCCGCCGCCGGCCCGACGTCAGCGCGCAGGCCCGGGAGGTGCGGGCTGCCCAACGGGAATCCACGTCGCGGGTCGCTGGATTCCGGCGACTTTTTTGTTATCTTTGCAAAGAAGAAAACCATCCAGCCTTATGAAAGCCATCCATACAGAAAAAGCTCCTGCTGCCATCGGACCCTACAGCCAGGCCATCGACAGCGGCGCAGGCCTCGTCTTCCTCTCCGGACAACTTCCCATCGATCCCGCCACCGGCACCTTCCCGGAAGGCGGCATCTGCGAACAAACCCGCCAGAGCATCCGGAACGCAGCCGCCATCCTCGCCGAAGCCGGCCTGAGCCTCGCCGACGTGGTCAAGACCACGGTCTTCCTCGCCGACATGGGAGACTTCGCCGCCATGAACGAGGTCTATGCTGAGTTCTTCGCCGCCCCCTACCCCGCCCGGAGCGCCGTAGCCGTCAAGACCCTCCCGAAAGCGGCACTCGTGGAAATCGAATGCATTGCCGCTCGATGACGGGCCTGATAATCAAACATTTCGACGAACTCACGCCCCGGGAACTGTATGAAATCCTCCGGACCCGGGAAGCCGTCTTCATCGTCGAGCAGAACTGCCCCTATCCCGAGGCCGACGGCCAGGATCCGGAGGCGGTCCATCTCTGGACGGCCACGCCGGAGGGCCGGGTGAATGCCTACCTGCGACTCTACCCCAAAGCGGACGAACCCGGCACGGTCCGGATCGGCCGGGTCGTAACCACGGAAAGGGGCATCGGCCTCGGGCGGCAGATCCTCCACGAAGGCATTTGCTACGCCGTCGCCCGGATGGGCGCCCGCGAACTCTACCTGGAAGCCCAGGTCTATGCCATCGGGTTCTATCGCAAGGAAGGTTTCGAGGTCTGCTCGGAGGAATTCCTGGAGGACGGCATCCCCCACGTCCGGATGCGCCGGAAAGCATAGGCGGCCCCGCGCGGCTTTCATTTATATTCCTTTTTGTATCAAATATCGGTCGAAGGTCTTTTTACTCCGGCCGGGTTTTGCGAATGTCCGCAGGAGTGTTTATCTTTCGTCTATAAACTAAAACACAACCCTAGTTCCATGAAGAGAATCCTCCTAGCCGGAATGTGCGCCCTGCTATTCGGGGCCCTTCCTTCCTTTGCTCAATTTGGCCAGCGGGCGATCCCCACGCCCACCGACGGCCTCAAGGACGCTTACAAGGACTACTTCCTGATCGGTGCCTCCGTCAACAACCGCAATGTCACCGAAGCGGAGCAGATGGCCTTGATCAAGCGCGAATTCAACAGCATCACCGCCGAGAATGCGATGAAGCCCCAGCCGACCGAGCCCCGCAAGGGCGAATTCAACTGGGAAGATGCCGACCGGATCGCCAACTTCTGCCGACAGAACGGCATCAAGATGCGCGGTCACACCTTGATGTGGCATAGCCAGATCGGCACCTGGATGTATCAGGACGAGAATGGTAAACTCCTCTCCAAAGAAGAGTTCTACGCCAACATGAAGCACCACATCGACGCCGTCGTGAACCGCTACAAAGATGTGGTCTACGCCTGGGACGTGGTCAATGAGGCCGTGGCCGACAGCCCGGTCCGCCCCGGCCAGAGCGAGCTCCGCAACTCCCCGATGTTCCAGATCGCCGGCGAAGAGTTCATCTACAAGGCCTTCGAATATGCCCACGCGGCCGACCCGAAAGCCCTGCTCTTCTACAATGACTACAACGACGCCGAGCCGGCCAAGAGCCAACGCATCTACAACCTCGTCAAGCGGATGAAAGACGCCGGCGTGCCGGTGGACGGCATCGGTATGCAGGGTCACTACAACATCTACGGCCCGGAGATGTCCGACGTGGACGCCGCCATCACCCTCTATTCCCAGGTGGTCAAGCACATCCACATCACCGAACTGGACATCCGCGTCAACCAGGATATGGGCGGCGGCCTGCGCTTCAACCAGGGCGCGGCCCAGACGGCCGACTGGGAGCGCACCCTCCAGCAGGACCAGTATGTCAACCTCTTCAAAGTCCTCCGCAAGCACAAGGATGTGGTCGACTGCGTGACCTTCTGGAATGTCTCCGACCGCGACTCCTGGCTCGGTGCCAACAACTATCCCCTCCTCTTCGACACCGACTACAGACCCAAGCAGTCCTACCTCGCCGTCAAGGGATTCGATCCCAAACTGGATAATGCCGTAATCAAGGAAGACTTCGTCCCCTCCGAACTCAATCAGCCCGGCCAGCAGTATCCGATGGTCAATTCCCAGGGTTACGCCCGCTTCAAAGTCATCGCCCCGAAGGCTCAGAGCGTGATCGTGAGCCTCGGCCTGGGCGGCTCCGGCGGCACCGTCCTGCACAAAGCCGAGGACGGCAGCTGGATGGGCACCACGGCCGGCCCGATGGACGAGGGCTTCCACTACTACCACCTCACCGTGGACGGCGGCGTGCTCAACGACCCGGGCACCAACAACTACTACGGCTCCACCCGCTGGGAGAGCGGTATCGAAATCCCGGCCCACGACGCCGACTTCTATGCCATGAAGAATGTGCCCCACGGCAAGGTGCAGCAGGTTCTCTTCTGGTCCGAGAGCACCAATCAGAACCGCGCCGCCTGGGTGTACACCCCGCCGCAGTACGACAAGAACAAGAAGAAATACCCGGTCCTCTATCTCCAGCACGGCTGGGGTGAGAACGAGTATGCCTGGTGGAATCAGGGCCACGCCAATCTCATCATGGACAACCTGATCGCCGAAGGCAAGATCGAGCCGTTCATCATCGTGATGACCTACGGTATGACCAACGAGGGCTTCCGTCCCGGCGCGATGCCGGCCGCTCCGGCCCGTCCCGCTGCCGCTCCCGGTGCTCCCGGTGCTCCTGGTGCTCCCGGTGCACGTCCCGGTGCTGCTCCCGGCGCCCGTCCCGCCCAGCAGGCCCGTCCGGCCGGCGGTATGGGCATGATGCTGAACAACGGCTTCGAGACCGTCCTCTGCGACGAGCTCATCCCCTACATCGACGCCAACTTCCGCACCATCGCCAAGAAGAACAGCCGCGCCATGGCCGGCCTGTCGATGGGTGGCATGGAGACGCACTCCATCACCCTCGCCCGTCCGGAGGTATTCGGCTGGTATGGTCTGCTCAGCGGCGGTACCTACAACCCGGATGAAGTCAAGGACACCGGCGTGAAGGGTATCTTCATCGGCTGCGGCAGCAAGGAAGGCCCCGACCAGATCCGCAATGCCGCCAAGGCCCTGCAGGATGCCGGCTACAACGCCATGGGTTACGTCTCCGAGGGCACGGCCCACGAGTTCCTGACCTGGCGCCGCTGCCTCTACCAGATGGCTCCGATGCTCTTCAAATAGTCATCCCGATCCCGAAAAGGGCCGCTGCCGTGGGAAAAACGCCTCACGACAGCGGCCCTTTTCATAAAATAGGAGAGCGGAAATTTGGATATGCGGGCGGAAATGGCGAATTTTGCGGTATGAAGAGAATCATCCTTCCCCTGATATGCCTGGCGGCCCTGTCTGCCTGCCAGGGACAACCGGATTCGGTCCAGTCCAAGCTGAATGCCTATGCCACCGTGGAGATCGGCGCCCAGAGTTTCTCGGGCATCTCCGACAACGGCAAGCAGGTGCTCGATTACTATAAATTGGTTTCCTCCGAGGTCGACAACATCTATTGGGACCAGAGCTTCGGCGACAAGGCCGCCCTGTCCAAGCTGCCCACCAACGCCCAGCGTGTCTTCGCCCTGGTCAACTACGGTCCCTGGGACCGTCTGGACGGCTCTTCCTTCGTGGAAGGCTACCCCGAGCGACCGCTCGGTGCCAATTTCTACCCAGCCGACATGACCGACGCCGAGTTCGAGGCCCTCGAGGACCCCGACAAACTCAGTCCCTATACCCTGATCCGCCGCGCATCCGACGGTTCGCTCAAGGTGGTCTGGTACCACGATGCCTATAAGGAATCCATCGACCGCATCGCGAACTATCTCCACGCCGCCGCCGACTACACCATCCTCCCCAGCGTCCGGACTTACCTTCTCAAAAAGATCGACGCCCTGCGCAGCGACGACTATTACCAGAGCGACCTCGCCTGGATCGAGATGAACGACAGCAAGATGGATTTGATCATCGGCCCGAGCACGACCAAGGACGACCGCCGCTACGGCATCAAGGCCTCCTACGAGGCCTATGCCCTGCTCAAGAATCTCCAGCTCAGTTCGGTCCTCAGTGAATACAGCGCAATGATCCCCGAACTACAGCGCGCCCTCCCCTGCCCGGAGGAATACAAGGCCTTCGTCCCGGGCACCGAGTCCAACATCTTCGCTTTCGAGGCCCTCAGCTATGCCGGCGCCTGCAATGCCGGCATCAAGAAGATCGCCCTCAACCTTCCTTACGATCCGAAGGTCCAGGCCGAGAAGGGCACCCGCACCGCCCTGCTCAACAATGTCATCCGCGAGAAGTTCTTCAAGATCATCCTGCCCGCCGGCCGTCTGCTCCTCGAACGCGAACAACAGCAGGGACTCGATGTTGACGCCTTCTTCTGGAATATCGCATTCCGCGAAGTGGCCCACGGGCTGGGGGTCAAACAGACGGTCAACGGCAAGGGATCTGTCCAGGAGGCACTGGGAAGCGAGGCCCTCACCCTCGAGGAAATCAAGGGTGATGTCGTGGGCGTGTTCCTCAACCTCTACCTCATCCGGCAGGGCCGGGTGGACCGGCTCGTGAGCCGCGAAGACGCCATCACGACCTTCATCACCGGTCTGATCCGCTCCTCGCGCTTCGGCAACGCCGAGGCCCTCGGGCGGGCCAACATCATCTGCTACAACTACCTCAAGGAGCAGGGCGCCTTCGCCCACAACGCCTCCGGCCTTTACCACATCGACTACGACAAGGCCGAGGCGGCCATCGCCTCCCTCGCCTCGGAAGTCCTCACCCTGCAAGCGACGGGCGACCGGGAAGGTGCCGCCGCCTTTTCTGCGAAATACGGCACCGTCGGCGAGTCCCTGAGCCAGGATTTTGCTGCGATGCAGCGCGCCGGCATCCCCACCGACGTCCGTTTCCAGTTCGTCTGGTAAAGAGCGCTTACGTATGAAAGAGCTGTTTCTCGGAACGGGCATCGCCCACACCATCCTCCTGCTCGCCTTCGTGGTCGCCACCGGCCTCCTGCTGGGCCGTTACAAAATCAAGGGCGTATCCATCGGCACCACCTGGATCCTCTTCCTGGGGATCCTGCTCAGCCATTTCGGCCTGCGCGGCGATCCCACGGTGCTCGCTTTCATGAAGGATTTCGGACTCATCCTCTTCGTCTTCTCCATCGGCCTGCAGGTCGGACCCGGCTTTTTCCATTCTTTCCGGAAAGGCGGGGTGACGATGAACCTGCTCGCCGCCGCAATGATACTCGGCGCGGTGCTCGTGACCCTGATCATCCACTGGATCACCGGGGAGGACCTCGCCACCATGGTCGGCGTGATGTCCGGCGCCGTGACCAATACGCCGGGCCTCGGTGCCGCGCAGCAGACCTTGTCCGACGCGATGACGGCCACAGGCGGGACGCGCGAGGCCATTTCCGGCGCTTCCTCCACCCTCGCCTCCGCCTACGCCGTGGCTTATCCGATCGGCGTGCTCGGCGTCATCTTCGTGTTGATCCTGCTCAAGGGCATCTTCAAGGTGGATCCCGCCCGCGAGCAGGCCGCACTCGAGGAAGAAGAAAAGGGCTCCCTGGAGTCCGCCCGCCGGATGCACTGCGAGGTGGAAAACCCGGCCGTGTTCGGCAGACGCCTCTCCGAGGTGGTCGGCGATCTGAGCGACAAATTCGTCGTTTCCCGCATCATGAGCGGCGGCGAGATCTCCATCCCCGGCCCCGACACCGTCCTGCACCAGGGCGACAAACTCCTGATCGTCACCTCCCAGCCTTATGTGGACAGCGTCCGCATCATCTTCGGCGAGGAGATCCGGATGCACCTGGACGACTGGACCCATCAGGATGAGAGCCTGGTCACCCGACGCCTCGCCATCACCAAATCCTCCCTGACCGGCAAGCGGCTGTGCGACCTGCACATCCGCGAAAAATATGGCGTGAGCGTGACCCGCGTTCTCCGCACGGGGGTGGAACTTGTCGCCCGCCCCAATCTGATCCTCCAGATGGGAGACAGTGTCCTGGTGGTCGGCCCGGCCGCAGGCATCGAACAGGTGGCCCGGATCGTGGGCAACAAGCCCGAAAAACTCAGCCAGCCCAACCTCGTGCCCATCTTTTTCGGCATCGCCCTGGGGGTGATCTTCGGCTCGCTCCCCATCCACTTCCCGGGCATCCCGCAGCCGGTCAAGCTCGGCCTTGCGGGCGGCCCGCTGATTATCGCCATCCTCTTGGGACACTTCGGCCCGAAATGGAAAATCAC
Organism: Bacteroidales bacterium; assembly: GCA_016290835.1. Taxonomy (GTDB): domain Bacteria; phylum Bacteroidota; class Bacteroidia; order Bacteroidales; family UBA932; genus Cryptobacteroides. The sequence continues at coordinate 18,829 of JAEEVG010000033.1, read as the reverse complement.
GACCTACACCACCCTCAGCGCCAATATGATGCTCCGTGAGATCGGCATCAGTTTCTTCCTCGCGGCCGTGGGCCTGGGCGCCGGCGAGAACTTCGTCAGCGCCATCGTGGGGGGCGGCTATTGGTGGATCCTCTACGGTGCACTGATCACGCTCGTGCCCGTGTTTCTGACCGGACTGATCGCCCGGGCGGTCTTCAAACTCAATTTCTATCAACTTTGCGGCCTGCTGTCCGGCGGCAACACCGACCCGGCCGTCCTCGCCTTCGCACAAGGCGCCTACGGCACGGACTATAGTTCCATCAACTATGCCACGGTCTATCCCCTGTCGATGTTCCTGCGCGTGCTGGCTGCCCAATTGCTGATCCTCTTTTCCCTGGCGTAAATGAAAAGGTTCCTGCTCACCCTCGCCGTCTGCGTGCCGGCCCTGCTGGCCGGTTGCAATCCCGCTGCGCAACGCCTGCAGACCGGCGACCTGATCTTCGTCGGCATCCCGGCCGACTATTCCCTCGACGCGGATTCGATGGACAGTGCCATCACCACCGCCACCGGCGGACAGACCGAACTCAACCGCATCCACGTAGCCATCGCCGAAATCGCGGAAGGAGAGACCTGGATCATCGATGCCACGATCCGTCACGGCGTGGACCGGCATCCGCTGGACACCTTCCTGCGCGATTTCACCCTGCGGGACGGTTCGCTTCCCGTCTTCGAAGTCAAGCGCCTGCGCGACAAAGAACTCGCCGAGAGGGCCGTACAGAACGCCAAACAGTATCTCGGACGTCCCTACGACCAGCATTTCCAGCCCACGGACGAGGCGCTCTACTGCAGTGAACTGGTCTATGACAGCTACCTGGATGCAAAGGGAGAACCCATCTTCCACGCCGCCCCGATGAACTTCAAGGGTCCCGACGGAGAATTCCCGCTCTACTGGCAGCAGCTCTTCGAGCGGCTCGGCCAGCCCATCCCCCAGGACATCCCCGGCACCAACCCGCAGGGGATGTCCGGCGAGAAGGCCCTGCACAGCGTCCCGGTCCGCATCCCCTAGACCGGATCAGCGCCTGCTCCCGATCGAGCGGACCAGGTACAACACCGGGAAGATCTCCAGACGTCCGATCAACATTTCCAACATGCTGGTGACCTTCAGGAACTCCGGAATCGCCGAATAATTGTCCAGCGAGCCCACTTCCCCGAAGCCCGGGCCCACATTGCCGATACAGGCGATGGAGGCCGTCAGGCCGGTGGTGAAGTCCAGCCCGCCCGCAATATTGACCGCCCCGGAGATGACCACGATCACCAGGTAGCAGAAGATGTAGCCGAAGGCGTCCGCCACCTCCCCTGCCGACCGGGGATGCCCGTCCACGCGGATGGTCCGCACCCGGCCCGGATCTACGGCCGATCCGACCTTGTCCCGGACTCCCTTGACAGCCAGGAGCGCCCGGTCGATCTTGATGCCGCCCGAAGTGGAGCCCGAGCAGCCGCAGATCAGCGAACAGACCAGCAGGATGGCCATCGAGAGCACGGGCCACTGCGTGGTATCCTGCGTGGCGAAACCCGTGGTCGTGGAAATCGAGGCCACCTGGAAAGAAGCGTCCCGGAGCGCTTCGCCCAGCGAAGGATAACCTCCGCTGAGCATCAGATCCAGCGTGATGACGCAAATGGCCCCTGCGACCAGCAGCAAGAACACCCGGATGGTCTCGGAATTGAAAAGGTGGCGCTGGCTGCCCCGCACGAAGGTCAGGAAAATGACTCCGAAATTGATGCCTGCCGTCAGCATCGCCATCGTCAACACCAATTCGGCCGCGGGATTGTTATAGAAAGCGATGCTGGTATTGCGGATGCAGAAGCCGCAGGTACTGCAGGCCGACATGGCATTGGTGGCGGCATCGAACCACGGCAGCCCCGTCAATTTCAAGGCGAAGAAGGTCACCACGGTAAGCGTCACATAGGTGATGAGCATCTTGTTGGCAAAGCGCTCGCTGCGCTCTCCCCGGACCGCCTGACGGGCTACGTTGGAAATCTCGGCCCCGGAGAGGGTGGACTTCTCCTCGTGTCCGCTCATGATCATGGAGAAAAGCGTAACAATCCCCACGCCTCCCACCCAGGCGGTTGAAATGCGCCAGAACTGCAGGCCGCGAGGCAGCGCCTCCACATCCTCGAGGATGGAAGCCCCGGTGGTCGTGAAGCCGGACACACTCTCGAAGAGCGCATTGACCAGCGTGAATTCCCGGCCGTACAGCAGGAAAGGCACCATCCCGAACAGACAGGCAAAACACCAGGAACCGACCACGATGGCATTTCCTTCCTTGAAATTCAACTTATGGCGGGCCCGCCGCACGAAGAGCAGCGGGAAGCTGCCTGCCACCGCGGTCACAAATGCCGAGAACAACAATTCGACGGCACTGCCGTCGCCGGGCGTAAAGCAGGCAATCAGGCCGGAGACGGCCATCAGGGCGGCAACCAGCAGCAACGACACGCCGATGTACCAACTGATAATCTTTGCGTTCATGTTCCGAGAGATTTGAACGAGGCAAAGTTATTGGCCGGATTTTCATTTATCAATACAATAATTTTTATATTTGCATTGATAAAATCAATTAACGACCATGACCCTGCAGCAACTCCGATACATCGTCACCCTCGACGAATACCGTCATTTCGGCCGCGCGGCCGAAGCCTGCGGCCTCACCCAGCCCACCTTGAGCCTGATGATACGCAAGCTCGAGGAAGAGCTCGACGTACGCATCTTCGACCGGCAGGTTCACCCGCCCGTGCCGACGGAGATCGGCCGGCAGATTATCGACCAGGCCCGCATCGTTCTCTACAACGCCGCCCAGATTCCGGAACTGATCCGCAAGCGGAAAGACATCCTGGAGGGCTCCCTGCGCATCGGTCTCATCTCCACCGTAGCCCCCGTGCTGGTCCCCGCCCTGTTCCGCTACTTCGGGCGCAACCACCCCGCCGTTTCCCTGCAGACCGAAGAAATGATCACCGGCACGATCAAGGACAAACTGCACCGGGCCGAGGTGGACATCGGCATCCTGACCGCCCCGGCCGGGGATCCCAACCTGCTGGAGATACCCCTCTACTCCGAACGTTTCTATGCCTATATCTCCGAGAACGATCCGGCCTACGCCCTCGAGAGCATTCCCTCGAACAGCCTGCGCACCCGGCCGATCTGGATCATGAAAGACGGCCTGCGCCTCTTCGATCCATCGGAAATCCAGCCGGGCGAACGGCTTATTTATGAGAATTATTTCGAGGGCGGGCGCGTGGGAACCCTCATCCAGATCGTCAGCGACAACGGCGGAATGACCATCATCCCCGAGACGCAGATCGGCCTCATCCTCTTCAGTCTCCAGAAAAACCTGCGGCCCATCGTCGACCCGGAACGCAAGCGCACCATCGCCCTCGCCGTGCGGAAAGATTTCATCCGCGAGGGCTTGCTCAACGCAGTGGTCCGCGCCATCAAATCAGTAATCCCCGGGGCGCTGCTGGAAAGCATGGTCCGCGGGGATCACATCCGTCTGTAGGAGCGGGTCAGCGGACGCTCCGGAGCTCGCCGCCGATCTCGATCCGGCAGTCGCCGGGCGCCTTGATGAAATCGTCCAGGATCAATTCCCCGCAGGAATCGACCCGGATGGAGCCGCTGCGGGGGTTCTTGATGGAAACAACGTGCCCCTTGACGGTGGCCTGAACGTCGGAATACTCGAATGCCAGGTCGGCATCGGGTTCGAAGGTGCAATCCTCGAGCACCAGGCCCTCGGCATAGCAGAGGGGCTGGGTGCCGCCGATGCGGCAGCGTACCAGGCGGACGTTCTTAGAGTGCCAGGCCAGGTATTCACCGTTGATGAACGAGTCATAGACCGTGATATTCTCGGTCTCCCAGAGCGCATCTTTGCTCTGGAGGTCGCTGTCGCGGATCTCCACGTTCCGGGCGTGCTGGAAGCCGTAGTTGCCGAAGAGCCGCAGGCCGCGGACCTTCACATTGGAGCAATGCATGAAAATGTAGTCCGCCTCGTGGGCTTCGACATTGTCAATCTCGATCCCGTCGCAGCACCAGAAAGTCTCCTGCGCGTGCGGCATCACGACATTGCGCAGACGGATGTCCGCGCTCTCGCGGAACATCTTGGGGGCCTCCTGCCGGCAGTCGCGCAGTTCGATCCCGCGGCTGTGCCACACCGAGGAGCGTGCCCCCGCGGTAAAAAGACAGTCCTCGGCGAGGACCCGCTCGCAGCACCAGAAGACATATTTGCCTTCAAACCGGCAGCGGTGCGCGACGAGATCCGAGCCCTCCTTGATGGAGGACTCACCCGCGTGGATGACCACGTCCTCCAATTGAAGTCCGTGGCGGGCGTACAAGGGACGCTCGCCACCAAACTCCTGGTTCTGAATCCGTTCCAATGGAACTAGTCGGTATAAAGCCCTTCGCGGGAGAGCAGGTGGTCGAGGTTGGCCACGCCGTACAGGACGACAGCCTGCACCACGGAGGAGTGCTCCATATACTCAGGGATGCACTTGTTGTACATATCGAGGTCGGTGTGCCAGATTTCGCGGTAGTTGAAGCCGTAGCCCTTGACATCCCGCAGGCCCAGGGAGACCGTCGGAATGCCGTTCATCGCGAAGTAGGCGTGATCCGAACCGCCGGCGCGCGTGGGACGCGGCCCGGCCGGGGCGTTGCGCTTGATCACCTCGAACGGATAGTCGGGATTGATGCCGGAGAGCGGCTCGCAGATCTCCACGAAATCATTATACATGGCCGGCGGGACGCTCACGGAAACGGCCACCTCGGGGCCGCCGTCACGGTTGAAGTAGTTGGAAATCTTATCCCAGGGAACGGTCTTGTTCTCCACGAAATATTTGGATCCCAGCAGGCCGTACTCCTCACCCGTCCAGATCGAGAACATGATGCTGCGCTTGGGCTTGGCACCCGACAGCGCCAGCAGACGGGCGGACTCGAGGTTCACGGCGCAGCCCTGGCCGTCATCGACGGCGCCGGTGGCGCCATCGTAGGCATCAAGGTGGCTGCCGGAGATCACATATTCGTTGGGATATTTGCTGCCGCGCAGGATACCGATCACATTGTGGTACTTGACCGGACCCTCGAAGAAATTGTTACGGATGTTGAACTCGAGTTCCACGAGGCCGCGGGCGCGTACTTTCGCGTAGATCTCGTCGAACTGGGCCTTGTCCAGCTTGATGTCGGGGACCGTCGGGAGGGTGTCCATCGTCAGATCATAGCAGTGGGCCCGGTCGTAATGGAGCTGGATCGGGGTCTCGGCGCTCTGGATGAATCCCAGCGCGCCGGCGTCGATCATCAGGGAGAGGATCGTAGAATCGCGGAAACTCAGGGCGAAACCGCGGGAAGGGGAATCCAGCAGCACCCAGGCACCTTTGACCGTACCCTTGATCCGATCAAGTTCGCGCTCCGTCTTCGGGGCGATGACCACGTGGCCGCGCTGCGGGCCCTTCGTGCCGGCGGTATAGGAAGGCGTGCCGAAATGCAGCGGCGTGCCGCCGTCGGTCAGGTTGCGGCCGGACCAGGGACCGCGGCTGAAACCGACATTGATCTCGCCGACTTCCTGAATCTGGACCTCCAGGCCCCAGGAACGGAATTGTTTCGCCACCCACTTCTCGGCATCCTCGAGGTTGTGCGAGCCGACGATGCGGCCGCCGATACGGTTGGCGAGGAAATCCTCGTGCTCCATCGTGCGGTTGTCGGTCGTGCCGATCTCGATTACTTTCTTGACCACTTTGTCCGGCGTGGCGGCTCCGAGCGTGCCCAGGGAGAAGATTACAAGGGCGAGTGTTGCTAGATAACGTTTCATGATATTGGTTTTTATTCTATGCAAATATAGTCTATTTAAAATAAATTGGATATTTTTGCAAGGATATATTTAACTTGCTGTATTATGCCTTTGCACATTTCCGACCGTACCCGGGAGATGCCCGCCTCCGCCATCCGGAAACTCGTCCCCCTCTCCGATGCCGCCAAGGCACAGGGTGTCAAGGTATTTCACCTCAACGTCGGAGCCCCCGACATCAAATCTCCCGACTGCGCCTTCGAAGCCGTCATCAAACGTTGCTCGGGGCTGCACCACCTGTCCTATACCAACTCCGCCGGCCTGATGGAGCTCCGAGAAGGGCTCGTCAATCGATATTATAAAAAAATCGGAATCGATATCGAAGTGAGCGAACTGCTCGTCGATGTGGCGGGCAGCGAGGCCTTCGCCGTAGCGATGCAGATAGCCGCCGGCCCCGGTGAGGAAGTCATCGTCGTCGAGCCCTTCTATACCAACTACCAGACCTTCGCCTACCTCAACGGAATCACGCTCAAGGCCGTTCCGACAGACATCCGCGAGGGTTTCAAGATCCCCGATATCGCCGAATTCGAAAAACTCCTGACCCCGCGCACGCGTGCCGTCCTGATCAGCAATCCTTGCAACCCCTCGGGCAAGCTATTCTCCCGCGAAGAGATGCTCCGGATCGGCGATTTCTGCCTCAAGCACGATCTTTTCCTCATCTCCGACGAGGTTTACCGCGAATTCTGCTACACCGACGAGCCGCATTTCTCCGCGATGAACATCCCCGGACTCGGCCAGCACGTCATCCTCGCGGACTCCGTGTCCAAGCGCTACAACCTCTGCGGCGCCCGCATCGGCTGCATCGTCTCTCACAACAAAGACGTGATGGCCGCGGCCCTCAAGTTCGCCCAGTCGCGCCTCTGCCCGCCTGTTCTCGGCCAATGGGCCGCCATCGGCGCCCTGGATACGCCCCAAAGCTATTTCGACGAAGTCAAGGCCGAGTACATACGCCGCCGCGACTGCGCCGTCCGGATGCTGAACGAGATGCCGGGCGTCTTCGCCCCCAAGCCCTACGGCGCCTTCTACACCGTAGCCGAACTGCCTGTGGAGAACGCGGAGGACTTCGCCCGCTGGATGCTCGAATCGTTCCGGCTGGACGGCGCCACCACGATGGTCACCCCCGCCGCCTCCTTCTACAAGACCCCCGGGGTAGGCCGCAACCACGCCCGCATCGCTTACGTCCTCGAGGTTCCCGAACTCCGGCAAGCCCTGCATATCCTGGGCGAAGGCCTGAAGGAATATTGCAAAATGAAAGGCTATGGGGTGGCGTAAATTCTGCGGCTGGCTGCTCAGGGCCCTCGGCTGGACGGCCGTGGAGCCGCTCCCCGAGGAGAAGAAATGCGTGATGCTCGGCGTCCCGCACACCACCGTCTGGGACTTCTTCATTTCCTATCTCTACTTCAAATCCATCGGGGGCGACGGCCTCTGCATGATCAAGAAAGAGATGTTCTTCCCGCCCCTGGGCTGGATCCTGCGGGCGATGGGCGGCATCCCCGTGGACCGAGCGAACTCCAGTGCCCTGGTGCGCAGCCTTATCCGGGAGATGAAGGAGCACGACACTTTCTACCTGGCCATCGCTCCGGAGGGGACCCGCAAACCGGTCCGCCGCTGGAAGGCGGGATACCACCTGATCGCACGGGAGGCGGACGTACCCGTCTACCTGGGCTATTTTGACTGGAAGCGCAAGCGTGTCGGGCGCGGCCAGAAGTTTGAACTCACCGACGATGCCGCGGCCGATACTCGCCGTATCCAGGAGATTTACGAATCGATGGACCTGGGTGCCCGGTATCCGGAAAAATACCTGACCCGCTGATGAGACACGATTTCAAGACCCTCTTCGACTTATACGACTACGCTTCATCCAAATACGCAAAACGCACCGCCGCCACCTTCACGGACGGCGGACAGTGCTATACCTTTGCCCGTTATAAAGAAAGCTGCGAGAATCTCTCCCGCATCCTTTCCAATTTCGGCATCGGAGCTTTTGACAAGGTAGCCATCCTGTCGGAGAACCGGCCCCACTGGGGTATCGCCTTCTTTGCGATCACGGCCTACGGGCGCATCGCCGTTCCGATGCTCAACGAACTGTCTTCCAGCGAGATCGAGAATATCCTGACCCATTCCGAAGCCAAGGCGATCTTCATTTCCCGCCGCCAGCTCAAGAAGCTCAGCGAGGCGATGATCGAGCGCCTGAGCCTGGTGATCGACATCGATGATTTCAGCTTCATCAAACACGACGACGATGCCTTCACCTGCGACGGGCGCGTCGCCACGCCCAACCCGATGGACATGGCCGCCCTGATCTACACCTCCGGCACCACCGGTAGTCCCAAGGGCGTGATGCTGAGCCACCGCAACTTCTGCGCGTCCGTGCTGGATTCCTGGTACGCCCAGCCTGAGAACAAGCACTCCGTCTTCCTGTCCATCCTCCCGATGGCCCACACCTACGAGATGACCCTCGGCCTGCTGTACCCCTTTTCCGTCGGCGCGCGCGTCTGCTACATCCGGCGTGTCCCCACCCCTTCGGTGCTCATCCAGACCCTCAAGGAGGTCCGCCCGACCACGATCCTGTCGGTGCCCCTGATCATCGAAAAGATGTACAAGAACAGCATCATCCCGACCATCCGTGACAGCAAATTCCTGTCCTACCTTCAGAAATACGCCCCGCGGCTGCTCTGTGTGCTGGTCGGCTTCAAGTTGCGCAGCATCTTCGGCGGCCGCCTGCACTTCTTCGGTATCGGCGGAGCCAAACTCGACCCCGAGGTGGAGACCTTCCTGCACCGCGCGAGCTTCCCTTACGGCATCGGCTACGGCCTCACGGAGACGGCCCCCCTCGTCTGCGCCGCCAGTCCTTTCAAAACCCACATCGGAACCACGGGCCCGGCCACGCACGGCATGCAGATCCGCCTCGAAAACGTCAATCCCGATACCGGCCTGGGCGAGGTCACCGTCAAGGGCCCCAATGTGATGATGGGCTACTACAAGGACTACGAGCGCACCCAGAGCGTCCTCTCCCAAGACGGCTGGTTCCGCACCGGCGATCTCGCCAGCAAAGACGCCCGGGGCCGTTTTTCGATACGCGGGCGGTTGCGCAATATGATTGTGGGCGCCTCGGGCGAGAACATCTATCCCGAGGAGATCGAGCACGTGATCAACAGCATGGATGGCATCGGCGAATCGCTGGTCATCCAGCGCGACGGGCGGCTGATCGCCCTCGTCAAGTTCGAAGACAATGTCATCGACTGGGACCTCGAAGGCCAGGACAAATTCATCGAAGACATGGTCCGCCGCCGCAAGGCCGTCCTCGACTTCGTCAACGAGCGGGTCAGCATCTTCTCCAAGATCAAGGACGTCGAGATCCGGAAAGAGCCCTTCAACAAGACCGCCACGCACAAAATCCGCCGCTTCCTCTATGAGAAGAAGCAGCAGGATTCTTCTGCTGAAGTTTAAGCGCGGAGTTCGGCGAGGTCGAGCACCAGTCTTTCGGTCTTCTCCCAGCCCAGACAGGGGTCGGTGATAGACTTGCCGTAGATGCCTTCGCCGGGCTTCTGGCAGCCGTCCTCGAGATAAGACTCGATCATCAGCCCCTTGACCAGGCGGCGGATATCATCGCTGTGGCGCGTACAGTGGAGAACCTCCTTCGCGATGCGGATCTGGTCCAGGTAGCGCTTCCCGGAATTGCAATGATTCGTGTCCACGATCACCGCGGGATTCTCCAGCCCGCTGCCCGCATACAGGTCGCTCAGCCGCGAGAGATCCTCGAAATGATAATTGGGATGGCTGATGCCGTGGGCATCCACATAACCCCGGAGAATGGCGTGTGCGAGCGGATTGCCCTTGCTCTCCACCTCCCAGTTTCGGTAGATGAACGTATGGGCACTCTGGGCCGCGCGCAGGGCGTTCATCATCACCGAGAGATCGCCTCCGGTCGGATTCTTCATCCCCACGGGGATGTCCAGTCCGCTGGCAGTCAGGCGGTGCTGCTGGTCCTCGACCGAACGCGCCCCCACGGCCACGTACGACAACAGGTCATCCAGGAAACGGTGGTTCTCCGGATAGAGCATCTCGTCGGCGCAGGAGAAACCCGTCTCATTGATCGCGCGCATATGCATCTTGCGGATGGAAATCAGGCCGCGGAGCATATCCTCGCCGGCCTGGGGATTGGGCTGGTGGAGCATCCCCTTATAGCCCGTCCCCGTTGTGCGCGGCTTATTGGTATAGATGCGCGGCACGACCACGATCTGCTCCTTCACCCGCTCCTGCAGCGACCGCAGGCGGGAAATATATTCAATCACGGCATCTTCACGGTCGGCCGAGCAGGGACCGATCACCAGGAGCAATTTGTCGCTGTGTCCGGTGAAGATGGCTGCGATCTCGGTGTCGTTATTCCGTTTGGCAAGCGCCCCTTCGGCGGAAATGGGGTACATCTCCTTGATCTCCTTGGGGATCAACAGCTTGCGTTTGAAAATCATATTCATAGTCAGGCTATTTTTTATCAAAGGCGGCGCGCCGTGCGGTAGACAGGCGCATCATCTCCTTCATGGTCTCGGTATCCCCGCCGGAGAGGGCGTCCCGCAGGCGGGTGAACTGGTCCAGGAACAAATCCATCTGGGCAAGCAGCTCGTCCTTGTTGTCCAGGAACAGTTCCGTCCACATATGCTCGTTGATCCGGGCGATGCGCGTGAGGTCGCGGAACGAGTCGCCCGTATATTCCGCCAGGTGCTCGGACTCCTTGCAGGTCATCAAGGTCACGGCGATGCAGTGCGTCAACTGCGAGAGGAAACCGATCATCTCGTCGTGCTCCTCCAGGGAGAGCACGGCGATGTGCCGGAAGCCCAGGATGCAGCCCAGGGTGCGGATGAGTTCGATCCCCTCCGGAGTATTGCGCTCCGTGGGCGTGACGATGAAGTTGGCGTCGGCGAAAAGCCGGCTGTCGGCATATTCCACGCCGGAGCGCTCGCGTCCGGCCATCGGGTGGGCCGGGACGAACTCCAAGTCGCTGCGCAGCATTTCCTGCACGGCGGGCACCACGCTCCGTTTGACACCGGTCACGTCGGTGAGCACGGCGCCGGGCTTCAGGTAATCTTGATAGCGGCGTATCCAATCCACGAAAATATGGGGATACAGGGCGAATACGACGAGGTCGAACTGCGACACGTATGCCTGCATGACCTCGGTCTGCCCATGGGCGATGTAACCCCGCTCCAGGGCATAGTCCAGGGTCTGCTGCCGGCGGGTGAGCGCGCCCACCTCGAATCCCAGCGAAGAGAGTTTCTGGGCGTAGGACCCGCCGATCATGCCCAAGCCCACGATCAGGACCTTGCGGTAATTGATGAATCCGTTCATACGCTTCCTGCCAGATAATCGGTGCCGTAGCGCAGGGCGAGCTGGTCGCAGAGCACCACGGCGACCAGGGCCGTGACCACCGGACAGATCCGGCGGATAATGGCCGGATCGTGCCGGCCGGTAAGCGAAAGAGATACTTCCTCCCCCCTCACGAAGTCCACCGTCTGCTGAGGACGGGCGATGGAGGGAGTGGGCTTGACAACCATATTGAAGAGCACGGGCATCCCGTTGGCGATCCCGCCGTTGATCCCGCCGCTGCGGTTGGTGGCGGTCACCACGCGGCCCTCCTGCATCCGGAAGGGGTCGTTGGCCTGCGATCCGCGCATCCCGGCGAGGGCGAAACCGTCACCGAATTCGATGCCCTTGATCCCGCCGATGGCGAAAACGGCCCGTGCGAGCACGCCCTCCAGCGAGTCGAACCAGGGTTCCCCCAGCCCGGCGGGCAGACCGCTGATGCCGGTCTGGATGACGCCGCCGAGGGAGTCCTGATCCTGCTTGGCGGCCAGCACGGCGGCCCCCACCTGCTCCTCGAGATCGAGGATCAGCGGGAAGCGGCGTGCCTCGATGCGCTCCGCCTCGGAAGCCACGTCAGAGAAAGGCGCATCTTCGATGCCCGCGCAGCGCAGGATGTGCGTCGCCACGCAAATGCCCTTTGCGGCGAGGGCCTGCCGACAGATTGCACCGGCGGCCACGATGCCCGCAGTCACGCGGCCGGAGAAATGTCCCCCGCCCCGCGGATCCTGAAAGCCGTGGTATTTCATCTGGGCGGTATAGTCGGCGTGCGAAGGGCGCGCCACCCGCTCCAATTCTTGATAATCCGCGCTGCGGACATCCTCATTGGGAATCATGATGGTCAGGGGCGTGCCCGTGGTCTTGCCGCGGTACACCCCGCTCAGGATGCTGAATCGATCCTGCTCCGTACGCGCGGTGTCCACCGCGCCGCAGGGGCGGCGTTGCGCCAGGCAGCGCGCGATCCAGCCCTCATCGACCGGAAGGCCGGGCGCCAGTCCGTCCAGGACCACGCCCACGGCCGGTCCGTGGCTCTCCCCGAAAAGGGTCATCGTGACGGAAGTGCCGATGCTGTTTTTCATATGCTCAGTGTGTATAGAAAGACCCGACGAGTTTGAGGCGGTCGCACAGCGGGCCGAGTTCGCGCAGCAGGCTGCTCCCCTCCTCCGTCGCCACGTCGCCGTCCAGTTCGACGAAGAAATAATAGTTCCACAGCAGCTCCTTCATCGGGCGGCTGTGGAGGTTGCACATATTGAAGTTATGGGCGCCGATGATGTTGAGCGTCTGCGCCAGGGCGCCGGCCTCGTTCTTGACGGTGTACATCAGAATGAAGTGCTTGCCCATCTTGCGTTTGTTGTCCGTATCGAGACGCAGCATGCGCGTGAAAGCCGCGAAGCGTGTGGTATTGGTGCGGCTGGTATTGATGCGGGCCTCGAGGACCTCCAGGCCGTAGAGCGCGGCGGCCTCGGCGGTACCGATCGCCGCAACGGACGGATCCTTCAGTTCAGCCACCCGCCGGGCCGCCGTGGCCGTATTGGCGCAATCCTCGGTCTCCAGGCCGTGGCGCTGCAGGAACTCGGAGCACTGCGAGAGGGCCTGGGGATGGCTGAGGACCTTGCGAAGACGGGATTTGTCCGCTCCGGGAAGGCCGAGCAGATTCTGCTCCGCCTCCACCTCGATCACCTGGTTGACATACAGCGAACCGGAGAACATCAGGTCCGTCACCGAAGATACCTCCCCGGCGAAACTGTTCTCGAAGGGCAGCACCGCCACGTCGGCGTCCCCCGCCTCGCAGGCACGGTAGGCCGAAGTAAAATCCGCATACGATATCAGTTCCGCTCCCGGGAACAGGCGCAGGGCGGCGATATAGGCAAAAGCCCCCGGCACGCCGCTGTAGGCCACCCGAAGGCCGCTTCCCAGCCGGCGCTGCCAGTCGCGCGAGAGGCTCAGCACCTCCCGCTGGAAATTGACATAATACTCCCGGATATCGCGGTCGGTGATGCGCTCCGCACCCCGCAGGATCACCTCCTGCTCACGTGCAGGATCGACAATGGCGAGCCCGTGGGACGTCTTGTAGCAGCTGACCTCCCGGCAGCGTTCCATCCGCTGCTCGAAGAGAGAGGCCATCTGCGCATCGATCTCGTCGATCTTCTTTCTGATCTCTTCCAGATAGTCCATTTGGTAATACATACTACTACGAATGACAAAAATAATTGTTATTTTTGTGAAACACAAAATATGAAAAAATTCTTCACTCTCTCCCTGCTGATGGCTCTCGGCCTCAGCCTCGGCGCCCAGGAAGCGGCTGTCAAACTGATCGCTGAAAACCCCGACCGGGCATCCAACAACATGCACTACTACGAGTTCAACCCCATCCACGACACCCCTGCGCCCCCGGGATTCAAGCCTTTCTACATCTCGCACTACGGGCGTCACGGCTCCCGCTATGAGCAGAACTCCACTTTCGCCCGCGCAGCGCAGGAAGGGTTTGCCCACCTGGATTCCCTCGGGCTGCTGAGCGCAGCCGGGAAGGCCCTGTATGCCGATGTGGAGGCCGTCGTGGAGGCTCACAAGGGGATGGAAGGGTCCCTGACCCCGCGCGGTGCCCGCGAACACCGGCTGCTCGCCGAACGAATGGCCAAGCGCTATCCCAGCGTATTCAAGGACAAGAACCGCCAGGAAGTCAACAGCTTCTCCAGCACCAACTTCCGCTGCATCGTGAGTATGTGCAACTTCACCAACAGCCTGCAGGAGAAGTTCCCCAAACAGCAGTTCACCTTCACCAGCGCGGAGCGTTTCATGGCCTATATCAACCCCAGCCTGAACGTCCCGCGCCCCGGGCAGCCCCCCGTCCAGCGGACCATCCCGCAGGGCTTCCGCTTCTCGCAGCAGACCCAGGAGCCGCGCCCCTGGACGCCGGCCCCCGGCGTCCCCGGCTATGACTTCTCCCGCTTCCTGCGACCGCTCTTTACCGACTACGACGCAGCCCTGCGCGAACTGGGCAACCCGGAGAACTTCGTGAAAGCCATCTACACCACCGGCGGCCTCTGCCAACTGGTCGATTTCCTGGGCATCGACATCTACCGCAAATACTTCACCCCCGAGGAACTCGTCTATTTCTGGGCCCCGGGCAACGACTCCATTTACCGGATGTGGGCGGGCTCGGTGGAGAACGGCGAAGTCATCCGCTACGCCATCCGCCCGCTACTGCTGGACTTCATCGAGAAGGCCGACGCGGCCATCCGTCCGGATAGCCACCGCGCCGCCGACCTGCGTTTCGGACACGACACCTCCGTGCTGCCGCTCTTCGCCCTGCTGGGCGTAGACGACCCGCAGCACCGTTCCTTCCCCTATCAGGAAGCCCACCTGCACGGCTGGTACGCCTTCTTCCAGGTCCCGATGGCCACCAACTGCCAGATGGTTTTCTACCGCAACAAGAAGGGTGAAGTCCTTACCAAGGTCCTCTACAACGAGCAGGAAATCCCCATCCCGGGCATCGAGCCGGTCAGCGGTCCCTACTACCGCTGGGACGACCTCAAGGCCCATTTCCTGCGTCTGTGCGAGCGCGCCGCCGAACCCTGGAACCGTCCCCCCCGTCCCGTTCCCGGCCCGATTCCCGGCCCCGGCCCCAGATAATATGAAACATCTATCCCTCCTTGTCCTGCTCGCCCTGGCGGCATGTCGGCCCGCCGGTGAGCCCCGCAGTTTCACCCTCCCCGTCTCCCCCGACGGGGAGGCCACGTTGACCGCCTTCCTGCCCGCACGTCCTTCCGGACGGGCCTTGCTGGCTTTCCCCGGCGGGGGCTATCGCCAGACGAGCATCGGCAACAACGCCCAGTGGGCCCCCTTCTACAACGAGCGGGGCATCTCCTTTTTCATCCTCAAATACCGCATGCCTGAGGGAGATCCTTCCATTCCGCTTTCCGATGCCGAAGCGGCCCTGCGCCTAATCCGCGACAGCGCCGCCGTCTGGAAGATCAAGCCTTCGCAGATCGGGGTGATGGGCACCTCCGCCGGCGGGCACCTGGCCACCATCGTGGCGACCGGGGAGGACGCCTCCCTGCGGCCCGCCTTCCAGATCCTGTTCTACCCGGTCATCACCTTTGGGGAAGGCTGCCACAAGGGCTCCCGTGACCGTTTCCTGGGCCGGGACACCGCCAACGTGGCGATGCTGGACTACTATTCCGCGCAGAAACGGGTCGGTCCCGACACCCCGCCCGCCATCCTCTTCGCCAACACCGACGACCGGGGCGTTCCGCCTGAATTCAATGCCGAGGCCTACGCCGCCGCCCTGCAGGAGCAGGGCCGGGACGCCGAGCTGCACATCTATCCCGAAGGCGGCCACGGCTGGACCTTCGAATCCGACTTCCGCTACCACGACGACGTCGTCACCGCCCTCTCTGACTGGCTCGCCCGCCTGCCCCGCCGCTGATTTCCCCGGGCCGGTGTCCGACTGGAACGATAATTGAAGCAATACAGCTGATAACCAATCTATTTTTTGTAATGAGAAAGTTATTTTTCGCTGCAGCCATAGCCTGCATGACCCTTCTCGTTTCATGCGAGAAAGGCGTCGATCACACCGGCGATGAGACCGGAGCACTGTACGGAGTCTGGATCCTGAATACGAAAACGGAAGTCATCCAGAATCCCAACGAAGAACCCAAACAGACACAAGTCGACTATTCCAGCGTCCATTTCTATCTGGCACTGTCTGAATTCCCCGTCCCTTACGCCTTGGGCAAGAAAGGCAGTCTTACGGATCTGGACCTCAAAGACGTGGATGTGGATGATGCAAGCTTCTCTTACAATCAGGACCAGAAAAAGATCAGTTTCAAAAATCTCATCTGGCTGACGGAAGACTTACTCACCTACGAAATGCGCCTGCTAGGAACCTTTGATGTTCTGGAACTCACCGACAAATCCCTCGTCCTGCGCCAGGAAGAACCCCTCCTCCACAAGACGACCACCTACACCTTCAAGCGCTACAAGTAACCACAGGACTTCTCTGTGCAGGGATGACCTGCAAGTTCCGTTTCCAAGGTTGCGTGACTGATACCCGCGTCGCAGAGCTTCTGCTTGACAGCGGGTATTACTTTTTCCGGACGGGCTTCCTGCTCCAGCACCAGATGCGCCGTCAGCGCCGTCTCCGTCGTACTGATCGGCCAGATATGCAGATGATGCACGCTGCCGACCCCCTCCGCCTGCTCCATCAGCGAACGCACAGCATCCGGATCGACCCCTTCGGGAACGGCATCCAGACTCATCCGAAGGCTCTCGGACAACAGATCCCAGGTCCCCACCAGGATGATGATGGCAACGATTATCCCGATGACCGGATCGATGAACGACCACCCCGTCAGGGAGATGACGATTCCAGAAACGACCACCCCGACGGACACCAGCGTATCGGCGGCCATGTGCAGGAAGGCCCCGCGTGTATTGATGTCCCCCTTCCGATGCTTCATCAGCAGGAAGGCCGTCAGGCCGTTGACCACGATTCCCGCGGCGGCGGTCCAGGCAATGGCACCGCCGTCGATGGGGACGGGATGGCGGAGTTTGTGGATACTTTCCAGCAGGATGGCGCCGACCGCCACCAGGAGGATGACGGCGTTGAGCAGCGAGATCAGGATCGAGCCTTTGCGATAACCATAGGTAAAATGCTTGTTTCCGCGCGTAGCGGCCAGGCGGAAAGCGATCAGCGCCAGGACCAACGAAAACACGTCACTCAGGTTATGCCCGGCATCCGACAGCAGGCCCAGCGACCCCTTCCAGAGTCCGACCCCGGCCTCGACCCCGACGAACGCCAGATTCAGGGCGATTGAGATCCAATATATACGCCGCAGCGAGGCAGATTCCACTGCCGCAGCGTGGTGATGGTGGTGATGATGCTCGTGTGCGTGTTCCATAGTTCCTGCTTTTACGAATGCAAAACTACAACCCTTTCCCGGAACCCGCAATCCTCAAAAATGGGGATTATCGGATGAAATGCATCGGTGTCCAGGGCTCTTCGCCGCGTCCCGGAGCAGGTTCTCCGCCGGTGGCCTTCAACAGCCAGGCCATATTGCGCGCCAGCGTGCGCATCGTCTGGAGGCCTTCCTGATCCAGGGCGGCCTGCCCCGCCTCGCGGCCATAGACGATGTTCCAATACTGGGAACCCACCACCGGCATATTCATCATCTGGAAGGGCATGTTCAGGGCCTCGAAGGCAGCCGTCGCTCCCCCTCTGCGGCACACGGCCACGGAAGCTGCCGGTTTCCCGGCGATCGCGGCGCCATTGGAATAGAACGCCCGCTGGATCACGGACAGCAGCGCTCCGTTGGGCTGCCCCCAATAGACGGGAGAGCCGACGATCAGCGCATCGCAGGCCGCGAATTTCGCGCTGATGCTGTTGCAGACATCGTCGTTGAAAATGCACGCGCCGGGATGCTCCTTGCACCGGCCGCAGGCCATGCAGCCGCGGACCGCTTTGTTGCCGATCCAGACGATCTCGCTCTCGAGGCCTTCCTGCCCGAGCGTCCGGGCGATTTCGGCCAGGGCGATGGAGGTATTCCCCTGCGGACGGGGGCTTCCGTTGATGAGTAATACTTTCATGATATGCTTCATTGTGGGTTTTATCAGTGTAAAGATAGGGATTCCGGGGGAATAATCAATTTCTGCCGGGAAAATCGTATATTAGAGCATTGAATTATGTTATGAAACAGATTCTCGGATACTTCCTGGGTTTCGCCATTTTCATCGCCGGGATCCCGGCGATGATGTGGCTGGTGGCGGGATGCCCGGCCTTCGCGGAAATCCCCTCTTGGCGCCTTTGCGTGGCAGGACTGCTGGTCCTGGCCGGGCTGGTCCTCAGCATCTGGAGCATCGTCTATATGAAGCGTGTCGGGGAAGGCACTCCTTTCGATGCGATGGGGCACGAGGTCGCCCCGCGGACGCGGCACCTGATGACCGGCGGCCCCTACCGCCTCAGCCGCAACCCGATGCTGTCCGGGACCTACCTCTACTACCTCGGCATCGTGCTCGCCCTCTGGAACGGCTTGGCGCTGCTCATCCTGCTGGCCGTGGCCGTCCTGATGATGTTGCAGGTCCGGTCTGAAGAGAAGCGGCTGGAAGCCGATTTCGGCGAAGAATACCTGGCGTACAAAAAGAAAACCGGCCGCTTCATCACATTCAAATGAGCAACAAACACCGCCTCCTCATCTGCCTGATCGCGCTGCTTATGCCGGCACTCCTGCCCGCGCAGGTGCGGCGGACGGGTGCTCCGGAGCCGGATCGTTCACTGATGGAGCTTCCGGCGGTGGCGGACGAGGATATCATCCTGGTCTATGAGGGGTTCGTGGTTAATTACAACCCGCAGTGGCTCCAGCCGAACTGGGTGGCTTACGAACTGACGGCCGAGGAGGTGGAGGGCGAAGTGCCCCGCGCCAAGGGCTTCGGGATGGACCCGCGCTACCCCGAGCGCCAGGCCATGCGCGAAGACTACAGCAATACCGGCTGGGACAAGGGGCACATGGCGCCCGCGGCCGACATGAAATGGTCGCAGACCGCAATGAACGAGAGCTTCTACCTGACAAACATCTGCCCACAGGATCCCACGCTGAACGGAGCCGACTGGC
>JAEEVG010000005.1 GCA_016290835.1 Bacteroidales bacterium | reverse complement strand
CCGTCGGGGGCGAGCATGGGCTGGTGGGCGTCGGACGGGAAGAGAATGATGTACTTGCCCGGCGTCAGGACCACGGTCTCGTACTCCGAAGCGGAGCGGTAATACTCCACGTCCTTCGTTTCGTTGTAGGGACTCACCAGCTCGGTCATCTTCTCGGGACGGGCTACGTTGATCAATTCGCTGCCTTCCACGATATAGAAAAGATCGATCCCCTTGTGGTGGTCCTCGAAGTTCATCCGCAGGCGGGTGCTGTCGATCTGGACCTTGGCGTAGGTCTTGTCCGTGATCTCATACTGTCCGGCGGGAAGGGTGGCGGATTCGGGGTTGGACAACCACGCGAAGGCGGCATCCCACTCGGCCTTGTTCAGCCGGTACTGCTCCTCATAGACCGCGCGGTCCACGGTCGCATCGGCTTCGTTCCAGAGATAAGTTTTGGGCGCGCAGGCGCAAAGCATCAAAAGCAGGATGAACGGTAACTTTTTCATGGTGATGATCGATTTTGCGCAAAGATAATGACAAAAAACTTGAATTGCGGAAAAAAGGGCCTAACTTTGGGACGAAAATCTGCCAAAAAGGACTTAAAAAATGAATACGCAACTCCGGATTGGGAAGACTTACCGCTCCCAACTCCCCTATGTGGTGCTGCTGCCTGCCTTCTTTGCCGGCTTCAGTTTCCTCTATAACCCTTTCGGGATGAAGGATTATTACCAGATCGGCGGGATGGGCTTCGGCTTCCATTTCATCATGCTCACCTGCATCCTGCTCGCCGTCCTGGCCATTACGCGCCTGATCTTCAGCGCCCTGTACCGCCATATTCCCTTCCGCTGGTGGCACTACCTCGTCTGGTGCTTCGGCGAGGTGTTCGTCTCCAGCCTGTTTTTCGCACTCTACACCACCCTATTCTACGGCGGAGAGCATAGCTACTTCGTGGTATTCCCCTCCTGCTTCAAGTTCGTCCTCCTGATCTTGATCTACCCCTATCTGTTCCTGTGTCTGCTGCAGATCATCCGCAACAAGGAGGCCGACCTGCACACCACCCCCTCCGATTCCCTGGTCAAGTTCTTCGACGAGCACAAGCGGCTCAAGCTCACCATCGACCCGTCCGCGATCATCTGCATCCAGGCGGATGCCAACTATGTGAATATCCGCTATATGGACGCCGAGCGCGTCAAGGAATTCCTCCTCCGGGCGTCGATGAAGAGCGTGGAGAACACGGTGAGCGGGCACGGCCTGGTGCGCTGCCACCGTTCATTCTTCATCAACCCCCGCTACGTCAAGATGCTGAGCAAGAACAAAGAAGGGATGATCACGGCGCAACTGCTGCTGCCCGAGATGGATGCCATCCCGGTCAGCAAACAGTTCTTCCAGCAATTATCAGAACTCCTGTAACGGCGCAGTCGGGGCCTGGGGTGCCGGAGGCGTGTTGAAGCCGAAGAAACCCGGGAAACGCCTCGGGGCCGGCGCACGGAACAGATCCGTCGCCTCCTCGACGCCGAGCTTGCCCTTCGGAACGAATTTCGCCGAATTCATATAACTGAGCAGGCTCTGCTTCAGGGCCTGCACCTCCGGACGCTGCGCGGCCTCCTCGCCCAGCAGATCCATCGTGCTGACCAGCAGACGGCCGCTTTCGCACTGAGCCTCAAAGATATAGGCCAGGTGGCGGTTGGTCGTGAAATTGTCCACTGCCTCCACGATGGTGCCGACCTGCGGGAGCGGATCCAGGTCGAGGGCCTTGGAATGCTTGGCCAGATACCACCACTGCCAGTCGCTGTGCATCTCGGTCGGGAAGCCGGAGAGGGCCGGGTGCGAAGGATTGCAGAGAATGCCCATCGTGCCCGCTCCCGTCGGGAAGAAGGCCGGGCTCCAGAACACGGGTACGAACTTGCCCGCGCTGCCGTTCAGGCGGTTCGGATCGGGACTCAGCAGCACGGTGCCGCCCTCCTGCAGGACCGGGAGCGCTTCCTCCCAGGTCCGGGCCAGCGTCACCTCGCCCGGATCTTCCTCCGGATTGTCCGGATAGACCCAGATGTGCCAGCTGTTCTTGTACTTCGTGCCCTTCAGGCCCACTTCCAGGGTCAGCTGGGCCGGATCGGAGAAGCCCTTCAGGGGGACCTTGATCCCCTCGGTCAGCAAGGAATTGCCGCCCGTGGCGAGCTGCTCATCCTTGAACACGCCGGAAGCGAGGGTCCTGGAGCCCTTGCGCAGGGTCCAGACCACATCGGCGGTCAGGTCCTCCGGACCATAGTTCGCGATCTCCACGGTCGCGGTGAAGACTTCCTCATCCACCCACCAGGGCTTGGAGAAGCGGACCAGCGGGGTGACCGGGGAGCAGGCCTGGCGGAACCACTCCGGGCTCACCAGTCCCTTGTTGTCCCAGAAGGCGTCCACCAGGCCCACCAGGGCCGTGGACTGGCCGCTGAAGTCCTGCAGGCCGAGGAGCTGGAAGCCGCTCAGGCGCGGGGTCTTCAGCGCCCGCTCGACCTCCTCTTTATAAAGGATGGCGCCGAGCCGGCCGGAAGCCATCGTCCAGTCCTCCGCCTTGTCCAGCAGGCCCTTGGACTCCATGATGTTGCGCAGGCCCTTGAAGTTCAGCGGATCCAGCACGCCGGTGTACTTGCTGATCTCGGAAAGGTGCGGATACACGGCATACTGGCCCACCTCGTGGGAAATCATCGGCAGGTCGTAGTCGGCCGTGTACGGGGAGAAGTCGAAGGTGAAGTCCGGAGAACGGCTGTCCAGGTAATCCTGGCCGCGGATCTGGCCGAGGTAGGTGCGGGAAGCCACATAGAACTGGTCTTCCGGTTCGGGATAGCCCTTGTGGCCGGCGCCCATCGAATAGGTGGAGTTCGAATAGATGTGCCGCGGGTCCGCCGCCTTCATATAGCGGAGCATCCAGTTGAGCCAGTCATACCCCCGGTCGAGCTCATTGCCGCAGGTCAGCATGCAGAAGGACGGGTGGTTGCCATAGTTGGCGATGATGCGGTCGTACTCGGACTGCAGGAAGATGTTCATCTCCTCCTCGCCGATGTTGCGGGCCCAGTCGGGCAGCTCGACCTGCAGGTAGAGGCCCATCCTGTCCGCCACGCGGAAGGCGGCGTCCGGCGGGCACCAGGAGTGGAAACGGATGTGGTTCAGGCCCCACTCTTTGCAGACCTTGAACTCTTTCTCCCAGCCCTTCTCGTCGAGCGGCGGGGTGCCGGTCAGCGGGTAGATGCAGCAGTTGAGCGTACCGCGCAGGAAGATCCGGCGGCCATTGACTTCGATCGTGTTGCCCACGCGCTTGAAGTCGCGCAGGCCGTAGCTGACGGTGCGGCTGCTCTTCCCGCAGCGCACGGTCAGGGTCTGGAGTGCCGGTGAGAACTCATCCCAGAGTTTCGCTGCGGACAGGTCCAGGGTGTACTCGACCGCGGTGGTATCCCCCGCCACCGAGACCTCCTGGCGCTGCGGTTTGCCGCCGGCGACATACTCCAGCGTGGCTGAGGCGCCGGCCGGGGCGTGGCGCACCAGCAGGGTGCGCACCCGCGCCGTCTTGGCGGCGGCATCCGGATAGACGTCCACCTGGGCGACCTCCAGCGGCTCGAGGGCCGTCAGGGAAATCTCGCCTAGGATGCCGTTCCAGATGATCTGGGTGTCGTTGGTATAGGCGTGGGCCAGCAGCGAAGGGTTGACATTGTGGCGCTGGCGGTTGTCGATGCGGATCATCATCTCGTGCTTGCCCGCGGACAAACCTTCCGGAATCAAGTAGTAATGCGGAGTGGTCAAGCTCTCCTCCTCCCCGGCCAGACGCTTGCCGTCCACCCAGACGGCGCTCGTCCAGATTACGCGCTCCAGCTTGAGGGCCAGCGGCTTGCCGGCCATCGCGGCGGGAATGTCGATCTCGCGCTTGTAGAAAGCCTCTCCGATAAAGGAGTGCTTGCGGGTCAGGCGCTGGATCTGTGGACCGGTGATGCCGGGTTCCAGGGTGTTCGGGGTGCCCAGGCCGGCGTCGTCGGTCGTGCCGGGCAGGGCCATGGACTGGAAGGTGGCGAGGCTGTCCAGGCTCACCTGCCAGGTGCCGGACAAGTCGAGGCTGCGGCCGGGCTGCTTGTGGCAGGAAGCCGCCAGCAGCACGAGGGCTGCGAGAAGGAAAATGGATATCCGTTTCATAAAACTTGATTAAGGATTTTCAAAGTTAATGATTTTTGCGTGAAAAATTGTGAAAAAGTTTGGAGAATTCAGAAGATTGGCATACCTTTGCAATCCCAAAACGGAGGACTCGTTAGCTCAGTTGGTAGAGCACAACACTTTTAATGTTGGGGTCTCGGGTTCGAGCCCCGAACGGGTCACAAAAAGTGAACGAGCTTTCGTTTGAAATACTGCTTCCTTAGCTCAGTTGGTAGAGCACCTGACTCTTAATCAGGGTGTCTAGGGTTCGAGCCCCTAAGGGAGCACAAAAAAGCCTCTCAGCGCGCTGAGAGGCTTTTTTTGTCCTCCCGGCCTCCGAAAAGCGATTCCGTTCGTCTCTCCGGGGATTGTGTAACTACATACCGGTTAGGGTTTTTCCAACTATTTTTGTTATATTTGGAGAAACTGTCTGTAACCGTTATGAAAACCAGAATCCACTGTCTGTTGGCTGCCCTGTTGTGGGTGGCTTTGTGTGCCGGCAATGCCAACGCACAGACCTCTTTCGGGAACAGTTCCCTGTTCAATGACGGCTGGACCTTCGTCCTCGACGACGTCGCAGGAGCGGAAGCTCCGGACTTCGACGACGCCCGGTGGACGCGCACCCAGCTCCCCCACGACTGGTCCGTCAAGGGCACGCTCTCTCCCGCCCTCGCCTCCGGCACCGGATACCTCCCGGCCGGCATCGGTTGGTACCGCAAGCATTTCAATGCCCGCCGGCTGCCCGAAGGCAAGACCTACATCTACTTCGAGGGCGTCTATAACCGCTCCTCGGTGTACCTCAACGGGCACCTGCTCGGTGAGCGCCCCGCAGGCTACTCCTCTTTCCTGTATGACCTGACCCCCTACCTGAACCGCACGGGAGACAACGTCCTGGCCGTCCGCGTAGACCACAGCCGCATCGCCGACTCCCGTTTCTACACCGGATCGGGCATCTACCGCAACGTCTGGCTGGTCTCCGCCGGCGAGACGCATTTCGCGCTGTGGGGCGTCGGCTACGCCACCCGCAGCCTGACCGCCAAGCAGGCCGTGGTGAACGTGGATACCGCGATCGAGGGTCCGCTCCCCGCCTCCGCCCGGCTGAACCTCGCCCTGCGCGACGCCGACGGCAAGGTGGTCGCCAAGACCACGGCCAAGGCCGCCGCGAAGCAGAACACCGACCTGAAGGTCCCCGCGCCGCACTGCTGGGACATCGACGACCCCTACCTTTATACGCTTGAGGTATCCCTCACCGCCGGCAAGGAAACCCTCGACAAGACTGAAGTGACGGTGGGCATCCGCTCGCTCGCCTTCGACGCCAACACGGGATTCGCCCTCAACGGGGTCAACCGCAAAATCAAGGGCGTATGCCTGCACCACGACGCCGGCGTGCTCGGAGCCGTGGTCCCGGAAGAAGTCTGGGAGCGCAGGCTCGTGAACCTCAAGGCCATCGGCGCCAACGCGATCCGCACGGCCCACAACCCCCAGACCCCGATCTTCTACGACCTCTGCGACCGGCTCGGCTTCCTGGTGATGGACGAGGCCTTCGACGAATGGGAGTTCAACAAGAAGAAATGGGTCCAGGGCCGCAACCGCGGCACGCCCTCGATGGACGGCACGGCGGACTTCTTCAACGAGTGGGGCGAGCGCGACGTCGCCGATATGGTGCGCCGCGACCGCAACCATCCTTCCATTTTCCTCTGGAGCATCGGCAACGAGGTGGACTACCCCAACGACCCGTATTCGCACCCGATCCTGGACAAGGGCGAATTCGAATTCAACCAGCCCCTCTCCGGCGGCTATATGCCGAATGCCCCTGACGCGATGCGCATCGGCGAGATCGCGCGGCGGCTGACCGCCCAGGTCCACGCCGTGGACCGTTCCCGCCCTGCGACGGGCGCCCTGGCCGGCGTGGTGATGTCCAACGAAACCGGATACCCCGAGGCCATCGACGTGGTCGGCTACAACTATACGGAGAACCGCTACGCCCGCGACCACGAGACCTACCCTGACCGCATCATCTACGGCTCCGAGAACAGCTCCGGCTACTCCGCCTGGAAGTATGTCCGCGACAACGACTACATCTTCGGCCAGTTCATCTGGACCGGCATCGACTTCCTGGGCGAATCCGGCGCCTGGCCGTCCCGCGGCTCCTCCGCCGGTGCACTCGACCTGGCCGGCAACATCAAGCCCCGCGGCCACCTGCGCGCCGCGATGTGGCGCGAGGATCCGGTCTGCTACATCGGCACCTATCCCAAGCCGCAGCCCCAGGCGCAGACGCAGCGGCGCGGCATGTTCGGCCAGCAGGCCGCACCGGCCCCCCAGCCCCGAGCCAATATGGGCGACCGCAGCGACGCCCAGGACACCTGGAACTATGAAGAAGGCCAGCTGATCCGCGTCGTCTGCTACACCAACGCCGCACAGGCCCGCCTGCTGCTCGACGGCAGGGAGGTCGGCGCGATGACCCCGTTCAACGACGAGACCGGCATCATCGGCTGGGATGTCCCCTACCACGCCGGCGTGCTGAAGGCCGAAGGCTATGATGCGTCCGGCAAGAAGGTGTCCGAGTACGAGATTCGTCCCGTGTCCCGTCCGGCCGCCCTGAAGGCCTCGCTCTACAAGGACGACCTTGACGCCGGGGCCGTGGCCCAGGTGTGCCTGGAGGTTGTGGACGACAACGGCCGCCTGGTTCCGCTGGCAGACAACGAGATCACCGTCACCGTGGACGGCGCCGGCCAGCTCCTGGGCCTGGAATCCGCCAACATGACCGATATGGGCAACTGGAACGACAATGTGCAGCGGGCCTTCCACGGCCGCCTGCTGGCCTATGTCAAGACGCCCGCCAATCCCGGCAAACTCACGGTCAAGTTCACCTCGCCGTACCTCAAGGCCGCGGAGGTGACCGTCAACACGCACCGCTACGCCAAGACGGAGGAGATCCGCCTCAGCGACCCGTTCATCCTGGCCGACAAGGCCAGCGGGATGTATTATATGACCGGAACCGGCGGGAACCTCTGGAAGAGCCCCGACCTCAAGGTCTGGGACGGTCCGTACCAGGTTGCCCAGCCGGATCCGGAATCGTGGATGGGTCCGCGCCCGATGATCTGGGCCGCCGAGCTGCACCACTACAACGGCCGCTACTACTATTTCGGCACCTTCACCAACCAGGCGGCGACCATCCCGGGCACCCGGCTCAACCGCCGCGCCGTCCACGTCCTCGTGGGCGACAGCCCCGAGGGGCCTTTCCGCCCGATGCAGGACGAGACCTATGTGCCGGCCGACCAGTCCACGCTCGACGCCTCGCTATGGGTCGAGGACGGCAAGCCGAACCTGATTTTCTGCCACGAATGGGTCCAGAACGACAACGGCACGGTGGAGTACATCCCGCTTAAGCCCGACCTCTCCGGAACCTATCCCGAGGGGCGCAAGCTGCTGTTCCGGGCCTTCGACTCCCCGTGGAGCAAGGACAGGCTCGATGACGGTACCATCCGTCCGAACCGGGTCACCGACGGTCCGTTCGTCTTCCGCACGCAGACCGGCAAGCTGGGCATGATCTGGACGAGCTGGGTCTTCAGCGACTACACGCAGGGCGTGGCTTATTCCACGACCGGCAAGCTTGACGGCCCGTGGGTCCAGGAGAAGAACCCCATCACGCCACCGAACTTCGGCCACGGAATGATCTTCACGACCTTCGACGGCAAGCGCATCCTGTGCTGCCACTCCCACCGCCCTTCCGACTCGCTCCGCATCCCCGCTTTCTTCCTCGTGGATGATTCCGGCGACAAACTGAAGGTCCTCGGCCGCTACTATCCTTAATGGAAACAAAGCGGGAAATCTGGCTCGACTGGCTGCGGGTGGCGGCCTGCTTCCTGGTGATGCTGACCCACAGTACGGAACCCTTCTACCTGGGGGGTGAGGGCTCGCTGATCCTGACACGGCCGGATGCCATCTGGGCTTCCGTGATGGATGTCTTCTCACGGAGTGCCGTCGTGCTGTTCGTCGTGGCTTCCAGTTATTTACAGTTCCCGCTCCATTACACGACAAAAGAGTTCTTCCGGAGAAGGGCATGCCGGATTCTGCCTCCGTTCCTGGTCTGGACCCTGGTCTATGCCCTTGTCTGGGGAGAACCTGTCCAAAACTTCAAGGACCTGCTGTGGAACTTCAACTACGCAGCCGGGCACCTCTGGTTTGTCTATATGCTCATCGGCCTGTATCTGCTGATGCCGCTGCTGTCCCCCTGGGTGGAGAAAGTGGACAAACGGGAGTTGCAGCTCTATCTGGGCATCTGGCTTTTTACCACGCTCCTGCCCCTTCTGCGGGACTGGCTCGGAGGCGCCGCCCCCGTCATCTACGGACCTTCCGGCATCCCCAACCCCGCCAAATACCCGCTCTGGGGCGAGGCCAGCTGGAACAGCTACGGGCTTTTCTATTACCTGAGCGGCATGGTAGGCTATCTGCTGCTGGGCCTGTATTTCCGCAAATTCGTGGGAGAACTTTCCTGGAAGAAGACGCTAGCGCTGGCCCTGCCGCTTTTCGCTGGCGGCTTTGCCATCGGCGTTTTCGGCTTCCTGCGCCGCGTGGGGGCGGATGCGCAGGGCGTCTTCCCCGTGGAAGGTCCCGTCGGACTGGCCGCCATCTGGGAAACCCCCTGGCTGAACGACAGCATCGGTGTGGCCCTGATGGCCATCGGCTGGATCCTCCTGTTCAGGAAGATCCGCTCCGACGGAGCCGTCTATCGCAAACTCGTCCTGCCGGTTTCCAAAGCAAGCTACGGGATGTATCTGAGCCATCTGCTGGTGCTGGTGCCGGTTTCCGCCTGGCTGCGGGGGGCCCTGGGGCTTGGGTATGACGGCATCCTGGGCATCTGGACGACGCCTGTCCAGATCCTCCTGACGGCCCTGGTCAGCTATGTGCTTGTGGCCCTGGGCTGCGTACTCATACAAAAGATTCCGAAACTGGGAAAAATCATCATCGGATAAAAGATGGATCCTCTGCTATAACATAGTTCACTATCGGGCAGTTATATTAACGTAATCCGTTTATAACACGAAGTATAATATAAACTAAATAGCCATGAAACATATCAATTATTTATTTGTGATGATTTGTACGGCGCTAATAATTACTGGCTGTTCAAATGACTATGAAGACATTTTCAATGGGAATAACAAGGACGTGATTGCCCCGATAGAGATGGATGGCGAGGATGCGGTTGCGTGGGCAAATATGGAGAGTCATGGTTGGTTGCAGGAATTAGTGCCAGCTGCATTGGTTGAATTAGGTATTATTTTACCGGACAATCCAAGTTTGCCGACAGAGTCGTTCAAGAAAGATGATTATGCGGCAATTGTCAATGACTCTCAGTCGCTTAAAGATGTTGTTGGATTGAATGGTGTTGAGTTCTCGTGGCCGGACATCGATTTTAAAAAATACTCTTTGGTGCTTGGGTGGTTCATTGCCCCAGGAAGCGGTTTTCGTGTTGCCAATCAACGGCTCCAGACAAAAAAAGAGAAGAATGTGCTATATTTAGAGATAAAGCCATATACGGAGATACATACTGCGGCTCTTACCGTTGAATATTTCGCTGCCATCTATCCTAAACAAGAAGGGAATATCGTTGAAATTTCCAGGTGGAATAATTATTAATCTTAATCAGTAGTTCATCCTTTCAGAGAATGGATTAGTGTTTTTTTTCGCAAGCTTATGCACTGATTCTTAACGAATTCAACCCGTATTCTAAAAAGACGACGTTCACGTGTGCCTTTAAAATAAATGCATATGAAACGACTGTTTGTTCTGGTGGCACTGATCGCCACCGCCTGTGCGGGACAACCTGGAGGCCCCGCCGCCACACCTGCCTCCTACCGGCTTTACGATGGCCCAGCTCCGGGCAGCGAAGCCTGGGACTGGGAAGAATATTCCTATACCGACCCGGCTGGAGACTCCTATTTCACCAACATCAAGGATCCCGAGATCGTGGCTTATCTCCCGGCGGCAGACCGGGCGACCGGCGCCGCCATGATTGTCTGTCCGGGCGGCGGTTTTACCGTAAATTATTACACCAAAGAGGGTTCCAACGTCGCCGAGTGGCTCTCCGCGCACGGTGTCGCCGCGTTCGTGCTCAAGTACCGGCTCGTCCATTTCGCACGCAACAGCGAGGAGGCGTTCTATTCGATTACCGGGGCGCCCGAGCCGGTGTACACCCCGGAAGAGCGGGCCGCACTGGAGGCACACCGTCCCGTGGCACGCTCGCTGGGCAATGACGACGGGCGTGCGGCGATCGCCTACGTCCGCTCGCACGCCGGGGAATTCGGCGTCGATCCGGACCGCATCGGCATCATGGGCTTCTCCGCAGGCGGATTCCTGACCTCCGACGTGGCCTTGAACCATACGCCGGAGAGCCGGCCCAACCTGGTGGCCCCCATCTACGGCGCGGCCACAGTCCTGCCCGAGGCATTACCCTCGGATGCCGCTCCCTTGTTCGTCGCGGCTCCGGAAATCGATCTGTTCAACGGCCTGACCGGCATCAGTATGGTGCAGGCATGGCGGGCGGCCGGGCTTCCTGCGGAGGCACATTATTTCGCCTGCGAGAATCACGGCTTCGGCTACTACCCGGAACCGGAGCGTCAGCGTCCCTCCTTTGTCTGGATCGACCTGCTCTACGCCTTCATGCAGAAAACCGGTTTCCTGGGGGATAATTGATATTGTATTCGTGTGATTTTTTTCCCATCTTTGTGTCTGGTCGATACTTAATCTCTCTTCATATGGAAACAAACAACAAAGAATTGTACACGGCTCCCCAGGCCGAAGTCCTGGAGCTGTGCAATGAGGGCATCATCTGTCTGAGCCCTGGCAAGTATCCCACCTGGGAGGAAGAAAACATCTAAATCGGAGGAAGCAACATGAAAAAGACATTCTTACTGATTTGCCTCGCTGCAGGACTGCTCTCCTGCACCAAGGAAATGACTCCCCAGGAGGAAGCCCCTGCCGGAGTGCCGATGACATTCGAGATCAGCGTCGCCGGGACAAAGGCGGCCAAGACCGACTGGGAGAACGGGGATGAGGTTTATGTATTCCTCAGTGGAATAGATAATAAATACCTCAAGCTTTCTTACGATATCGCGACGCAGACCTGGGAGGTGAGCGAATGTGGAGGCTCCTTTACGTCCACGGATTTCGAAACCATGTTTGAAAATACCCTTACGGCGGTATATAATCCGAGAATCTGTGATATTGTCATCGAGGACGATTATTTTGCTATCCTCGATGAGAAAATGAAGCCGATCTTCAACTATTACCTCGCCCAGACCAGGGTTCCCTTTACGGTGGACGGCACCACGGTGGAAGCATCGATCACGCTGGAGAAGCCTGAGAACTTTGTACAATTCCACATCGCGGACATTGAAGATGCAGTGAACAATTACACCCTCGCCAGCCCGCAGGTCCGCCCGGTCGCACTCAAGGGCGTCAGACCCGACGGAACCCTCCTGACGGAAATCCAGCAGGCTGGTGCCCGCCTGAGCGGCTTCGCCGATGAAGATGGCGCCATCTTCGCCGGCCGGCTCGTCAACCCCGATGCGACCGCCTACGCGTTCTCCCTTTCTTATAAGGACCCCACTCCGGCGAACGACAAGATCTACACCCTGGAACGCAACTCGAAACTCACCGCCGGCAAACGGTACAACTTCCCGGTCCCGGGCGAGGGCAAATGGACGACGACGCTCGCATCCGATCTCTATGTAGAAATGGGGCCGGAAAACAAATGGGCGAAATGCAACCTGGACGCCGCGGCTCCACACCTTTCCGGTGCCTATTATGCCTGGGGCGAACTCCAGCCGAAGAGCCGGTATGCTGATGGAAACTATTTGTTCGACCCCGCAGGAAGCAACCCCAAGTACTACGATGGCGAAGCCACGCTTGAGAAAATAGACGACGCGGCCTATGCCGCTCTGGGCGGCCGTTTCCGGATGCCTACAAATTGGGAATTCATGCGTTTGCTCGATCCCAGCAACTGCAGCTGGACCTGGGAAACGGATTATAACGGCACCGGCGTCAGTGGTTGGCTGGTCACCAGCATACAACGCGGCTACTCCGACAATAAGATCTTCTTCCCCGCAGCCGGCTATCAAAAGGACAATACAAGGATCGATTACAATTCTTTCGGCGGCTATTGGACTTCTACCGTCCTCGACTCGGGCAAAGCGGATTGCCTGACGTTCACGCAAGGTACCAAAACGATGAACGGCGGCATCAACCGCGCCTACGGCCTGGTCATACGTCCTATCTACGA
The DNA here is from genome assembly GCA_016290835.1 of Bacteroidales bacterium. Classification (GTDB taxonomy): domain Bacteria; phylum Bacteroidota; class Bacteroidia; order Bacteroidales; family UBA932; genus Cryptobacteroides. The sequence continues at coordinate 70,229 of JAEEVG010000005.1, read as the reverse complement.
CCCGTTTTTATAGACTGCCGGAATAAAAAGAACGGGGAATCCCTTTCGCTGGGATCCCCCGTTTTTTTGTACTGTGCCTCGAGGCAGGGCTTTATTTGAGGACCTCGGCGAGTTTTTCCTCGAGGGCGGCGCCGCGCAGGTAGCGGGCGACGACGGTCCCTTCGGGATCGATCAGCAAGTTGTCCGGAATCGAGTTGACATTATACACGTCGGAGGCCACGGACTGCCAGTATTTCAGGTCGGAGAGGTGGATCCAGGGCATCTCCCACTCGGTGATGGCCTTCACCCACGGCTCCTTCTCGCGGTCGAAGGACAGGCCTACGATCTCGAAGCCCTTGTTGTGATATTTCTTGTAGGCGGCGACCACGTTGGGCATCTCATTCTTGCAGGGACCGCACCAGGAAGCCCAGAAGTCCACCAGGACCCACTTGCCCTTGCCCACATACTCGCTCAGCTTGTGCATCTTGCCCTGCGGATCGGCCTCCTCGAGGTCGAGGAACTTCTGGCCGATGATGGCCTGCTTGCTCTCCTCGGCGGCCTTGGCTTTGGCCAGGGCGGCTTCCCGCTTCTCCTTCATATTCAGCACATACGGGTGCTCAGCGTAGGCTGCGCCCGAAGCGAGGAGTTCGTTGAACTTATCCTGGCCGGCCATCGAAGGGACCTGGTCGACGAAAGCCACGGGAACGAGGTTGTCTTTGTTCTCCTCGATCATGCCGAGATACCAGTCGACATATTTCAACTGGACTTCACGATACTCCGGAAGCCAGGCGGCCATCCGGGCCTGCTGCTCCTCCTTGGGAAGAGAAGTGAAAGCCGAGACGAATTCGGACAACTCGGCATTAGCCTTCGTGTTCGCCTTGTCGCACTCCGTCAGTTTATTATTGAGCGCGGAGCCGGTCACGGTGCTGTCCGCCACATTCACGGTCACGGGCTTCCCGTCATTGAAGAACAGGAAATTCCAGCCGAGGCCGTCGATACTGACCGCGAGGAATGCATCCTTGTCGGCCTGGCCCTTCATCGCGAAAGCTCCGCCGGCGACGACGGCGCTGTCGATAGGGGCGGCGCTGATCTGATCGATCAGATAGACGGTCGCACCTTCCTGCGAAGCACCCGTACCCTTCACGTTATAATTCACTTTGTCCCCGGAGCAAGCAAGCACTCCCATTGCGGCAACTGCCAGCAAAAGAATCGATAAATGTTTCATATCCCAAAAATTTTCGCAAAAATACAAATAACATTTTACAAATACTCGGAAAAAGTATATCTTCGACGGAAATAATATTGAACCAAATTGAACTTGATTGAACTTTCATGGGTGGGTATCTTTGCTCCCTATGAAAACGAATGGCATCAAGATGAGCAAAGAGATCCCGGAGCTGAAATACCTTCTGGCCGAAGTTGAAAAAGCTTACGGACGCGGCGTCAACACCACCACGGACTTCGAAGCCCTGTCCGTGGTCATCGAGCGGGAGATCAACGAACGGCTCTCCGCCTCCACACTCAAGCGCCTCTGGGGTTACGTCTCCAACAACTCCTCCCCCAGCCTGACCACGCTCAACATCCTGTCGCTGTTCATCGGGAAAAAGGATTTCCGCACTTTCTGCGAAGATCTCAAGACCTTGTCCGTCTTCGAATCGGGCTTCTTCACCTCCCGCTTCGTCTCCGCCTCGGACCTCACCCCGGGCGACGGCCTGCGCATCGGCTGGAACCCCGACCGCCTGGTCCGGCTGGAATACCTCGGGGACTGCCGCTTCCGGGTCACGCACAATTGCAACTCCTCGCTCGAGGAGGGCGATGTCTTCGAGGTTTCATCCTTTTTCCTGGGATATCCGCTCTACATCCCCCGCATCCTGCGCAACGGCGCCTACACCCCCTCCTACATCGCCGGCAGCGTCAACGGCCTGACGACTCTGGAGCTACTCTAGCACCTGCTCCAGCATCTCGGTAGCTTCCCGGAAAATGCGGTCCGCGCGGCGGGCGGCACTTCCCGAAGCGAGCATCCACCACAACGCGGCGCCCAGCAGGAGCCCCGCCACGGCCCATCCGGCCAGGCGGAACGGCTTGCGGGAGAGCGCGCATTGCACGTCCCCGACCTGCTGATAACGCTGCGAGGGCAAAGTCCGGGTACAGCGCGCCGAAATGCGCGAAAACGGCTTTCCGCCCACATCCGCCAGCATCACACCCAGCGAATAGATATCGCTGCGTGCATCCGCTGCCCGCCCTGCGAGCACTTCCGGCGCGGCATAGCGGGGCGTGCCGGCCGCCTGCTTGTGCAGATACCAGCCGTCTGTGTCGGCCAGGCCGAAATCCAGCAACTTCACGTGACCGCCATCGTGTGTCACCATCACGTTCTCCGGCTTGAGATCGCGGTGCACCAGCTGCCGCCGGTGAATATAGGCGAGCGCCTTGCAGATCTCCCCGAACAGGGCGCGCACCTCGTCCGGCGGGAGCGGTCCTTTCGCGGCCAGTTCGGCAAGCGTACAGCCGTCCACCCATTCCATCTCGATGGCGGAGCCCAGCTCTGGCAGGACCTTCCAGTCCAGGACCCGGCAGATATGCGGATGCTCCAGGCCGTAGCAGAGTTCGAATTCTTTCCGGAGCAGGGATTCGTGGGCAGGACTCCCGCGGAAAGCGGGCTTCAGGACCTTATAGACACGGAAACGCCCCTCGCGCCGCACCCGCCAGATTTCCGAGAAACCCTCCTCCGAAACATAGAGGCATTCCGGCCGGGTGTCCTGCGCAGGCAGCTCCGCGGACAGTGGTTCGAAAAATGTAGATTCCGTGCCCATATACCACTCAAATATACGCATTTTTTGCGTATCTTCGTATGAATATGCGCCGCTTCGCCCACATACTGGCCGGACTGCTTCTGTCCGTCTCCTGTACCCCCCGCCAGGCCTCGGCAGACCGGCCGCAGGTGCCGGAGTTCGAGCAGATTGAATACCTGTCCGACCACCTCGCCGTCGGCGTCAGCGGCGGTACAGCCTACCTGCTGACCGCTGACGGACAGATTGTGGCGACGGCCGATGACAGCAAGACGCTGAAAGCCGGGGCGGAAGCCGCATACGCCCGCTTCCTCGACGAAGAATATGCCAGCTGGGAAGCCGTCCTCGAGCAATATGATTCCCTGTGCAATGCCTGCATCGCCCGCCGTCCCGCGGACGAACTTCTCCGGCATCTGGAAGCCTTCCGGACCGGCCTGCAAGGGACCGTGGGAAAGATGGACGCGCAGCAGCAGGCCCGTTTCGCCGCCATCCGCGAACGCTATGACAAATACCGCAAATGATGAGAAAGGCGCTGACACTGCTACTCCTGTTCGCCTCCCTGGCAGCTTTCGCCCAGAACGCCGCCCTCATTCGGCGCGACCCGGCCCTCCTCTGGGGGGAAGGACGGGGCGGAACGCTCCACGAGGCCGACAGCGCCGCCCTCTCCGGTCTGTGCGAGCGCATCGCCGCCCGGAGCGGGCTCTCCCCCGCGCTGGGTGAGACTTATCGCGAGGATGTGCGCCGCGCCTCTTCGCGCCTCGTGGAAGGCCGCTATCTCGTCCTCCGCTATCTGCCCGCCGGACAGGTCGCCGAAGTATTCGAACCCCGCGCCGGACGCGTCCGCGAGCTCATCGCCCGGGCGGAGCAGACCGCCGATCCCCAATACTATTCCCTCGCCTACACCCTCGCCCGGAGCCTTCCGGACTATCCCGCGGATCAGTTGGAGCAATTGCGGATGCGTGCCTCCGGGAGCTGGACGCTGCAGGATTTCGTCAGCCGTGAGGCAGATGCCGTCCTGGCGGCCCTGGAGCCCCGCAAGGCCCCCGAACCAGCCGCAAGCCTGCGGCAGGCCGTCCCGGAACGCCGGGAGCCGGAAGTCGAGCATATTACCGTCCGGGATACCGTCACCGTGGAACGGGAATTGACCCGGGTACAGGTCGAGCACACCTTCAGCCGGCGGGACACCGTGGTCGTCATCCCGGGCAGCCCCCGGAGCACGACAGCCGTCCCGCTTCAGAAAACGCAGCCCCGAGCCCTGCATGGCTTCCTCCTTGCCCGGCTGGGCGTTCTCCCGGAACTGTCCTACGGAGCGATGGCGGGCATCGGAACCGCCTGGGGCGGCTACCTCCGCTTCGACAGCAACTTCCGCTCCCTCCAGACCGATTACGACTGCCGGAGCGACGGCACGACCGATTTCGGTCTCTTCTGGTCCTCCGGCAAGCGGTCCGTCAACCGCTTCAGCCTCGCCGGCGGCGCCTGGGTGCAATGTTTCGACGGGCTGAAAATTTACGCGGGAGGCGGCTATGGCCGGCGGAGCGTCTATTGGCAGGACACCACAGGCGCCTGGGCGCGAGTCACGGACTACAACACCGCGGGGATAGATCTCGACGCGGGCATCCTCCTGGATCTGGGACGTTTCTCCCTTTCACTGGGCGGCGAAACGCTCGCTTTCCGGCAGTTCTCCCTCAGCCTCGGGGCCGGGTTCAATTTCTAGGGATTATTTCCTGACTATCTCCGTCTGAGCAGGCAGACAGCCTGCGCTCCGATCTTTCGTCACCCCCGGAATCTCCTGTTTCTCAGACACAAACAAGATCTCCAGGAGATTCTGTCCTTCGGTGTCGTTCATCGGGGAGGCCTTCAGCTCTCCCAGCCGGGGGTTCGCCGAGACATCGAGGCTCCGGAGCCGGTTGTCCTGGCAGCTCAGCGTCTTCAGCTGCGGATTCCCGGACAGGTCCAGCGTCTCCAGATAGTTGCCCTCGCAGGCAAGCTCCTCCAACCGGGCCAGAGCCGACACATCCAGCTTTCGCAGGCCCATGAAAGACGTGCGGAGCACACGCAGTTTCGGGTTCTTCGACAGATCCGACACCGAGCCCGCGGTGGCGATATTCAGTTCCTCGAGATCCGGACAACGGGACACGTCCACGGCATAGCCGGTCTTGTCGTCCTGCGGGAAATCCAGGATGAGGACCCGCAGCCCCGTCAGGGCGGAGAGCTCCGGCTTCGTGCCACGCAGGTGTCCCAGATCCAGCACCTTCAACTTCGTCATCCTCGAGACGTCGGGATAGGGCAGGTAGGTCATCCCGAGGCCCAGCTCTTCCAGATTCGGATTATTCCGCAGGTCCAGGCCTGTCATGTGCTCCCCCAGTCCGGCATTGCAAGCCACATTCAGTTCGGTCAGGGCCGGGTTGTGCGAGACATCCACTTCCAGCAGGGTCCCGGCCGGGCCGAAGCAATCGTCCCAGCGGTAATGCCCCTGGTAATAATAGGGCTGGTCGGGAACCGGTTCGTCGATCCAGCTGCCTGTGCAGCGAAGTTCCGTCAGCTCCGGCATATATTCTATCCCCTTGAGGGATTGGATGTTCCACTCATCGGAGAAGGCCTCGATCCGACGGATCCGGCGGGCCTCGCCCCGGCTGATTTCCCCGTTCCGGTCGGCATCGAAATGGGCTGTCAGGTAGGCCTTGAAGCCCGGATCCGGGATGGGAACGGGCGGGGCCGCATCCGAGTAGCGGATCTGCGTATGCTCGTCCTTGGTGATTCCCCGGCCGGGCGTGCACCCGGTCCTGAGCCAGACCGTCCCCAGTCCGGGGCAGCCGCTCACCTCCAGGGTGTCCAGCCGCGGATTGGCCGTCAGGTCCAGGTCGAGGTACAACGGATTGCGATAGCAGCCCAACTCCTCCAGCAGCGGGTTGGCCGAGACATCCAGGTCGCTCAGGTAGCTGTCGTTGCACCACAGGCTGCGCAATTTGGGGTTTTTCGACACATCCAGCCCGCTCTTGGAGAAGTCACTCTGCGCGCAGGCCAGGTCCTCCAGTTCCGGCAGACCCGAGAAATCCAGCGCCGTCAGGTTGTTCATCCAGCAGGCAATATGCTTGAGATGGGGGCAGGGCGAAAGATCCAGCGTCAAGAGGTGGTTGTCGTTGCATATCAGGGTCTCCAGGCGCGGGCAGCCCGAGAGGTCCAGTTCGGTGAGCAGGTTGTGCTCCAGATTGATTAGCTCCAGTTTTCCGTTCGCGGACAGGTCGATCTCCAGTACGGAGTCGTTCGCCCAGATCAGGGAGCGCAGGTTCGGGAAGCACTCGATCCCGCGCAGGCTCCGGGCGCCGGGTCCTTCGTACGAGCAGATATCGACGATGCGGAGGGCCTCCTGTTCGCTGAGGTGGCCGTCGCCGTCGAGGTCGTAGCGCGCCAGGATCCAGGTCCGGAAGGCGGGATCGGGCAGCTTGACATACGGATATTCCTGCGTCACCACGCGTCCCGGGTCCGTGCAAATCTCGTCCCGGCCGTTGCCCAGGAAGGCCCGCCACTGATACTCCGCTTCATCCTCCAGGCCGCTCACATCCACGCGGAAGCCCGTCCCGGTCCGCTCCCCCGGGATGCGCCGCAGCGCCCCGGCAGATTCACCGAAATACACCCCACACTCGCTCCAGGGCCCCGTCGCCGCCACCTCGAAATGCACGGCATCGAAACCCGCCTCCACCCGCACCTCCCCCAGCAGGGGCTGCGCAAACTCAGCAGGCTGCCGCTCCAGACAGCCCGCCAGGGAAAGGAGAAATAGGAGAATGAAGCTTTTCCTGGCCTGCATTTGCATCACCCTTATCGGGCAATAACAAAGATAGGCAATCCGAAGGGTTTTTCAAAGAAACCGGCCTACGCGGAGGGGCCGGTAAGACTTGTGCTAAAGACTATCTATCCTCAAAAGTTGCAAGTTCCCACTGAGCGATCGATAAGTCTTGCGCTTGAGCCCGTTTGCACAATAAATCGACCGTCTGGCAAAAGTCCACTTCATCCATCCTGGTCCAACAGAAAGAATGGATTCCGAGTTCATTCAGAACGTTTCTGTCGATGGGACATAACGGCGGAGCAGGTATTTCATTTCGGCACCATTTCTCTTTCAGGAGAACGGATAGGCTTTTCTGAGCATGAGAAAGGCGGAACCCGGTTTCGCAAAACACATCCGAGAATTGGTCATTCATCTGCTTGCGCAAACAGAATACATCCGTCAGATACGTTATCAAGGACTGTTGCATCTCATACTTTTGCACCAGATTATTCAAACATGCTCGCCAAAATGAATGGAACTCCTGCTTACTTTGAGGAGATATCCGGGCATATAGATGATTATGCTGAACAGCTGCAGGAATCCCATCCCGGATGTTAGGATTTCGGCTCAGGAAACTTACTTTCAGAGCATTTTCTTCTTGAGGAGTCATTTATTCGTTCATTAATAGTTAATAGCCAACAATATACGATGCATAAGAGCTCCACTTGGACATATATTCTGCCAAAGCGGCTTTGGGAACATAGATAATCATTTCATAATAACCATCATCTTCCTCGTCATTATCTGAAGCGTCAAAAAAAGGACTATCATTTGCCGGTGGGACAGATCCAAGCATTTTTATTTCTAAAGGTGAGCCGCAATAGAAAAAAGCAGCTTCGTCAATGGCTGTTACACTCTCGGGGATTGTGATATGAAATAAGTGGCTACATCCCCAAAAAACTTCCGCTCCGATTCTGGTTACACCTGTCGGAATCGTGATGTTAGACAAACTACTACAACCCCCAAAAGCTCTATCTTGAATGATAGCGACACCTTCCGGGAATGTATCCATAATAAGACTGTGACACCCTGCGAAAGCAACCTTACCAATACTTGTAATACTATTCGGTAAAGAAATACTCTTCATATTTCGACAATCCATAAATGTCTCATCCTTAATTGCTGTGACGCCAGAAGGAATAACCATATTCTGAACTCCCGAACACCCTCGAAAAGCCCCCTTCTCAATACTAGTAATACTTGTAGGTAATTCGATCTCAGTCAAACGGGAACAGTCTCGAAAAGCATATTCTTTTATAGACGTCACTCCGGATGGAATATTTATGCTCTTCAAATTGGTGCATCCGTTAAAAGTATTGTCTGCAATGGTTGTAATTAAAGGAGGAAGAGTGATACTCTCCAAACTGCGGCAGTCACGGAAAGCACTCCCTTGAATACTGGTAATCCCTTCCGGAATCACGACACTTGACAAACTGTAACATCCATTAAAAGTGTTATCTGGAATTACTGTAACACCTTTTGGTATCGTAATGCTTTCCAAAGAAGAACACTCTGCAAAAGCAATACTCTCAATAATTGTAACACTCTCGGGAATGGCTATTCTCTTTAATTTGGTACAACCATGGAAAACAAGCCAGCTAATTGTTGTGACTCCCTCCGGAATTGTAATATCAAGAAGACTAGAGCAACAAAAAAAGGCGAGACTACCAATGCTTGAAACACTAGAAGGTATTGTAATGCTAGAAAGACTTGTACAACAGTAGAAAGCGCCTGATCCAATATGCAAAAGACCTTTCGGCAAGTCAATATTCCTTAAGTTAATGCACTGTTCAAAAGTGTCATCTTGAATTGTGGTAACTCCGGTCGGAATTGCTATGTCAACCAAGCTGGAGCAACCACGAAAAGCCTGACTTCCCAGACTAGTCAAGCTGGCCGGCAATGTAATATCGGAAAGACTTGAGCAGCCACTAAAAGCCTGATTACCAATATTTTCAATACCATCAGGAAGAATAATATCAGAGAGGCTGGTACAACCGATAAAAGCTTTCGCACCAATACTGGTTATGCCTTCTGCGAACATAATACTCCCCAAACTGGAGCAATTTGCAAAGGTCTCTTCTTCTATTGAAGTAACACCCGCGGGAACAGTAATGCCGGACAAATTGGAACATCCATAAAAAGCACGAGCGCCAATTTCTGTAATGCTTTCTGAAATTGAGATATTTGTCAATTCCGTACATTCACGAAATGCTTCCGCCTCGATGGTTGTGCCCCCAAGCAGGGTAACATTCTTCAATTTCTTCTGACCTTTCAAATAACCAATTGCTGATGTCGGGATTGTAACATCTACAAGATTATTGCAACTTTCAAAGCAAGCGTAGCCAATTTTGGTATTCTCGGGAATAGTTATGCTTGTGAGACTAGAGCATTCTTTAAAACAGTAATTCTCTATGGTATTAACACTCTCGGGAATAGTTATGCTTGTGAGACTGGAGCATCCCCAAAAACAACCAGCCCCTAAGGAATATACACTCTCGGGAATAGTTATGCTTGTGAGACTGGAGCATCGATAAAATCCACACACTCCGATAGTTTCTACACTTTCCGGGATAGAAATGTTTTCCAGACTTGTGCAAGCTTCAAAAGCATAGTCTCCTATTTTAGTAAGATTTGAGGAGAGTGTGACATCCTTCAAACTAGGACAAGATGTAAAGGCACTTGTCTCGATACTCGTTACACTATCTGGGATAATGATACTGGTCAAACCAGTACATCTAGAAAAAGCCTTCGCATTTATGCTTGTACCCCCTAATAAGGTAACTTCTTTTACATTTGGATTCCCCTGAAGGAAACTACATATAGAAGTCGGCACCGTTATACACAACGGGCTTGTACAGTCCTGAATGACACGTTTTCCAATACTTGTAACCCCTTCAGGGATACTAAGATATGTCAAACTAGAACACTCGTTGAAAGTATCATCTTGGATAGAAGTAACTCCAGGAGGGATTATTATACTCTCTAAACTGGAGCAACCATGAAATGCAGATGCACCGATCTCTGTGACTTGTTCCGGGATTACCAATTCATGCAAACTGGAGCAACCAACAAATGTACCATTTGCAATTGAAGTGACTCCTTTCGGTATGATGATGTGTTTCAATCTAGAGCAATTGTAAAATGCTCGTGAACCGATACTTGTGACACTCTCCGGAATTGAAATACCCTCCAGACTGGAGCAACCATCAAACGCATTATCGACAATCCTATTAAAAGTCGATGAGAGCCTGACCCATGTAACATTTTTATTACCCTTAAATAAAGTGGACAGTTCCGTAACATAATCTTTAAAAATAATCACGTTTACATCGAGACCAGCATCGTAACAATGTTTGACAACATCTCTACTATCATACAGATAAATCAGATTGTGATCAGAAGTGGTGTAAAGAATAGCATTTGCCGGAACTTGATAGTCATAATCTGAAGTTTCGTCTGCTCCTCCTACACGAGTCCACACTGAACGACGAATTGAAACTTCTGACTCGTAGACCCATTCCCCTCCTATGGATAATTCCTTTCCATCAATATAGAATTGGAGTGTGAAACCTTGGGATAATAACGTTGGAAGAATCGATATATAATACCACTCACCCTCTTTGAAAGTCGTTCCCTCAGGTGCACAAAGCGACACTTCTGTCCTCTCCTCTGTCACCTGCATCACCTTAGGATTGCCCGACTGATCAAAGGCGGCAGAAACCCGCCCTGCGAGCACTTCATTATTATTCCCCTTAAATACAACTCTCGTTACACCTGGTTCAGTTATTGAGAACTTGATCCCTCCACATAAATTTCTAAAGTGCAAGGAAGTATTCTCGCTTTTAGCTAACATAACAAAGGCATTTCGATCAAATGAGCCACTTGTTGCTTTTTGCTCCCCAGGAACAGTAACCTCAAAAAAAGATCCGTCAAAGGCATCTCCATTTATGTGCGGATACGCAGCAAAGTATTGACCATCGCCCTCTTTTTCAATCCTGTTTCCCATAAACGAACAACTCTCCGAAGCCGCATCTATATCAGCAATATACCTCTCGGAATTAGTACTCTGAAAAACCCGAATAGCATCTCCCGGTTCCCACAGGATGATAGAACCGGACTCATTTAGTACAGTCTTGGTCGCCGGGCTTTCAACCACGGCAGAAAAAGACATTTGCTCCTGGCTCTGCTCTTCTGAAACAGACAATGGTCCATCCGTTTTACTACAAGAGATAGCAAACAGAACTGAAGATAAAATGTAAATAAACTTGTTGCTTTTCATTTCAATATTTCCTCCCCTATCGTTTCATTGCCTCCTGATGTACCTTGAGTTATTATCGTAATACCACAAGTTGCTGCTTTATCTCCGGCCTTCGCCGTGATGGACGCGGACCCGGCTTTGACGGCTGTGACTCTACCGCTTTGATCCACCGTTGCGACACTCGCATCAGAAGTAGACCAAGTCACGGTCTTGTCCGTGGCGTTGTCCGGGTCCACGGTCGCTGTGAGTGTTTCGCTCTCGCCCTCGATCAGCGTCAGACTAGTCTTGTTAAGAGAAATCGACGATACTGGGATCACAAGTTTCTCCACCGTGACCGCGCAGGTCGCTGTCTTGTCTCCTGCCTTCGCCGTAATAGTCACCGTGCCAGCCTTGACAGCGGTCACCTTGCCGTTGCTATCCACCGTCGCTATCTTGGTATTGGAACTGCTCCAGCTTACCTTTTTGTCCGTCGCATTGTCCGGGTCCACAGTCGCTGTGAGTGTTTCGCTCTCGCCCTCGGTCAGCGTCAGACTGGTCTTATTCAGGGAGACCGACGAGACCGGAATCACTAGTTTCTCAACAGTTACCGAGCAGGTTGCCGTCTTGTCTCCGGCCTTCGCCGTGATGGTCGCGGACCCGGCTTTGACGGCTGTGACTCTACCGCTTTGATCCACCGTTGCGACACTCGCATCAGAAGTAGACCAAGTCACGGTCTTGTCCGTGGCGTTGTCCGGACCTACAGTGGCCGTCAACGTCTCGTTCTCGCCCTCGGTCAAGGTCAGGCTGGTCTTGTTCAGGGAGACCGACGATACTGGGATCACAAGTTTCTCTACCGTGACCATGCAGGTCGCCGTCTTGTCTCCTGCCTTCGCCGTAATGGTCGCAGACCCTGCCTTGACAGCGGTCACCTTGCCGTCGCTATCCACCGTCGCTATCTTGGTATTAGAACTGCTCCAGCTCACCTTCTTGTCAGTCGCATTGTCCGGATTAACAGTCGCTGTCAGTGTTTCGCTTTCGCCTTCGGTCAGCGTCAGACTGGTCTTATTCAGGGAGATCGACGACACCGGGATTACAAGTTTCTCAACAGTTACCGAGCAGGTCGCTGTCTTGTCTCCTGCCTTCGCCGTAATAGTCGCAGACCCTGCCTTGACAGCGGTCACCTTGCCGTCGCTATCCACCGTCGCTATCTTGGTATTGGAACTGATCCAGCTTACCTTTTTGTCTGTCGCATTGTCCGGGTCCACAGTCGCTGTGAGTGTTTCGCTCTCGCCCTCAGTCAGCGTCAAACTGGTCTTATTCAGGGAGACCGATGAGACTGGAATCACTAGTTTCTCAACAGTTACCAAGCAGGTCGCCGTCTTGTCACCGGCCTTCGCCGTGATGGTCGACGTGCCAGCCTTGACAGCGTTCACCTTACCGTTGCCATCCACCGTAGCAATGTTTGCATCAGAAGTTGACCATGTCACAGTTTTATCTGTCGCATTGTCCGGACCAACAGTGGCTACCAACGTTTCACTATCACCCTCCATCAACGTCAACTCGGTTCGACTCAAGGTCAAAGACGAGACGTTGATTCTCTCCTTCGCCGCCTGTGTCACAGTAAACTTGACATATACAGACCCACAATTCACGGTCACGACTGCCTTTCGAGATTCTTCTTTCTCATTATTCTGGGCAGAGACAGCCATTTGGACCGCCCCGGCCTGGCCGGAAGACGGACTGACTGAAAGCCAGGAAGAGGACTTGGTATCCTCAACCGTCGCATTCCAGGACGCTGTCGTCCTGAAGTCAAAGTATTTAGTCAAGGTTTGCCCCGGATCGGCTTGCGCCGCCATCGTCATTCCCAGGGTCACGAAAGACTGACTCTGAGTCGAGACGGTGATTTGGGGCTGCGGGGACGAGGCCGGTTGCGGGGGCTCCGCCTTGCGACAAGAACCCACCAACAACACCACCATCGCCAATAATATGCTCAAATGCCTCATAGAGTATTTACAGTTATTAGCTAGTTGTAAATTGAGCAAAAATATCGAATCCGGAATCTTCGGTCAAGTTCAATTTGGTCCAAATTTTCCTAGCCTTTTGCTTCGCAGGGTTTTCTGGCTATTTTTGTGCTCGACAAACACCACCAATACCCTATGATCAATCACGACGCTATCCGCTTGCTGAATTGGTATTTTCAGCAGCCCGACATTTTCAAAAAAGACAAAGATGTTTTCTCAAATGCCCCTGAGATCATAATTGCACCCAGTCACAAGCCGCACCCGATTTTTAATAGCCAGGTCCAGACCGTTTTCCAGCGGCCTTTCTCTCCTGATGAGCCCCGGATTGATCATCAGATAGCCATTCATATCGATCGGACCGACACCTATATGGAGCTGAAAAACCACCCGATCATTGATGCCTACCGAGCATACTTCAATTGTCCGGATAGCGAGTATTATGAAATCCTCGACACCATTTTCTGGCGGCTGGGCGCGATGCTGAATGAGGAAGGGCTGGAGGAATCCCCCGCAGAGTGGCTTCAGAGCCACGGATTGAATCGCTAGGGCCGGATGACAGAGATCCCCGGTCGAGCCGGGGATGACCGGGCAGCAGGGTGACGAAGAGTATGCAGCGAGTTCTATCCGGCGGACTGTTCGGAGGAAGACGAGATAATAGTCTCTATCTGTTGTTTAAGCACTGGCACATCCACCAACGCTGTATGCCAAAGTAGTTCCGGAAGGATAGTCGCATATCCGTGAACCAGTATATGGCGCATTCGGATGATATCATTCCACGGGATACAACTATGCTTTTCTTTGAACTCCAACGATAGCATATACGAGGCCTCCCCTATTATCTCCACATTCTTGACCACGGCAAAATACCGGAGTTTGTCTGCAGCAAGTTCCACTTGCGAGAGACCTTCTGTAAAACTAATTATGTGATTGGCGGCTTGAATGATATCTTTCAAGCGGCCGAGGTCGCGTTCAGGTTCTCTCATAGACCAGGACTTTGTCGCGATTGATGCTATCCTGCGCAAAGGGCTTCACGCTGCCGGTGGCCACCAAATCGACCTTCCGGCCCAGCAGGCGCTCGAGCTTGTTGACCATGCCGGCGTACTGCAGGAGCCCCATCGGAACGGAGCCGTCCAGGTCTATCAGAATGTCGATATCGCTCTCCGGCTTCTCCTCCATCCGCGAAAAGGAGCCGAACAGCCAGGCCCGTTCAACCGGCTCCTGACAGAAGAAATCCTGTATGGCATGCACAATGGCGACGCGGCTCCGGTCAAGGCGCTCCACCCGCCTGCTGATTTCCTCTTTCTTCCCTTTTCTTCCGGCATATCTGAATAGGCGGGATGTATTGACGGGGTACAACTCGAAAGCGCGCTGAAAGACTCTCTGAATCTCGTCGTCGGCCATCTCGGCATATTCCCTATCCGCATCCTGGTCCACCAGGAGCTTCTCCAATTCAGGTACTATGACCCCATCCTCTTCATACACAGGTGATTCGGAGATGAGAGGCTTGATCAAGATAAAATCGTGCAGATCCCCGATCATCGGCCAGGCGTTCCGCATCAATGCGACATCCCGAAACCGGAGTTTCAAGGCAGAACGAACCGTTTCACACATATTCCTGGGGACCTCGACAATCAGGTTCGGAGATTTATCCGAAACACAATGATCCATCCCCACGAAGGTGTCTGTCAACACCTCCGCGACTGCCTGCATTTTGGGTGATATGAAACTTTTGTACTTCATCCCGCCCGCAAAGATAAGCAACTTGGCAATAATTTCAAAATATTGCCAAAGCCAGTGCGGTAGATTTAGACCCTGGCTTTGCTCAGGTTGACGGGCGAATCACCGCCTCGCATTACGCGGATCAGCGGTTAGCGGGAGGCGGGCTGAGAGCTTTTGAGGGCTTTCAGCCGCCACCGCTCGCACGGTCTCTAGCGGGGGTTAACTCGTTTGTCAGACAGGTGTCCAGAAAAGCGCCTTCTAGTGCAAAGAAGCTGGCTACCTATACCCTCAAACAGCCGATTTCGACCAAAAACACTGACAGGTATCCACAAATATCGCGTACAATGGCGTTTTTGTGGACACCTGTTTCGGGAATGGGATGAAAGCGGGAGATTGCCGGTCAGGCCAGGGCGGGAGGACCGGCCTCCGGCGAAGGCTCAGCCGCAGCAGGACCCGTTCCGCCGGGTCCGGTCCCCGCAAGCGGGGAGCGAGGATGGACGCCGAGGCGGAGGCGCGGTCTCCCGCCCCGGAGGGGATGCCTGGTGGGAGGGGATCCCCGGTCAAGCCGGGGATGACAAGCTGAATAAAAGTGCTCTTGCTACTGATTTCTAACTTTTTATTCGTATATTAGCACAAGAAAATATTTTGCTAAAACTAATTGCTTATGAAATACTGTCCAAATTGCGGGGCGCAGCTCCCCGACGATGCCCAGTTCTGCGGCTCCTGCGGTACGCCCACGGGTCCTGCGGAGACCCCGGCGCAGCCGCAATACACGCAGCCGCAGCCGCAATACTCCCAGCCGCAACCCTACACCCAGGCCCCTCCGCCCCAGCCGGCTTACAACCCGGACCCAGAGTCCTTCGACAGCAATGTGACCCTCTGCCCGGACGGGCTGTACCGCTGGGTCTATGAGCTCAACATGCTCAAGAACACGGCCATTCTCGGCACGCTCTTCAAGATCTTCGGCGGAATCGCCCTCGCCATCTGGCTGCTGATGAACATCGCCGACGGTTTCTCCAATTTCCTGGAGACCACCAAGGTCATGTTCTTCATCATCATCGGCATGGTCGTGCTGGTCGGGTTGAGCTACCTGATCGTCGCCGCCATGAACGGCGGAAAATACTGCGTCCTCTTCGAGATGAACGAGACCGGCCTGCGCCATATCCAGCTCCCGAAGCAATTCAAAAAGGCCCAGGTGGCCGGCTGGATCGCCATGGTCGCAGGCGCCATCGCCGGCAACCCGGTCGCCACGGGCGCCGGCATCCTGGCCGCCAGCCGCAACAGCCTCTACTCCGATTTCTCCAAGGTGCGCAGCATTAAGGCCTCTCCTGCCCATAACCTCATCAAGGTCAATGCCCCGCTCAGCAAGAACCAGGTCTATGTGGATGACGCGAACTTCCAGTTCGTGCTCGATTTCATCCGTGCCCATTGTCCCAAAGCCAGCTAAAATATGAAGTATTGTCCCTACTGCGGGGCCCAGCTCCCCGACAACGCCACTTTCTGCTCGACCTGCGGCAACCGGCTGGGCGCCGCCGCACCCCAGTACCAGCAGCCCCAGTACCCCCAGTACCAGCAGCCGCAATACCAACAGCCCGCGCCCCAGAAGATGTCCTATATGGACAAGGTCCGGGCCGCCCGGAAAAACCAGAAAGTCAAATGGTGGCACTGGGTGCTGATCGCCGTCGGCACCGGCATCCTCATGACCCTGTTCCCTATCGGCGGTTAGGCGCGGAACCAGACAAACGAAATATGGCATTCTGTACCCACTGCGGCGCCCAGATTCCCGACGGCGCCAAGTTTTGTACTTCCTGCGGCACCCCGGTTGCCGCACCGCAGCCCAAATCCTTCGTAGAGGCCCCGGCCGAAGCAGGCGAATTCGCCGCGATCCAGTGGGATGAGCCCGGATCCGAGGCACAACAGCAACCCTATGCGCAGCCGGCCCCGGCAGGTAAAAAAGAAAAGAAGAAAAAGCCCTTCATCGTCCGCTTCCTGCTCTGGCTCATCCTGATAGCCATTCTCGCCTTCGCCGGGTACTATATTTACGATAACTACCTTTACTACATATTATGAGACAATCCCTCTGCGCACTCGTCGGTCTCGCCTTTTGCGCATTTCTGTTGTCCGGGCCCGCGTGTCCGGCGCAGAACCGCGGCCATTGGGCCCTGAAAGAGAGAAAAATCCTGATCGACGGAGACCGTTCGAACGGCAGTGACACGGGTGTATCGTCCGTTTCGGACGGACGCTTGGAATTCAACATCGTCCACAGCATCCCGCAGATGATCAGCCGGGGCAGCAGCGGCACCGGCAGCGTCACCGCCGACGGCAGGAGTTTCAGTACGCAGAACTCCAAGGAATACACCAAGGAGATCTATGACTGGAACCAGGAGCAGATCGAGAAATCCGGCGACGGGACCATACGCGTGGACATCGGCGGGCACGTCGAGCGGGCCCACGACAACATGCACCGCCTGTCCCTTACCTGGACGCCGCCCCAGCAGTATGTCGAAGTGGGCAAGGAGAACGAAATCTTCGTGAGTTTCAATGCGCGCTACGACGACAAGCCCTTCGATATCAAGGCCGTCCGCGAAGACGCGATGATGGGCCTGACCGAGTCGTTCGAGTATTCCCTCGGCGTCGCGGTCATGCCCGGGATCAAGACCGACCGCTACGCCCTGAACTACAACACCGTCAGCCGCATCCTGGCCAACAGTTCGGGCGCGGAGGAGTTCAGCGAGGATTTCAACGATGCCTTCGGGGATTTCGAGGACGAGATTGAGGAGGCGTTCGAAGAGTATGACGGAGACCAGGAATGGGATGAGTCCGTCCGGGATGTCGCGTCTGCGAAGCTCGCCTTCGACGACGATTCCTGGAACCAGTGCCTGCAGCTCGAGGACGATGCTTTCATGGTCGTCCAGTTCACCCTCGAATACCACCGGAGCAACCAGGTCCAGCGGAGCACGCACACCATCACCGCGCTCTATCTCTACCAGTGCTTCCCCGACGGCGGCGATTTCGAGGTCATCAGGCCTGCGGAAGAGCCCCCCGGTGAGGATAAAGGGCTGCAGCTCCCGCCGTGGGTGATTCCCGCGGCCGTCTCCCTGGGCCTGCTGGGCCTCATCGGCAAGGTTATCCAAACCGTAACGGACAAGGTCAAGAAGAACAAGGAAGACAAAGGCCAGGACAAGAGCGAGAAGAAGAAAGAAGCCAAGAAGCCGAGCACCTACAAAATGTACATCTACAAGGAGTTCGGCAACAAACTGATTGTCGGAGACCCGCCCAAGATCATCGGGGCGCGCATCGAGGAGATCACCGCCGAGGGGAAACGCATCGAGCGCAAGGACCTGACCGCCAAGATCGAAATCACCGAAGTCGATAACATCAAGATCCTCGCCCTCGGGATGTCGCCCCGCTACCGCACGGCGAGCATCCAGGTCCCCGACCCGCCCCAGAACGATGTCTGGCAGGGCACCATCGCCTTCACCTTCCGCACGAGCCACGGCGCCCTGATCCAGAAAGTGGTCTTCGAGATCGAGGACGGACGTGTCATCTTCTTCCAGCCGAACCTCACCCTCCCGTCCAACCACAAAGACGAGGAACGCCTCCCCTTCCAGATAATCGGCGTGAGCGAAGAAGCCGAGGTCGAGGCCACCATCGACAAGGCCTATACCGTCTCCTTGGAAAGGGCGGAGAAGCCGGGCTTCTGGTATGCCGTCATCAACGAGAAAGACAAGAAGGTCGGCAAGGCGGGCGAATATACCATCCACACCCTCCACGTGAAGGCCACCGACACGAACCAGCACGAGGTGACCGGGGAACTGCCCGTCCTGCGCTTCAACATGGGCCTCGTCTTCAAGACCGACCCGTTCGTCGGCTGCTACATCGAGCGTTACGACCCGACCCGGCATCCCAGCGATCTGAAGATCATGAACAACGGCAAGGCCTACGCCCCCTGCGTCACCACGGCCACCCTGTCCTTCATCTACTGGGACGAGGAGAAGCACGAACTGACGCGCATGGTGCCCGATCCGCGGGAGACCATGTTCTACGCCGAACCGCTGGCCGGCGAACGGGACGCCGAATTCACGGACTACGCCAGCCGCGAGACCAAGGGGATGAGCGATCAGCAGGTAATCGACAAAATCAAAATCCAGATGCTCATCAAGGAAGTGCTCGGGGACAACAGCACCAACTGCATCGTCTATCCGGGCGCCCTGCTGGATCCGCCCGCCCGCCGCAAGGTCAACCTGCACGTGGAGTTCTTCTGGGACAAGGAATTCTACAAGGCCGACCAGGAGGTCTGGTTCACCAGCCAGCCGCTGCGCGAAAACGGCCTGGACCCGGTGACGGGAGAGTCCGACGACGCGATCACGAACAACCTGATCCACATCAAGGACTACATCCTCCGCCACGACCTGCTCCAGAACATCGGACCCGTGTACCGCCTCTGCGAAATGCTGCTGGACGGCTACGACTACCGCTTCGGCTACGATCCCGGACTGGCCTGGCTGGCCCGCAACACCTTCTTGAACTTCGTCTCGGGCAAGATCGCCGGCGCCAACGCCGAGGCCGAGCCGGTCGAGGAGATGGGCTTCGCCGCCGACCTGATGGTGGCGCTCGCCAAGACCAGCGTCCAGGCAGAGCAGTGGCTCGAGGACCACGGCGGATTCTGGACCCGCATGAGCCTGGGCATCCTGACCCTCGGCTGGTCCGAGACGGCCCTGACCGCCATCAAGATCCCCAAGGACATGCTCGACGTGGTCAACGACCCGGTCAACCCGGGCGGAGCCTGGAAGGCGTTCTTCGTGGGCGTCAAGACCGTCGCCATCGAGTTCGCGACCGAGCAGCTCTGGGGTGCGGCGCTGCAGAATTCCGCCGAGTTCATCGCCCACTACCATCCGGAGTTCGCGGCCAACTGCGCCGCCTTCGCCTCCAAGGCCATCGGCGACGTCAAGGACAGCCTGGGCATCCTCGGAAAAGACGTGCGCGAAATCGGCCGCGACCTCAAGAACTTCGCTTCCGAACGCTTCGGCCGCAACACGATCAAGCAGCTCAACCAGACCAAGCAGCTCCAGAAGAACCTCAAGAAGAGCACCGAGGAGATCATCCGGGAATACCGCCAGAACTCCAAGTGGACCCCGGAGGAAATCCTGGAAGACGAGCTCGGCCGCCAGGCCAACATCAACGGCCTGAAGAAGGTCAAGGAGTTCGAACACAGCTACCTGGAGTACCGGCGCTACCGGACACCCGAAGCGGAGGCCGCTTTCAAGAAGCTCGCCTACGAGATCCAGGCCGACAAGGTCGCCCAGAAGCAGCTGGCGCTCTACAACGGGACCTATTCCTATAACCTGCGCTCCGAGTACTACCGGACCCTCCAGGCCGACTACAGGATCGTGGACCAGAAGACCATCAAGAAGATCACCGAGAAGATGCGCGACATGGGCGAAAACATCGACGAAGAGGATCTGATCATCCACTGCGCGACCAATAGCAACAAGGACGCCCTGGAGTCCGGCATCGACCTCACCCGCGACCGCGACGTCACCGTCCTGCGCAGGAAGAAGCCCACCAAGGCCAACCCCGACCCCATCCCCGAGGAGATCCCGCAGGACATCGCCGAAGATGCCTACAACGAGGCCTACAAGGAGACGACGGGTCTCACGGCGGCCGAGGGCGACCAGGCCGTGGTCCAGAAAGGCTCGGACGAGATGATCGGCGCCGGCGAGGACGACCTCAGGCGCGGCTTCCAGAAAGAGCACTTCGGCGAGGACTTCACCGACGTAGACGGCGTGGCCAACGCGTTCAAGCACAAGCCGGCCGCCTGGATCGATGCCGGCCTGCAGCTGGAGCGCGCCGGCGACACGGCCGCCGGCCTGGCCAAGCAGGAAGAAGGCCTGCGGCAGGCTTACAAGTTGTATTTCAACAGCATCGAGCCGCGCGGGACCTACCGCGGCACCCTCGGCAAGCTCACCGATACGGAGAAAGAAATGTTCTACCTCATCAAGCAGATCGAGGTCAAGACCCAGGACTCCTTCAGCCTCAGCGTCACGGATGTCAAGAAAATCATCAAAGAGCGCTACAACATGGAGATCACCGACATCCCCAAGAAACTCGAGGAGATGGTCTACCGCCTCGAAAGCTGATACCGAACACCGGATGGACAGATCCCGCATAATTGTCCTCCTGCTCCTTGCAGTAATCTCCTGCGCCCCCCTCCGGGCGCAGGAGAGTTACTATTTCAAGACCCTCAACGTCCAAAGCGGTCTCTCGCAGAACACGGTCAACGCTATCCTGCAGGACCGCCAGGGCTATATGTGGTTTGGCACCAAGGACGGTCTGAACCGCTATGACGGCTATCGCTTCAAAATCTTCAAACACACCCCGGACGGGAGCATCCTGCCCAGCAACTTCATCACGGCCCTATGCGAAGGGCCCGATGGCGATATCTGGATCGGGACCGATGCCGGGCTGGTCCTGTACACCCCCGAGACGGCCGTCTTCCGCAGCATTCCCTTCGACCGGGCGGACGAGCGGGGACGCGCAACCGTCCAGTTCATCCAGGCGGACCGGCAGGGGCGGATCTGGGTCGGCGTGGAAGGGGCGGGCCTCTACCGTTTCGACGGCCCGGAGGCTGTCCCCGCCCGTTTCTCCGCCCGGGAGAATCCCGTCTTGTCGAACGTGTCCGCCATCGCCTTCGACCAGCGGGAGGTCATCTGGATCGGCTGTTGGGGCAAGGGCCTCTATTACTCGGAAGACGGCCTGCAGACGATACTCCCCTACACCGAACGCGGCAGTGGCCGCGCTCCCCTGCAGGATGAACTGATCACCAGCATCGTCCCCGCCCAGTACAACAGCCTGATCATCGGCTCGTTGCGCAGCGGCGTCTGGAATCTCAACCTCACTTCCGGCCGCTTGGAAAGCCTGCTCCGCGAGGACAGCGGAGGCGGGGCGGTCCGCTGTCGGGAACTGCTGATCACCAGCGACCAGAAACTGCTCGCCGGCACGGAATCCGGCCTGTTCATCCTAAATTTCCGCACCGGGCAGACCGACCACCTCCGCAGCTCGTACTACGACCCCCTCTCGCTGGCCGCCAATTCCGTCTATTCGATGTGCGAGGACTACGAAGGCGGCGTCTGGATCGGGACCTATTTCGGCGGGGTCAACTACTATTCCCCCTTCTTCGCTTCTTTCGAGAAATACTATCCCGGAGGAGGTAAGGGCGCCCTGATGGGCAAACGGATACGCGAGATCTGCCAGGACGCGCGCGGGATGATCTGGATCGGCACGGAGGACGGCGGGCTCCACCAATTCAATCCCCAGACCCGGGAGTTCTCCCAGTTCAAGCCCGGGCTCGACTTCAACAATGTCCACGGTCTGTGCCTGATTGGGGATGATCTCTGGGTGGGGACCATCTCACGGGGGCTGCGCATCATCGACACCCGCACGGGCAAGATTTCCCGCAAATACGAAAACACGGGGAGTCGGCGCGTCCTCAACGACAACAACATCTACGCAATCTTCTGCACCAGGGCCCGGGACATCTTCCTGGGCACGCAGCTCGGGCTGATGCACTACAATCCCGAGAAAGACAGCTTCACCGAAATCACCGAACTCCAGGGGAAGCACGTCTATGACCTTCAGGAAGACGTCCAGGGCAATCTCTGGGTCGCCACCTACTCCGACGGAGCGTGGTGCTACCGGGTCCACGAGGGTGAATGGCACCAGTACCGCCACCGGGACGACGACCCGGAGAGCCTGCCCTACGACATCGTGATCAGCCTCTTCCTGGACTCCAAGGACCGGATCTGGCTGACCACCCAGGGCGGGGGCTGCTGCCGCTATGTACCCGAGACGGATTCCTTCGTTTCCTATTCGACCGACGACGGACTGCCGGACGACATCCTCTACCAGATCGTGGAGGACAAGTCGGAGAAACTCTGGATGACCACCAGCAAGGGACTGGTCCGCTTCGATCCGCAGACGGGGACTCCGATCGCCCTCTACACCACGGCCAACGGCCTGCTCAGCGACCAGTTCAACTACAAATCCGCCTTCCGCGCCAAGGACGGCACAATCTATCTCGGCAGCATCCAGGGCCTGGTGGCCTTCAATCCCGACGAACTGCGGGGGCCGAAGGCCGGTCCGACCTTGTTCTTCTCCGACTTCACCCTGCTCGGGCAGGAAATCAGCCCGGGAGAGAATTCGCCCCTGTCCAAGAGCATCAACTTCACGGAGAGCATCACGCTCAAATCCAACCAGAACACCTTCTCCGTGCGCATCGTCGCGCCGAACTACATCTCTCCCGAGGCCCGGCCGATCGAATATATGCTGGAAGGCTATGACAGCAACTGGCAGACCGGCGGCCCCAGCCCGATCGCTTCCTATTCCAACCTGCCCTCCGGCCGTTACACGCTCCGGGCACGGATCCGCACCCGGATGTCCGGCACCTCGGACGACGATGCCGACGCGGCGCTGAGCATTCTTATCCGCCCGCCCGCATACCTCAGCCCGGGAGCCATCCTCTTCTATGTCCTGGCCCTGGCCATCGCGCTCTGGTTCACCCTCCGAGACATCCACAAGCGCAACAAAGCCCGCTACAACCGGCGGGTCGAGATGATCGAGCAGGAGAAGGAGCGGGCCCTGTATGATTCCAAGATCGAGTTCTTCACCAACATCGCCCACGAGATCCGGACCCCGCTGACCCTGATCAACGGCCCGCTGGAGAGCGTGATGAACCGGGAAGACCTGGGCAAGGATGTCCGGGAGGATCTGGGTATCATGAAACGCAACACCGAGCGGCTGATCGATCTGACCAACCAGCTGCTCGACTTCAACAAGGTAGAGAGCCGGGAATATACCTTGAGTGTCACCAACTGCAACATCACGGCCATCCTCCGGGACACCCTGGCCCGTTTCTCCGGCCTGGCCCGGCAGAACGGCATCCGGACCGAACTCCGCACGCAAGGCCCCGACCTGTATGCGGATGTCGGCGAAGAGGCCTTCACCAAGATCATCAGCAACCTGATCAACAACGGGCTCAAATACGCGGCCACCTACCTGACCATCACCCTGGATACTCTCCCTGGAGAGGAGCGCTTCCGGATCACGACCGAGAACGACGGCGCCGTGGTCCCGGACGGAAAGAAAGAAGACATCTTCAAGCCCTTCGTCCGCTTCCGCGAGAAGGAGAAACGCCACTCCACCGGGACGGGGCTCGGCCTGGGCCTGTCCCGGTCGCTGGCCACGCTGCACGGCGGATCGCTGGTAATGGCTCCCGGCGAAGAGCGGAATGTCTTCGTGCTGACCCTGCCGTTCCGGGCGGGCCGGACGGCGGACGCTTCCGGGCCCGGTCCCGTCCCCGCCGCGGAAGAGATGCCCGCGCCCGACGGCCACAAGAAACGTCTGCTGGTGGTCGATGACGACGCCGAACTGCTCTCCTTCATGCGGAACGAATTGAAACAGGAATACAACGTGTTCACGGCCGGGGACGGCGCCGCGGCGCTCGAGATCCTGGACAAGCAGGATATCGAACTGGTCATCAGCGATGTGATGATGCCCGTAATGGACGGCTTCGCCCTCTGCAACGCCATCAAGTCCAACATCCGCTTCAGCCACATCCCCGTGATCCTGTTGACCGCCAAGACCAATCTGCAGGCCAAGATCGAAGGAATGGAATCCGGGGCGGACAGCTATCTGGAGAAGCCATTCTCGGTCAAGTACCTGAAAGTCTGCATCTTCAATCAACTGGAGAACCGGGAGAAACTGCGCCGCAGCTTCGCCCGCTCCCCCTTCACGGACACCAATATCCTGGCCCATTCAAAGGCAGACGAAGACTTCCTGAAGCATCTGGACGAGGTCATCGAGGCCCATTATGCCAATTCCTCGTTCTCGATGGAAGATATGGCCAAGGAGTTCAATATGAGCCGGGCAAGCTTCTACCGCAAGATCAGCGGCATCATGGACATGAGCCCCAACGACTATCTCCGTTTCGCCCGGCTAAAAAAGGCGGCGAAACTGTTCCGGGAGGATCTCGTCCGCGTCAACGAAGTCTGCTACCTGGTCGGATTCAACTCCCCCTCCTACTTTGCCAAGTGCTTCCAAAAGCAGTTCGGCATCGCGCCGAAAGACTTTCTGGAGAAAAGTCTCCAGGAGGCCCGGAAGAACATAGAAAAAGGATAGCGGCTTGAAGCCGCTATCCCGTAAGCCAAGAAATCCAACCATTATTGTTAACCAAAAAACCTAGAAATCAATGTATTTCTTGGCGAATTCGAAGAAGGCGGGCCAGTCGGGTGCGTCCGTGTGGCCGCCGTTGTGGTAGCGATAACCCAGATCTCCGCTGATATAAGCCTTGTCCACCTCCGGTTTGGGATCCGGCATCACCAAGCCGGTGTGGCCCAGCAATTCATAGATCGGCGTGGCGGCCGCCTCGGTCAGGTAGATTCCGTAAGGATCCGACCATTGGCTCGTTGTCCCGCCGTTGAAGAACACGGGGCGGGGTGCGCAGAGGGCCAGCAGCGAATGGGCGTCCACCGGGAGGAGTTCAACCTTGCGCGGGAGATATTGGCCCTTCTTGAGCGGACCGCACCATTTCAGGAAGTTGCCGGCCATCCAGTGATATTCTGACGGGGAGGCGGAATTCTCCAGGTCCTGCCCCCAGTGGCGGCGGTTCATCTTGGTGCCCAGGCTGCCGGCGTCGCTCGGGAAGCCGATGCTGATGCGGTCGTCGCAGGCCATCGCGTAAAGGGCGGTCTTGCCGTAGCGCGAGTGGCCGCCCAGGCCGATTCCCTTCGGATCGATGCGCGGATCGGTCAGCAGGAAGTCGATCAGGCGGCTGATGCCCCAGGACCAGGCGCCGATGGAGCCCCAGTCCGAGGGTTTGCGCCAATGGCCCTTGTTGACCAGGCCGATCAGGTAGTCGGTCAGGGAGGCGCCGTTGTCCGGCTGCAGGTTGTTCGGGTTGAAGATGCACAGACCCCATCCCTGCTCGCTCATGATGCTCCAGTACTGGTCTATGGCCATGTCCCAGGAGATGAGGATCATCACGGGGACGGGCTTGGTGACATTGCGGGGAAGACGGAGGGTCGCCGAGACGGTCGGGGCGTTTTTGACCGCCGGGTAGGAGGAGCAGTCCACCTCGCCCAGGATATTGACCTGGGTATATTCCCGGCCGGCGCGCTTGCCGTCGAACTCCATCGACTTGAAATTCACCGCAGGGAGCCGGTCCGCCTCGGGGAAGAAGCCGTACAGGCACTCCTGCACGTCCTTGACCACTTCGGGGCGGCGTTTGTTCCACCACTCATCAGCGGTGGTGATTTCCTTGCCGTTGTGCATTTTCGTCAGCGAGATGGGGGTGTAGGTCCCCACCCGCCAGGGCTCCTTCCCGGGGAAGAATCCCTCCTCGGTATCGTCATAGTTGTCCCACAGGCCGAACAGCGAACGGTTCAGGTCGTGGCCGTTGTACATATAGCGCCCTTCCGGATTGTCGGGATTCTGCACCACCGAGCCCGCCGGACGGTTCGGATCCTCGGCGCGGGGCGTCAGCTCCGGCAGCTTGATATGCATCTGGCTGAGCATCTGATGGAAATCCATCTCGTTGGTGACATTGTCCGGCGGGAAAGCCGGGAAGCGTTCCTGACCCGTGCAGGCCAGCGGCAGCACGGCGAGCAGGAGCATCCAAAGCAACTTTTTCATATCTTCTTGCGCTTAAAGTGACAATTTGTTGGTCCCGGGACGGAGCGGCGTCTCGGTCCCCTTCCAGTAGAAGGTGCCGGTCACGCCCTCAGGCAGGGTAATCTCGGCCTGCAGTTTGCGTCCGACCTTGTACTTGACGGCGATCTCGCCGGCAGGATGCGGCATCGAACCGCCGATCTCGCGGATATCCCCGAGTGCGGGACGGATGGCCACCTGCTTGAAGAGCGGGGCGGCGCTGTCGATGCCGAGGATGGTGCGGAAAAACTCGATGTTGGGGCTGGAACCCCAGGCGTGGCAGTCCGAACGGGTATTCTCCACGTTGGACGTCTCGCCCCAGGTCGTCATCCCCAGTTCGAGGTTGCGGCGCCACACGTCCAGCCAGCTCATATAAGCATCGGCCAGGCCTGCGCGGATCATCGCTTCGTGGGTGTAGTACTTGAAATAGAGCGAGGCCTGCGTGAGGGAGGCGTCATCCTGGATGTGCAGGGCTACCTGGCGGGCCGTCTCTCCCTGCACCAGGCCGGTCAGGATGGCCAGGGCGTTGGCGTGCTGGGAATAGGCATTCTTGTCCACGGTGTCCGCGAAAAGGCCCTTGGAGGCATCCCAGTAGCGGGCACGGATGGTCTCGGCGAGTTTGGCGGCGCGCTCCCCGTAGAGCTGGACATAGTCCCCCATCCCGTAATACTTCTCCAGGTCGGCCGCGATCTGGTAGGTCAGCAGCAGGTGGAGGTCCAGCACGGCGGATCCGCCGTCGGAGCCCGTCGGGCTCATGCCGCGCATGAAGCCCGTCGCCCAGTCCACGAAGGCCCAGTTGGGCAGGTTCCGGATGGAACCGCCGTCGTCGGTGTAGCGCATGAAATAGTCGATTACCTGGCGGGTGCCGGGGATGGTCTCCTTGACGAAGTCGGGGTCGTCCACATACATCATATAGTCGTGGAGTTCCCAGATGAAGGCCATCGAATAGGTCGGGATGATCTGCGGATTGACCGACGGATAGCGGCTCTGCGTGATGCCCTCGGGCTGGCGGGAACGGTCCATCTGCTGGATCAGGCTCCGCAGCAGGCGGGGATCGCCGGCGTTGAACAGCGAGACCAGTTCCTGGATGCGGGCGTCGCCGCCATATTGCAACTGCTCGTAGTACGGGCAGTCCATATAGGTCTCCACGGCGCAGAGGCGGGCCGTGCGCCAGCCGACCTCCAGGATGCGGGACATCACCGGATCCGGGGCGTCCAGGCGGGCGCGCATCACGAAGGGGAATCCCACGAAGGTGCTGAACAGATCGGTGATCTCCAGCGGCTCATCCTGCGTCTCCACCTCCACGTTGACATAACGGAAGGTCCGGTAGAAGCAGGAGGTGTATTCCTGGTCCGGGGTCCCGTCGGCGAGCAGCACGTCCGTTCGGCCGCTGATCCGCTTGCCCTCGATCTCATCCCGGTTCCCTTTTGAGAAACGGGCGTCCGTCAGGGCTTCGGCGTAGGTCAGCTGGACGCGGGCGCCCTTGCCACCCTTCATCACGACCGTCGGGAAGGCGTTGGTCAGCACGGCATTGTCCAGCAGGAAGCTGCCCTTGGTATGGGCGGGGATGCGCAAAGTGAGTTTCCCCTGCGGGAATCCCGCCGGGATCTGCAGCTGCTCGGAGCGCCGTACGGAGGCGAAGCGCTGGGCTTTCAACTCCATCTGCGGGAGCGGCGAAGGGATGAGGCGCCAGGTCTTGCCGACGTCGATGCCGACGGTTAATTTGGGCGTGCCGGGGCTGATGGCCCGGGGCTCGGCCCAGTGGGCGTCATCGAAGCCGCTCTCCATCCAGCCGCGCTCGCGCAGGGCCATGTCTACCTGCTCGTCCGGGGAGACGACCGAGTAGCCGAACACCCGGCCGGCGGTAGCGACGGTATTCCCCTTGTCCTGGATACACTTCCAGCCCGCACCCGTGTTAAGCACGGCGGAAGCCTCGTTCGTCCCCTGGAGGATAAAGGCCGTGCGGAGCGAGAACTGCGCCTCGGCGCGCGAGGGGCCTTCGTTCCAGACCTTCGCGGCGATGACGTTGCGCCCGGCCTTCAGCCGGGGCGCGAGGTCCACTTCCTCGAAGACCCAGTGCTCGATATCGCAGCGCGCAGGGCCCAGGGAGACCAGCTCGCCGTTGACATAGAGCTTGTAGCGGTTGTCTGCGGAGACCCAGACCGGGAACGTCTCCGGCACGGCCGCGAGGTCCAGCTCCTTGCGGAACAGATAGACCCCGTAGGCCTGCGGATCACATCCGGGGACCTCCACCCAGCGGGCGTCCCACTGCCGGCGCAGCAACGGGGAAACGTCTGGTCCGGCAAAGGATGCCGGGCCAGACAGAAGGCACAAGGCGACAAGTGCCTGTTTCCAAAAATGTTTCATAAAACAAGACTATTTCCAACCCGGGTTCTGCTCCATCGGAGCGCCGGTATTGAGGTCGATGATGTCCTGCGGGATCGGCCACAGATCCCACGCAATCGGGGTGCTGTAGGTCGGATAATCCTTCCAGTACATTGCGTGGTCATAGATGCGCTGCTTCCAGACCTGCGGTTCCATGCGCAGGAAGGTGAACCAGCGGCCTTCTTCAAAGATCAGTTCACGGATGCGCTCATCCAGGATGACGTTGATGTCCATCTCGGCCGCCGTGTACATCGTGGAGCAGTTCGCCCGCTGGCGGAGGGTGTTCACCGCGGCAACCGCACCGTCCTTGTCCCCGCTCCGCAGCTTGGCCTCGGCCAGCAGCAGCCAGGTTTCGGCCGAACGGATGGCATAGGCATCGGAAGAATAGTTCATGTGGAACATATCCGTATCGCGGTAAGTCCAGTCATCGAGGGGCTGCAACTTGGCAAACATGGGGAAATACTTCGAAATGTTGGCGGGATTGGGGTCGAGCATCTCGCGTGTGACAGGCTTGTTGAACATACTGTGCTTCTGGTCGAAGCAGATGAAATCACGGCGCACGGTGACTTCCGCCTGGTAGCGGAGGTCGTCCGGATCCGTCCACACATCATAGCCGGCATATTGGGTCGGGCCGACCTCGGCGATGCCGAAACCGCCGACATAGGCGCTGAAGTTGCCGCCATAGACCGGGTGGGAGGTACCCTTCCAGGGACCTGCCGCGGCGCCGGGTTCCACATACTCCGGAGCCCAGTTCAGGTCGCGGGCGACCATACCCATCTGCATCACGGAGATCACGCTGCCGCCGTACTCGTCGCTCTGCTCGTAGGTCGGGGTCTCGATGACCCAGATGGCCTCGGTATTGCCTGCGCTGCGGTCATAATTACCGGCCGTGAACAGGTCGGAGATCACGGAACCGTTCGGGAAGTAGGTCGGGATGCCGTGGTAGCTGCTGTTGTCCTTGGGATTCGCGCGCACACCGAAACGCTCCTTCATCAGCGGGTGCAGTTTGATGACGCTCTGAGCGTAGTTCGCCGCCTTGGTGTAGCATTCCGACTTGCCGGTCAGCACGCCCATTGCCAGGTAAGCTTCGGCCAGCATATGTCCGGCAGCGCCCTTGCCCACCTTGCCGTCCATCGAAGGATAATCGGCCAGGCCGTTGTAGGCAAGCTCCAGTTCATCAATGGCGAACTGGTAAGTCTCCTCGCGGGAGGCCCGGACATAGTCATCGTGATTGGCCTCGTCATACTCTTTCACGATCGGCACGCCGCCGAACAATTCACCGAGACGCAAGTAGCACAGCCCGCGGAAGAAGTGGGCCTCGCCGCTGACGTTTTTGCGATGCGTCTCGTCCGCCCACTGGATCGTCTCGGACTCGCATCCGCGCAGGGCCAGGTTGGCGAAACTGAGGACACGGTAGAGTTCGCTCCAGACTTGGGAAATGTTGCCGCTGGTCGTCGTCCATCTGCCGGAACTGAAGTTCGACCAGCCGACGCCGTTACTGCGGAAGTAGGGCTGGTCCATGATGTCCGTACCGAAGTTCTTATATTGGAACATGATGTTCCACCCGGTATTGGCGTACCAGTTGTAGAGGCTGCTGTAGCACAACGTCAGCTGGTTGGTGATCTGGTCGCTGGTCTCGAAAGCGTTGTCGATGGTGTACATCGCCTTCGGATGCTCTTCCAGGAACAGGTTGTCGTTGCAAGCCTGCAGCATCATCAGCGCGGCTGCAAAAACGGAAATATAGTGAATCGCTTTCATTGTCTTTAGAATTTGAGGTTGAGACCGAACGTAACCGACCTGGGGAGCTGGGGCGAGGAGTAGCTCCGGACCTCAGGATCGCTGAACTGCCACTCGGGCGCCCAGAAGAAGACGTTGGACGCCGAGATATAGAGGCGCAGGCCACTGACGCCGATCTTGCCGATCAGGCGAGCCGGGAAGGAGTAGGACAGGTTGAGGTCCTGCAGGCGGATGAAGGTGTAGCGCTGCAGCGCCGTGAAACGGCTGTCCGTGTAGCTGTAGCTGGGATAGACCGTGCTCGGATTCTCCTGCGTCCAGTAAGGGTGCTCGAGCGTATTGTGATAGAAGTAGGAATCCTCCGTCAGGTAGGCGCTGTTGTTCCGGGCGAAGCCGTACTCGCCGCCGGCGAACACGCCGTTGAACAGCATATACAGGCTCAGGCCCTTCCAGCTGACCGTATGGCTCATGCTCAGGCGGAAATTCTCCTTGCTATAGCCCAGGATCTGGCGGTCTTCGTCAGTCAGTTTGCCGTCTCCGGAAATGTCCTTATACTTGGCGTCGCCGGCCTTGGCGGTCAGGTTGCTCACATAATGCTCATCGCCGGGCTGGACGATACCATCCCAGACATAACCATAGATAGCGCCGAGCGACTTGCCGAGGAAGCGGCTGTTGGCAATATCATCCTCTCCGTTGCCGTACAGGTCGACGAGTTTGTTGCGGTTGAGTGAGAAGACGAGGGCGGAGCCCCAATACCAGTCCTGGTTGCGGATGATCGTACCATTGATGTTGGCCTCGATACCCCAGTTGTCGATCCGGCCCATCGTGGCTTGCTGTGAGGTCATACCGGAGCTCATCGGGGCGATGGTCCGCGGGAAGATCTGGTTGACAGTCTTGGACTTATAGACGTTGACATCGGCGGACAGGCGGCCGCGGAACATCGAGGTCTCGAATCCGCCGTTGAGGGAAGTGGTCTCCTCCCAGCCCAGGTCCGGGTTGCCGATGGAATTGATCCGCTGGCCATAAGACACCTTGTTATCGAAATAGTAGATATTGCGGCCATTGCGGCCCATCGAAACGGGAGACAGCGTGCTGTAGGCCGAGATGGACTGGTTGCCGTTCTTACCCCAGGAGAGCTTCAGTTTGAGGTCGTCCAGGAAACTGATGCCCTTCATGAAGTCCTCCCGGCCGAGGCTCCAGGCCACACCTACGGACGGGAAGATACCCCACTTCTTATTCTCACCGAACACGGATGCGCCGTCCCGGCGAACTGCTGCGTTGAGGTGGTATTTGTCCGCGAAGGAGTAGTTCAGACGGGCGAGGTAGCCGATGTTGGCCGTACGGACGTTGGTGATGGAAGAAATCTTCTGGACCTCGGCGTTCGGAAGGCCGTACACGCCGAGGATCGTATTGCCGACACCCGTAAAATCGGAACCGGTCACCGTCTTGCCTTCGGTAATGGATTCATCCCGGGTATAGACCAGGGTGGCGTTGACGAAATGAGCGCCGAAAGTCCGGTTATAGGTCAGGATGTTGTCCAGGACCCAGGTATTGGTCTTGCTCGAGGAGATGGAGCCGCTGGTGTTGATCAGCTGCTTGTTGTAAACCTCCTGCGTGTAACCGTCGTCGCCGAGGTTGATGTCCGGGAAGTTGTTCTCGTGGGTGAAGGAAAGACTCTCGGAGCTCCGGCGGGTATAGGTGCCGGTCACCCGGTAGCTCAGGCCCTCGATCCAGGGGATCTTGACGTTCAGGAATCCGCCCATCACCTGGCTGGAGCCCTTGGATTCGCTGTCCACGCCGTTGAAGGTGTTCCACAGCGGGTTGACCGTCGTGACTTCCTTGCCGTCGGGATATTTGCGCATATTGCCATTCTTCAGTTCCGGCTCGCCGTAGGGCGACATCGTAACGGCCGTGCCATAGGAAGGCCGCACGCCGTCGGAGCCGTTGAAGGCCAGGTTGGCGTTCGCACCGATCTCGATGTACTTGCTGACCTTGGTGCTGACCTTGATGTTCAAGGTATTGCGCTTGTAGTTGTCACCATAATAAGGGCCTTGCTGGTCCCAGTGGTTGAAGGACAGGTAGTAGTTGCTGTTGTCCGTGGCCCCGGAGAAACTCAGGGTGTAGTTCTGCAGCACGCCGGTGCGGGTCACGTAGTCCATCCAGTCGGTCAGGTCGCCGGAGTTGTAGTTCGCCCGCTCAAGGTCGCTCATCCAGCTCGGATCGGCCTTCGGGTCGAGACCGGAGCGGCGGTTCATCAGTTCCTTATAGCCTTCGGCGCTGCGCATTTTCGGTTTGTAGCCTACGTTGCTCAGGCTGACGGACGGGGAGAATTCGATGACGGGCTTGCCGAGCTCGCCCCGCTTGGTCGTGATCATGATCACACCGTTAGCGGCGCGGGTACCGTAGGAGGCCAGGGTGCTGGCATCCTTGAGCACGGAGATGCTTTCGATCGTCTGCACGTCGATGTCGTTGATACTGCCGCTGAAAATCACGCCGTCCACGACCAGCAGCGGGCTGGAGCTGCCGCCGATGGACCGCTGTCCGCGGACCTGGATGGAAGGCGCGCTGCCGGCGTAGCCGTTCTGGGTTACATACACACCGGAGGCCGTACCGTTCAGCAGGTTGTAGGCATTGGACGAGGAGACCATCGCGAGCGGAGAATCTTTCATCTCCACCTTGGCTACGGAGCCTGTGAAGTTCCTGCGGGTCGTCTCGCCATAGCCGATCACGACCACCTCTTCCAGGAGTTCCTTGTCTTCCTCCAGGACGATGTCAACCGTAGATCCGGTGACGGGGACTTCTTTGGTGAGGTAGCCGATGCAGGAGATGACCAGGACCCCGTTGGAGGCGACTGTCAGGGTGAAGCGCCCGTTCACATCGCTCACCGTACCGTTGGTCGTACCTTTTTCAAAAACGCCGGCTCCGAGGACGGGCTGTCCGGAGACATCCCGGACCGTGCCGGAGACTGAGATTTTTGGAGCCTGCCCGGCCGGGTTTCCCGTCGGTGCGGCAGAGACCTGCACGGGACCGAATGCAAGAAAACCGGCAGAGAGGATCAAGGCAAGAATGCCTTGCGAGAGTGTTTTGAATGTGGTTTTCATCGTTATATTGGATTAGAATGTGTTGAGTGGTTTTCTCTTTTGCAATTTTAACAAATTCGTCCTGCATCTCCGAGAACAATCGTATCAAAAAAGGAAACAATCCGCTCATTCCATCCATTCCCACACACCACGGCATAACGCAAAGCGGACACGAAAACATTTCGTGTCCGCCGTAAATGCGTCTGTCAGAGCCGCCCCGGATCAGAACACCAGGCCGAAGGACAGGGTGACGCCGAAACCGCTGTCGTTGCACCAGTGCATGCCGAGCTGCAGCGGACCCGCGACGGTCTTGCGGCCGAACTCCGCCCCGATTGTATAGGCGGTCAGCGGCTTATGCCACATCCCTTTGAAAGTCTCCGAATCCTGGAGGACAGCCCCCTGCAGGGAGATGTAGTTGACATGGCTGATCGCCCAGCGGAGGTCCGTACGGAACATCGCCGCGAACTGCTCCAGTATATGGTAGGAGATACTGTAGCCGAAGAAAGGAATCTGGTTTTCCATATAGCGGCCCGCTATGGTACCGCCGGCAGTCAGCACATGCATCAGGTTCATCATTCCGTTGTAACGCGAATTCCAACCGGCATAGAACATCGGCTGGAGCGTCAGTTTCGAACTGAGCGGGAATGCCGCC
Organism: Bacteroidales bacterium; assembly: GCA_016290835.1. Taxonomy (GTDB): domain Bacteria; phylum Bacteroidota; class Bacteroidia; order Bacteroidales; family UBA932; genus Cryptobacteroides. The sequence continues at coordinate 36,110 of JAEEVG010000005.1, read as the reverse complement.
GTGGCATCGAAGAGCACCGTAGCATAGGGTTCCACCGGCCCTTCATAAGGATCGAACCAGGCCAGCTCACGCTCCTCCAGGTAAGTGGACCAACCGCCGAAGACATAGCGCCCGCTCAAGCCGCCCCGGAAGCCTTTGTTCGGGAAATAGCCGTCATCCAGAGTGTCGGCCCGGAGGATGCCATAGATCGAGTGCCAGTTGCTCCTGAGGTCATAGTCCTTCCAGAGCGCAATCGCGTCCATATAGTTCTCATACGGCTCCATCTCATACGAGTAGCCCAGGCGGACGGTCCCGTTGATGAAGCGGGAATCCTCCAGATAGACATCAGCGCGGGAATTGATGGCCTTGATCTTGGCATCCAGATCCATATCCGTATAGGTCAGGTTCAGATACGAGGTCTTCAGCGAGACACCGACGGTAGGCAGGTGGCGCAGCGGTTTATAGGCGAAATCCAGGAAAGCCGTGGCGTTGTTGCCGATCTTGAATTCCGTAGTGAAACGGGGACCGTAGAGTTTGCGGGTGCCCAAGCCGAGGTGAAGGCTGGCATAGACGACCTCGTCGTTATCCACGTGGACGCCGGCACCGAATTCGTGGGTCTGGCCTTTCTGGCACTCGAAGACCAGGGTATAAGGCTCCTGGGAGCCTTCCAGCCGGTAGGTAACCGATTCGAAGGCACGAGAGCCGTAAATGGTGGCCAGGATGCGCTCGATCTCTTCACGGTTGTACTGGTTGTCCCGCTGGAGATAGATCGGATCGATCAGATACTTTTGTTCGTTCTCCGGAATGCCCTCGATGCGGATATCGCTGACCAGGACATCCTCCCGGCCGATATCGATGGCACTCTTGCGCTTCCGCTCCGTCACGGGGGCGCCGTGGACGCGGCGGGCGACGGCCTCGAAGGCGTCGGCATTCTCCACGGCCCGGTCATAGCCCTGCCGGATGATATCCGCGATGCTCTCTGAATCAAAGGAGAGCATCGAGTAGCCCGGCAGTTCGTGCTGGAGCAGGATGTCGGTATTCTGGCGGTTGATGGTGGCGGCATCGGAGGACATCATCGTGATGTTCTGCTGGGCGAGGTTCGCAAGGGTGTTGAGATCCGTCAGCGTACGATGTACGGGCATCTCGGAACCGATCACGATGTCCGCGCCCATCGCACGGGCGACGTCCACCGGGAAATTGTTGCGCGTACCGCCGTCGGAAAGGACCATATTCTCAAGTCTTACCGGCCTGAAATAGAACGGGATGGCCATCGTAGAGCGCATCGCGTCCACCACATTGCCCTGGGTCCAGTTCTTCTCCTTCATCGAGACCATGTCCGTGGCCACGCAGAAGAACGGGATGGGGAGCTGGTCGAAATGCAGGGAGTCCTGGTAACCCACGGACACGGAACTCAGGGTATTGCGGACGTTGTAACCGAAGAGGAAACCGTCCGGCAGGCCGAGGCCGATCTTGTTCATCACCTCCTGGCCCATGTCGCCCGTACGGGTCTGGACCTTATTATAGGCACGCTCGATGGCAAGCTGGCGTTCCACTCGTTCACTGAGTCCTTCTTTCTCGTAATGGAAGGGGACGTCGATGAAAAAGCGCTCCTTGTTTCTGCGAACCCGGTAGGTGAGGTAGTCGTCCGGCACACGGTCGGACATCATCACGGTCCAGTCGATCGCCCGGACCAGGGAGTCCAGGTACTCCTGGCCGTAGCCGAAGGAGTACAGGCCGGCGATGAGGCCGCCCATGCTGGTCCCGCCGATCATATCCACCGGGATGCCTTTTTCTTCCATATAGCGGAGCACGCCCAGGTGCGCCATGCCCCGGGCCCCACCGCCGCCCAGCACCACGGCCACGGTGGGCCGGTACTGGCGGATCGAGTCCATCTTCGCCCGCATCCGGGCGATGGCCTGCGCATCCTCTTCGGGGTTCACGCTGGGCATGACAAGTTCTTGCTGCGCAAAGGCCGGCAAACAGCCCAGAAGCAGCAGCAGCGACAGCAGTTTTTTCCTCATCTTCCTAGGCCTCGCTGAAATCTTCTTTTCCAACTCCGCAAAGCGGGCAAACCCAGTCTGCAGGAAGGTCCTCGAAAGCGGTGCCGGGAACGATGCCATTGTCGGGATCGCCGATCGCGGGGTCATACTCATACCCGCAGATGTTGCATACGTACTTGCTCATAATCAGTTATTTGAATTAGGTTGTAAATCCATGTAGTCCACATCCGGCATCGGTCCGCGGTCGTTGCAGAGCCGGATCAGGTTGACACCCGGCGAGAGCGACACCGGCACGCTGACATCCTGCCAGAGCGGCGAAGCGTTTACCCGCACGGTAACGGCATTCCGCGTCCCGACGCCCAGATAAATCGTCCGGTCCTCGGGCGAGAAGCAGCGCAGCGTGAGCGTGTAGTCGCCGCCTTCCCGGCTGTAAACCTCCCGCCACTGCAGGTCGTTTGTCGGCTTGTAGCCCAGCTGGGTCACGGCCATCCGCCCCGAGCAGGCTTCGTCCGGGGTATAGGTCGCCGTCTGGAAGACGCGGTTGTTGTAGAGTTCCTGATAATCGCTCAGCCAGGCGGTCTCGGCTTCGTAGCGGGTCCGTTCGAGCCGCTCCGTGCCGTCCAGGCGGAAAATGCGCGTCCCGTGCGGCGGGACCTCCGCCTCCAGGCGGCCGGACACATCGCCCAGGTCGCGGCGCTCGAAAAGGTCGCGCACGGCCACGGGGCCGGAGAATTCCAGCTCCCGCAGGTCCACGCCCACCCGGACCGGCTCCTCGGAAGGATTGTAGAAGGCGACGGCACGCCGGGTGCCGAAGCGCTTCTCCAGATCCTTGACCAGCACGTAGGTCTCGCCCTCGTGGGCGGCCACGTAGGCCTGCAGGCCCAGCGGATCCTGGTCCAGGGCAATCAGTTCGGGATTGGTCAGCAGTTCCAGCGTCTCAGGGCGCAGGGTGGTCAGGTCGCAACCGATCAGCAGCGGCGAGGCCATGATGCACCAGAGTCCGAAATGGGTGCGGTCCTCCTCGAGGCTCATCGAGCGGCCGACCTCCAGCATATCCATATCGTTGTAGTGACCCCCTCCGGCATAGGCCGAGAGGTAGAGACTCTGGGAGATGATGCTCCGCAGGGACCACCAGCGGTCGGAAATATCGTGGGAGATGCGCCAGGAGACGGCGACATCGCGCACCCACACCCCGGGGAAATCCCAGCGGCAGACATTCAGGCGCACATCCGGGCGGCCCGTGGCGTCGATGGCGCGGCGGATCGCGGTATAGCGCTCCTGCGGGTCCAGGGCCAGGCGGTCGATATTCTGCGGGGCGTTGCCGCCGCAGAAGTCCACCTTGATGAAGTCGAAGCCCAGGGTCTTGAAGAAATAATCGGCGTCCTGCCGGTCGTGGCCGTAGAAGCCCACGCCCCGGGCGATGGTATCGCGATCGTAGTAGCTGCCGCAGGTATTGGCCCCGGCGTCGCTGTAGATACCGGCCTTGAGACCCAGTTTGTGGATGTGGTCCACCACGGGCTTAAGGCCTTTCGGGAAACGGGTGGGGTGGATCAGCAGCTGCCCCGTGGCGGCGTCGCGTCCGCCGAAATAACCGTCGTCGATGTTGATGTGGTTATAGCCGGCATCCTTGAGCCCCGTGGCGACCATCGCGTCCGCCTGACGCATGATCAGGGAATCGGATATGTTCACGCGGTAGGTATTCCACGAACTCCAGCCCATCGTCGGGAGCTGGATGCTCTCCTGTCCGGGTGTGCCGTCCGGGGCGCCGCAGGCGGCCAGGAACAGCAGACAGAGAGTCAGAAGCGGATGTCTTTTCATCGGGGGCAGAATCGTTATATAATATGCAAAGATAATAATTATATCCACGCTTTTTTCCTTATCTTTACATTTGACAAAAGAAAACCACTATGCGAATCCGCCTTTTTCTCGCCGCAGCCTTCCTGCTGGGCGCCCTTTCCCTTGCGGCAGCACCGCGCCACTACACCCTCCTCTCCCCCGACGGCCGCCTCTGCGTGGAGGTAGATGCCGGAGAGCAGATCCGTTATGCCCTCAGCTATGACGGGGTGGCGGTCCTGGAGCCCTCGACCCTCAGCCTGCAGCTGGGCGACGGCAGTGTCTACGACGGGTCCGTCCGTTTCGAGAAGGCGCTCCGGACCTCCATCGACGAGCGCATCGCCACCCCCGTTTACAAGCGCGCCGAAGTGCGGAACAACTATAACGAACTGACGCTCAGATATAAAACCTTCAACGTGGTCTTCCGCGCCTATGACGCCGGGGCCGCCTGGCGCTTCGTCTCCCGCGCGAAGCAGGACTTCCTCGTCCGCGACGAGCAGGCCGAGTTCCGCTTCGCCCAGGACGTCGAAGTCACGGTTCCCTATGTCAAGCCCGATTCCCCGCGCGATCCCTTCCTCAACGGCTTCGAGGCCTACTATGACATCCACCCGCTGAGCGCGTGGAAACAAGGGCAGAAGGCCTTCCTGCCCGTGTCATTCAAGCTGGACAACGGCTGGCGGGTCAACATCACCGAATCCGACCTGCTGGACTACCCGGGGATGTACCTGCGGCACGAAGGCGGCACGGCCCTCTCGGGTCTCTTCGCCCCCTACCCCAAACGCATCGAGCAGGGCGGTCACAATATGCTGCAGGGCATCGTCCGGACCACGGAGGACTACATCGCAGCCCAGAAGGCCGGCGCGGCCCTGCCCTGGCGGATCGTCGCCGTGGCCACGGAAGACCGCCGGCTGCTGGACAGCGACCTGGTCTATGTCCTGAGCCGCCCCGCCGCCGACGTGGACTGGAGCTGGATCAAGCCCGGCAAGGTAGCCTGGGACTGGTGGAACGACTGGAACCTCTACGGGGTGGACTTCCCTGCCGGGATCAATACCCGCACCTATCAGTATTACATCGACTTCGCCGCCGCGCACGGCATTGAATACGTAATCCTGGACGAGGGCTGGGCCGTCAACCGGCAGGCCGACCTCTTCCAGGTGGTCCCGGAGATCGACCTCCCCGGCATCGTCCGCTATGCCGGGGCACGCGGGGTCGGGATCATCCTCTGGGCCGGCTACTGGGCGATGAACCGCGACGTGGAGGGCATCTGCAAGCATTTCTCCGAGATGGGGGTCAAGGGCTTCAAGGTGGACTTCATGAACCGTGACGACCAGATGATGGTGGACTTCTACACCCACGTGGCCGAGACGGCCGCCCGCTACCACCTGCTGGTGGACTTCCACGGCGCTTTCAAGCCCAGCGGCCTGCAGCGTCCCTACCCCAATGTGGTCAACCACGAGGGCGTGGCGGGGCTCGAGCAGATGAAATGGGCCCAGCCGACCGTGGACCAGGTCACCTACGACGTGCAGATCCCCTTCCTGCGGATGTTCGCCGGGCCGCTGGACTACACCCAGGGCGCGATGCGCAACGCCACCCGCGCCAACTACCGCCCCGTCAACACCGAGCCCATGAGCCAGGGCACCCGCTGCCGCCAGCTGGCGGAATACGTCATCTTCGAGGCCCCGCTGACGATGCTCTGCGACTCCCCTTCCAACTACCTCGCCGAGCCGGAGTGCCTGCAATGGATGGCCGCCGTGCCGACGGTCTGGGATGAGACCGTGGCCCTGGACGGTCGGGTCGGCGACTATGCCGCCATCGCCCGCCGCAAGGGCGCCGACTGGTATGTGGGCGCGATGACCGACTGGGATGCGCGCACCCTGACCCTGGACCTGGGGGCGTTCCTCTCCGAGGGGACCTGGCAGGTGGAAATCTTCCGCGACGGGCCGAACGCCCACCGCGCCGCCCGCGATTATGTCCGTGAGACCCGCACCCTCAGCGTCTCCCCCGCCCGGCACACCCTGGACATCGACATGGCCCCCGGCGGCGGCTGGACCGCCAAATTCACCAAACAATAACGGCCGGGCTGAGGCCGGGACAGACGATCCCCCGGAAGCATTTCCCGACAGGGTTCATTTCTGCTTCCGGGATGAGGCCGGACAGAGCGATCCCCCGGAAGCATTTCCCGATAGGGTTCATTTCTGCTTCCGGGGGATCGCTCTGTCCGGCCGTACCCTACTGTAACAGTTTCTGGCTGCGGGAAATGAAGTCGGCAAGCGCCTTGCCTTTGAGCATACCGTTCCCCAGCAACGCCAAATCCACCACCTGCCGCAGCAACTCATTCTCCTTCGCAAAATCCGCAGGAGCCGTCTCCCCCGCCTCCTTCTTGCCACCCCAGATCTTCGCAATCAGCGGATTCTCCATATTCACGAGAATATTGTACGCCTCCGGCAGGGAACCATAGTAATTCATCCCCCCGCTCAATACGCTCATCTCCCGATACCGCCGCATAAACTCGCTCTGCGTAATGAGCACCGGCGCCGCGGTCTCGCCCAGATTCTGCGCCTCGACCAAATAGTCGTTGCCCTCCGGAAGAACCGCCTTGAAGAGATCCTCGAGCGTCTTCTTGTCCTCGTCCGACATCTGCGGCTTCACCTTATCCTCCTTGGGAATCAGGTTGTCCACGGAATCACTGTCCACGCGGGCGAAACGCGTCTTCTCGACCTTGCTCTCCAGCAGCCCCACGAAGTGGCTGTCCAGCTCGCAATCCATCAGCAGGACGTCGTAGCCCTGGTTCTTGGCCCCCTCGATCCAGCTGTACTGCTCGACCGGCTTGGTGGCATAGAGATAGACCACATTCTGGTCCTTGTCGGTCTGGACCGGCTCGATGGCCGTGCGGTAGTCGGGCAGGCTGAAATACTTGCCGTCAGTATTCTTGAGCAGGGCGAAGCCCAGGGCGCGCTCGCAGAACTTCTCGTCGGTGAGCATGCCGTACTCGATGAAGAGCTTGATGTTGTCCCACTTCTGCTCATACTGCTCGCGCTGCTCCTTGAAAATCTCCTCCAGGCGGTCGGCCACCTTCTTGGTGATGTAGGTGCTGATCTTCTCGACGTTAGCGTCGCTCTGGAGATAGCTGCGGGAGACGTTGAGCGGGATGTCCGGGGAGTCGATCACGCCGTGCAGCAGGGTCAGGAAGTCCGGGACGATATTGTCCACGTGGTCGGTGACGAACATCTGGTTGCAATAGAGCTGGATCTTGTTCTTGTCGATGGCCATCCGCTCCTTGATCTTCGGGAAATAGAGCACACCGGTGAGGGTGAAGGGATAATCGACATTGAGGTGGATCCAGAACATCGGATCTTCCTCCATCGGGTAGAGGGCGCGGTAGAACTTGAGGTAGTCCTCGTCCTTGAGTTCGGACGGGGTCTTGGTCCAGATGGGCTCGATGTCGTTGATGACCTTGTCCTCGTCGGTCTCGACGCTCTTGCCGTCCTTCCATTCGGTCTTCTTGCCGAAGACCACGGGGAGGGGCATGAACTTACAGTATTTGCCGAGCAACTGGCTGATGCGGCCCTTGGAGGCGAATTCCGTGGAGTCGTCGTCGAGGTAGAGGGTGACGGTGGTGCCGCGGTCCGTGCGCGTGCCTTCTTCCATCGTGAATTCCGGGGAGCCGTCGCAGGACCAAAAGACGGGCTTGGCGCCTTCCTGCCAGCTCAGCGAGTCGATGGTGACTTTCTTGCTCACCATGAAGGCGGAGTAGAAGCCCAGGCCGAAGTGGCCGATGATGGAGCCCATCTGGTCTTTGTATTTCTCGAGGAATTCGCCGGCGGAGGAGAAGGCGATCTGGTTGATGTAGCGGTCCACTTCGTCTTCGGTCATGCCGATGCCGCGGTCGGAGATGCGGAGGACCTTCTGGTCTTCGTCGAGTTCGATGGTGACTTTCAGTTCGCCGAGTTCGGCTTTGAAGTCGCCGCTGGAGGCGAGGGCCTGGAGTTTGCGCGTGGCGTCGACGGCGTTGGCGACGAGTTCGCGGAGGAAGATTTCGTGGTCTGAATAGAGGAATTGCTTGATGACCGGGAAGATGTTTTCGGTGGTCACACCGATTTTACCCGAAAGCGTTTTAGTAGCCATATTCTTTATCTTTTTATTTTAATTCTTGTCATCCCGTTCACGAGCCACGGGCGGCTACGGTTTTGCACGCAGCACAGCCGGCAGACAATAAACGAAAGAAAAAGGGTGCAACAAAGCGTTGCACCCGGATTTGTTTCAAATGGCGTTCCAGTGACAATTTGTCAGGATTATTTGTACAGGAAGCGCTTGATGCTCATTTTCGGAGTCTTCTCGAAGGGCACGAGCACGGGCTCGACCTTGGTGATCTTGCTGTAGGCAGGGAGTTGGCGGTTGGCGCCGACGCGGATGCGCTCGGGCAGATCGGAGACGGCCTCGTCGTCCAGGCCCGCGGCCTTGATGGCATCCTTGTCGAGATAGACCAGCGCCACGATCTTGCCGGCGCGGTCCACGACCACGGACTCGGCCACGCAGGGCTGGTTGTTGACGATGGACTCGAGCTCCTCCGGATAGACGTTCTGGCCGTTGGCGGTCAGGATCATGCTCTTGGAGCGGCCCTTGATGAAGATGTTGCCGTCCTTGTCCATAATGCCCAGGTCGCCGGTGCGCAGGAATCCGTCGTCGGTGAAAGCGTTGGCGGAAGCCTCCGGGTTCTTGAAGTATCCGATGGTGATGTTCTCGCCTTTGGCCTGGATCTCGCCGGCGATATGCTGGGGATCCTCAGAGTCAATGCGGACGGTGGCGCAGTCCACGGCCTTGCCGCAGGAGCCCGGGACGAACTTGGTCCAGTGCTCATAGGCCAGCAGCGGGCAGGCCTCGGTCATGCCGTAACCCACCAGGTACGGGAATTTGATCTTCCGGAAGATGCGCTCGACTTCGGGGTTGAGGGGGGCGCCGCCCATGATGAACTCCTGGACGTTGCCGCCGAAAGCCGCAACGAGACCGTCCTTGACCTTCTTGTAGATGATCTGGTTGAGCCCGGGGACCTTGAGCAGGAACTTGACGGCGGGCTTGTCCAGGGTCGGCTTGATCTTGGACTTGTAGATCTTCTCCATCACGAGGGGGACGGTGATGAGCAGGTAGGGCTTGACGTCGGCGAAGGCCTTGAGCAGGGTGGCCGGGGTCGGCGCCTTGCCGAGCCAGTAGATGGCGGTGCCGTTGCAGAGCGGGTAGATGAACTCGATCACCAGGCCGTACATATGGGCCATCGGAAGCATCGAAACCATCTTGTCGCCGGCAGGGACATTGCGCTGGCTGTAGTCGACCGTCGCGCTGAAGTTGCGGTAGGTCAGCATCACGCCCTTCGGATCGCCGGTGGAGCCGGAGGTGTAGTTGATGGTGGAGAGTTCGTCCCAGTTGTCGGTCGGGAAGACGACGTCGTCCGGGCCGTAGCCGTTGGGCCACTTCTCCGCGAAGAGGGCGTCCATCTGGTTGTAGATGGCGGTGAGCTCCTCGGAGGCGGACCAGAGCACCTTCCAGGTATCCACGTCGACGACCATCTTTAGGGCCGGCATCGAATTGATGTCCATCTGCTTGAACTTGTCCTCATTGGTGAAGAGGGCGATGCTCTCGGAGTGGTTCACCAGGAAGGAGGCGCTTTCGGCCGTGAAGTCGGCGAGCAGCGGGACGATGACGGTCTGGTAGGTATTGACGGCCAGGTAAGCCATACCCCAGCGGGCGCCGTTGCGGGCCCAGAGGGCGATCTTGCTGCCGGGCTTGACCCCCATCTTGTCGAAGACGAGGTGGAATTTTTCAATCTGGGTGGCCATCTGGCCATAGGTGAAGGACTCGCCGCCGATGCTGTTGAGGGCGGCCTTGTCCCAGTACTTGCGGGTGGCGTTCTGCAGACGCTCCAGGTAGTGCGGATATTTTTCCATGTCTTGTGTGAATAATGTTCAAAAGAATTCTCAAAAGTACGGCAGTACCGGTTTTTTTGCAACGCATCGCGTGCGTATGTGGCGAATAATTCCGATATTTGGGGCGAAATGTCAATATATGTGGTGAACTATGAGCCAGAAGAAACCCCTCGTCGCACTGATATACGATTATGACGGCACCCTCTCGCCGGGCAATATGCAGGAATTCGGCTTCATCCAGGCCGTCGGCAAGACGGCCGACGAATTCTGGCGTGCCTCGGACAACATCGCCATCGGCCAGGACGCGTCCAACGTCCTTTCCTATATGAAACTGATGTTCGACGAGGCGAAGCGCAACGCCATCACCCTGCGCCGCGAAGATTTCCGCCGTTTCGGCAAGGACATCCAGCTCTTCGAAGGAGTCCGGGACTGGTTCCGGCTCATCAACGAGTACGGCCGCGCGCACGGCGTGCGCATCGAGCACTACATCAATTCCTCGGGCCTGAAGGAGATCATCGAAGGCAGCCCCATCGCCAAGGAGTTCAAGCACATCTTCGCCGGCACCTTCATCTACGATGAGAAAGGCGAGGCCCAGTGGCCGGGCATCGCCGTGGACTACACCGCCAAGACACAGTTCCTCTTCAAGATCAGCAAGGGCATCTTCAGCGCCCGCGACAACAAGCAGGTCAACGCCTCGATGGCCGAGGACAAGAAGCGCATCCCCTTCTCGCACATGATCTATTTCGGCGACGGGGACACCGACGTGCCCTGCATGAAGATCGTGGGGATGTTCGGCGGCCACTCGATCGCGGTCTATGATCCGCAGAACGAGCGCAAAAAGGCTACCGCGGCAAAGCTCAAGCGCCAGGGCCGCGTCGCCTTCGCCGTCCCGGCGGTCTACACCAGACAGAGCCCCGCCTACGCCATCGTCACCGCCATCATCGACAAAATCCGGGCCGACTGGGTCCTCACCCGCCTCTCCAAATAACCGGAGCGGGAAGACCGCGCCTCCGTCTCGGCGTCCATCCTCGCTCCCCGCAAGCGGGGACCGGACCCGGCGGAACGGGTCCTGCTGCGGCTGAGCCTTCGCCGGAGGCCGGTCTTCCCGCCCGGATACGACGATCAGTAGGACCAAGGCCGGGACAGACGATCCCCCGGAAGCATTTCCCGACAGGGTTCATTTCTGCTTCCGGGGGATCGCTCTGTCCGGCCGTAGCCCAAAAAACTTAGTCCTTCTTGGGCTCCTGCTCCAAGCGCGGACCAAAATTCACGGACACATCACCCGGCTTCCCCTTGCCGAACTCATAATCATTACCCGGCAGCACGGCATTCAGGATAATACCCACGAGCGCCGCCACGGCCAGACCGCTCAGCGAAGTAAAGCCAAGATCGATCGAATCGTTCGCACCGTACTTGATACCGATGGCCAGCACCAGGATGAGGGCAGCGATGATCAGATTGCGAGAAGAAGTGAAGTCCACCTGATTCTCGACGACATTACGCACACCGACCGCGGAAATCATACCATAGAGGACCAGCGACACACCGCCGATGGTCGCAGCCGGCATCACTCCGATGAGCGCAGCGAACTTCGGGCAGAAAGCCAGCAGGATGGCAAAGCAGGCGGCGATGCGGATCACGCGCGGATCGAACACCTTGGTGATGTTGAGCACGCCGGTATTCTCACCGTAGGTCGTGTTGGCGGGAGCGCCGAACAGGGAAGCCACGGCGGTGGCGAGACCGTCACCCATCAGGGTGCGGTGCAGACCCGGATCCTCGAGGTAGTTGATCCCCGTCGTCGAGGAGATGGCGCACATATCGCCGATGTGCTCCACCATCGTCGCGAGCGAAATCGGCAGGATGGCGATGATGGCGGCCACCACCAGACCCCAGTCGGGATTCTTGAACACCGCAAAAGCGGTATTGTTCCAGGAGAACGGCAGGCCGACCCAGGCGGCTTCCTTCACCTGCGTGAAATCCACCTGACCGAAGCAGGCGGCCACGATGTAGGAACCCAGCACACCCAGCAGGATCGGGACGATCTTGATCATCCCCTTGCCCCAGATGTTGCAGACCACCACGATCAGCACGGCCACGAGGGCGATCCACCAGTTCTGGCTGCAGTTCTGGATGGCGGAACCGGACAGGGTCAGACCGATGGCGATGATGATCGGACCGGTCACGATGGGCGGGAAGAAACGGAGCACCTTCTTGGCACCGAAGGCCGCGAACAGGCCCGCCAGCACGAAGTACATCAGGGCGGCGAAGAATACGCCGATGCACGCATACGGCAGCGAAGCGGCAAGATCAAGCCCCTTCTCAGCACCCATCTGCGTCACGGCCGCATATCCGCCCAGGAAGGCGAAGGAAGAGCCGAGGAAGGCGGGGACCTTCATCTTGGTGAGCAGGTGGAAGAGCAGCGTGCCGATGCCTGCAAAAAGCAGGGTCGCGGAAACGGAAAGTCCGGTAATCACCGGAACGAGGACGGTGGCCCCGAACATCGCGAAGAGATGCTGGAGGCCGAGGACGGTCATTTTACCCGCGCCAAGCGGACGGGCGTCATAAATTGCCTGGTCGTTCTGTACTTTAGCCATTGCTATGTGTGATTAAAAGTGATTATTCCCATTCGATGGTTCCGGTCGGCTTCGGCGTGAGGTCGTACAGCACGCGGTTCACGCCCGGGACTTCCGTGATGATGCGCTTGGTGATATGATGCAGCAGCGCATAGGGGATCTCCTCGATGGTGGCGGTCATGGCGTCGCGGGTGTTCACGGCACGGATGATCACCGGCCAGTCCCAGCTGCGCTTGCCTTCCTTGACACCCGTCGACTTGTAGTCGGGGACCACCGTGAAATACTGCCACACCTTGCCCTCCAGGCCGTTCTTGGCGAACTCCTCGCGCAGGATGGCATCGCTCTCGCGCAGGGCCTCCAGCCGGTCGCGCGTGATGGCGCCCGTGCAGCGGACACCCAGTCCGGGGCCGGGGAACGGCTGGCGGAAGACCATGTTGTCAGGCAGGCCCAGGGCCTTGCCGACCACGCGGACCTCGTCCTTGAAGAGCAGCTTGATGGGCTCCACGAGCTCGAACTGGAGATCGTCCGGCAGGCCGCCCACATTGTGGTGCGACTTCACGGGGCCGGACTCGATGATATCGGGATAAATCGTCCCCTGGGCCAGGAAACTGATGCCCTCGAGCTTGCGGGCCTCCTCCTCGAACACGCGGATGAATTCCGCGCCGATGATTTTCCTTTTCTGCTCGGGATCGGCCACGCCGGCGAGCTTGTCGAGGAAACGGTCCACGGCATCCACGTAGATCAGGTTGGCGTCGAGCTCGTCGCGGAACACGCGGACCACCTGCTCGGGCTCACCCTTGCGCAGCAGACCGTGGTTGACGTGCACGGAGACCAGCTGCTTCCCCACGGCTTTGATCAGCAACGCCGCGACCACGGAAGAGTCCACGCCGCCCGACAGGGCCAGCAGCACCTTCTTGTCGCCGATCTGCTCGCGCAGCAGCGTGATTTGTTCTTCGATGAATACCCGGGCCAGTTCGGGCGTGGTGATGCGCTCCATATTCGCGGGGCGGACGTTACCTGTTGTCATACTATCTTGAATTAAATGTTATTCCCATTCAATCGTTGCCGGGGGTTTGGACGAAATGTCATAGACCACGCGGTTCACCCCCCGCACCTTGTTGATGATCTCGCTGCTGACATCCGCGAGGAAATCATAGGGGAAGCGGAACCAGTCGGCCGTCATCGCATCGGTGGATACGACGGCGCGCAGGGCGACCGGATATTCATAGGTCCGCTCGTCCCCCATCACGCCCACGCTCCGCACCGGCAGCAGCACCACCCCCGCCTGCCAGATGGCATCGTAGAGGCGCTCCGCCATCACCCGCGGATCCGATGCGGAAGGGTATCCCATTTCCCGGCAATCGTAAGCGAGCAGGCCGCGGATAAAGATGTCATCGGCCTCGCGCAGGATGCCGAGTTTCTCCTCGGTGACCTCGCCCAGGATGCGGACCGCCAGGGACGGACCCGGGAAAGGATGCCGCCCGATGAGTTCCTCCTTGATCCCGAGGGCCCGGCCGACCCGGCGCACCTCGTCCTTGAAGAGCATCCGGAGCGGCTCGACGATCTGCAGTTTCATCTGCTCGGGCAGACCGCCCACGTTGTGGTGGCTCTTGATCTTCGAGGCGATGCCCGGAATGCCGGCGGACTCGATCACGTCGGGGTAAATGGTGCCCTGGGCCAGCCAGCGGGCGCCTTCGATCCCGCGGGCATAGCGGTCGAAGGTCTCGATGAAGAGCCGGCCGATGACCTTGCGCTTGGCCTCGGGCTCCGTGACGCCGGACAGGGCCGCGAGGAACTCCTTCGAGGCGTCGGCGCCGATCACATTGAGGCCCATGTCGCGGTAGGAAGCGAGCACGGTCTCGTATTCGTTCTTGCGCAACAGGCCGTTGTTGACGAAAATGCAAGTCAGGTTGTGTCCGATGGCCCTGTCCAGCAGCACACCCGCCACGGTGGAGTCCACCCCGCCGCTCAGGCCCAGGATGACCTTGTCATTTCCCAGGCGGGCGCGCAGGTCGGCCACCGTGGATTCGACGAAAGAGGCCGGCGTCCAGTCGCCGCTCAGCCCGCAGATATCCAGGGCGAAATTGGAAAGGATCCTGCTCCCCTCGTCCGTGTGGAACACTTCCGGGTGGAACTGCACCGCCCAGGTCTGCTCACCGGCGAACTGGAATGCGGCGTTGGGCACGTCTTGCGTGGAGGCGATCACCTCGGCGCCCGCAGGCAGCCGGGAGATCGTGTCCCCGTGGGACATCCAGACCTGGGAATGCGGGCTGACGCCGCGCATCAACGGGGAGTCCGGCCGGACGACGTGGAGGATGGCGCGGCCGTATTCGCGGGCCGCGGACCCTTCGACCTGCCCGCCGCAGTGGTGGGCCAGGTACTGGGCGCCGTAGCAGATGCCCAGCAGGGGCAGGCGGCCCTTGAAAAGACCCAGGTCCACCTGCGGGGCGTTTGCATCCCGCACCGAGCAGGGGCTGCCCGACAGGATCACCCCCCGCACGGACTCGTCCAGGGGCGGAATTTTGTTATACGGAAAGATCTCGCAATAGACATTCAGCTCCCGGAGGCGGCGGCCGATCAACTGGGTCACCTGGGAGCCGAAGTCGAGAATCAGGATCTTATTCACCGCGGGAATAGTTGGGGGTCTCCTTGGTGATGGTGATGTCGTGCGGGTGGCTCTCCGCCATGCCGCTGGCGGTCACGCGCGTGAATTTTGCCTGTTTGAGGGCCTGCAGATCGCGGGCGCCGCAGTAGCCCATGCCGGAGCGCAGGCCGCCGACGAGCTGATAGACCGTCTCGGAAAGCGTCCCCTTGTAGGGCACGCGCCCGACGATTCCTTCCGGGACGAGCTTCTTGAGCTCGGTCTTGTCGTCCTGGAAGTAGCGGTCCTTGGAGCCGGCCGCCATCGCGTCGATGGAACCCATTCCGCGGTAAGCCTTGAACTTGCGGCCGCTGTAGATGATGGTCTCGCCCGGGGACTCCTCCGTGCCGGCGAACATCGAACCGCACATCACGCAGTCGCCGCCGGCCGCGAGGGCCTTGACGACGTCGCCGGAGTAGCGCAGGCCGCCGTCGGCGATCAGGGTCACGTCCGTGCCCTTGAGGGCCTGGGCGGCATTGAAGATGGCGCTGAGCTGGGGCACGCCCACGCCCGCGACGATGCGCGTGGTGCAGATCGAGCCGGGACCGATGCCCACTTTCACGCCGTCCGCACCGGCCTTCACCAGGTCGCGGGCGGCCTCCTCCGTGGCGATGTTGCCCGCCACGGTGTCGAGTGACGGGTAGGCGGACTTGATCCGCTTCAACAGCTCGATCACGCCCCGGCTGTGGCCGTGGGCGCAGTCCAGCACCACCGCATCCACGCCCTCGGCGTAGAGTGCGGCCACGCGGTCGAGGGCATCTCCGGTGATGCCGATGCCGGCCGCCACGCGCAGGCGGCCCCGCTCGTCCTTGCAGGCCTCCGGGTGCAGGCGCTCCTTGATGAGGTCCTTGTAGGTAATCAGGCCCACGATGTGGCCCTTGGCATCCACGACGGGGAGTTTCTCGACTTTGTATTGCTGGAGGATGGACTTGACATATTCGCGGTCCGTGCGGGTGTCGGGGATGGTGACGAGCCCGTCGGCGGTCATCACGTCGCGCACCAGCACGCTCCGGTCCTCCTGGAAGCGTACGTCGCGGTTGGTCACGATGCCCACGAGATGCCGCTCGCCGTCCGTCACGGGGATGCCGCCGATGTGGAATTCGCGCATCAAGTTGAGGGCGTCGCCCACCGTCTGGTCCTGGTTGATCGTCACGGGGTCGCTGATCATCCCGTTCTCGGAGCGCTTCACCTTGCGGACCTCGGCGGCCTGCGCGGAGATGCTCATATTTTTATGAATCACGCCGATGCCTCCTTCCCTTGCCAGGGCGATGGCCATCGGCGCTTCGGTGACGGTGTCCATGGCGGCGGACACGATCGGGATGTTCAGGGTGATGTTGCGGGAGAAACGGGTCTGCAGGCAGACTTCCCGCGGCAGGACTTCGGAGTACGCCGGAATCAGGAGTACGTCGTCAAAAGTCAAGCCTTCCAGTGCGATTCTTTCATCGATAAAGGACATAGCGGAGGGACTTTTATTTGACTGACAAAGTTAAAGAAAAATGCCTCCCGCCACAAAAAAAGTTATCAACAATCCCCTGTCAATAAACCACCTTTATGCCAGTTTCAAGAGTTTGTTATAGATGACAACATTCTCTTCCCGGATCTTGTTCATCATCGCCCGGACCAGGATTTCGCATTGTTCAGGGTTGGAGCGGGCAATTTGCTTGGCCCCCCATAGATGCGTGAAAAGGGTATTGTCCTCCTCGAAAGGATCCTTGATGAGGGCATTGATCCGGATGCTTTCCTTCCGGGCTTCCATCGCCAGCAGCCGCTGCTCGGCGAAAACCATCTGGGAAACCATCTCCATGGGATAGACAGAATTGTCCGTCATAAAGTCAATGGCCTTGTCCACATATTGCTTTTTAAAGGCATCGTCCCCAAAATACGCAAAGGCCGTGTTACAAGGCTTGACCGTCCAGTCCCACTGGGGGTCGAATTGGTAACCGGGGCGTTTCTTCAGGTATTCCATCGGAATATAGCAGTCGATGATCTCTTCCCGGTGCAATACCGTCAAGGGACCGTCCAACAGATCCTCCAGCGGTTTCCAGATAATCAGATCGGTATCCACCATGGCCACCGGCGCGGTTTCCGCCCGGAGGGCGAACAACTTGGATCCGGCCCAGAAGATCTCCTGATTGATGGAACGGGGGATCGAATCCAATGCCTCGGTATCGACACCGCCATCCCAGATATCCAGCAAATCATGGAGTTGGAACCAGGTGAAGGCCTCCGTATCCGTATAGAACTTGATGGGGCCGTTCAGTTTCCGCCACATCAGGGCCGAAAGCGCCAGGCATACCAATTCGAAATAGGCCGGCGCATACGGATTTCCGCCCCGTTTTTTCTCACCGGGCGCCGTACTCCAGATATGGATGCCCTTTGTCATTCGGTGCTTTCTTCTTCCTGGTCGGTTGCCGTCAGGGTCTGCGGTCCCTTGTCAATGGCACGGAGTTCATCGAACATCAGGCCGCTGTTAGCCTG
Organism: Bacteroidales bacterium; assembly: GCA_016290835.1. Lineage (GTDB taxonomy): Bacteria > Bacteroidota > Bacteroidia > Bacteroidales > UBA932 > Cryptobacteroides. The sequence goes on along the minus strand of JAEEVG010000005.1, from coordinate 18,688 downwards.
GTAACCGGACATCTTCTTGGCATAGCCCCGCCACAGGTAGGATTGTCCGCCCATCCAGCGGGTACGCTGGGCGGTCAGGGTCACCTGCGTGCCATAACCGAGGACTTCTTCTTCATTGAGATAGTAAGGCTTGACGGCCTTGCCCTCCCGTTCGATGCCGAGGATGGAGGTATTCGGACGGACCCAGCGGAAATCATCCTGGAAATAAAGCGGCATGCGGCCGCGGCGGAGACGCATCTCGCGTCCCATCGGGCCGGAGGCCGGTTCCGGAATGAACGGAATCCAGTGGACCGGAACCCGGTTCTGGACCAGGTAAGTGAATTCCGCAGCCTCATCCGGCTCGACCTTGTCGCCCTTCTCGCTGTCGATGATATCCAACACCTTGTCGGACAAGGTTTTGCCATCAATCGAACCGCCGCACTGATCATCGATGCGCTCTTCGACACCCCACACCATGTTGGCCATTTCGTCCCGCATGAACTGGACCTGTTCCATCGGTTCGCTCTCTTCGATCCGGAGCAGGGACGCCGGGAAGAGCAGGCCTCGGGACGAGCGGAAATCCAGTTTGTCATAGGCATCGGCGCGGGTGCTGCCGAACAGGCTCCAGCGATCGGAGAACGGGACAGAATTGTCGACCTGGCTGTAGGATTCATCGTGGGCCTCCGCCGATTGCCGGATGGTCCTCTTCGTTCCGAAGCAGTCGGTTACCTCGATGAATTCGACGTTGGCGACCGTGCCGGGCTTGATTTCAACGGGAACGATCATCCAGTCGTTGCTGTACATCGAGACATATTCCATCATCACGGCGCTCGCCAACTGGGAAACGTCGTCGTTGGAAAGGTTCCCGAAGCGGACCTTCCGGTCCTCGTATTCCCACAGGCGGCGGGCAGGGGCGGACGGGAAAGTGGCCTTGACCGGGATGAAACCTTCCGTCTCGATCCGGTCCGGGGACAGCCTTTCGGCCCCTTCCGCAACATCGAAAGTGTACCACCCGATCTTGCCGGAAGCATAGTTCTCCGCTGAATACAAACGATTTGCCGCCGTCAGCGAGAAATCATAGGCAACCTTCTCCTTGTTCCAATAAGAACCGGCCGTCTGATCCGGCTCATACATTTTCTGGAACCACTCGCGATATTTCTTCACAAAGTTATTTGCCCAGAACTGGCTCATGCAGGTTGCCAGATGCTCGGTCAGACGGGGATCCTCATAGGCTTTGACCCCGTCGAAAATCCGGCCTGCGTACACTTCGAGAAAGCGGGTCCGCTTGGCATTGACGGAGTCGGCCAGTTCGCCGATTACGTCCCCCTCTTCATGCAGCGTCTCCGCCTGAAGCGGATATAGATTCATCAGTTTGTCCACGGCCGCGCGGTATCCGACCAGCATCTTTTTGAGACGCATGGCGGATTCGACCCGGACGGACAACGTGCGCCGGGCCGGAATGGCTTCCACATAGGGTTCCCAGGGTTCGTTACTCGCAACTCGCTGTACCAGATCCCTATCCTGCCCGGGGCAAATGCCGTCCACGGACCGGGACTGCAGGCGGATCCGGCTCGATACCATCGTGCCACAATCATTCCCCTGGAAACGACCGAACTGCCACTGACGGGTCAGCAGCCACATCGGATCGTGGGCTTCGAAGGAAAGTGCCTGGGCATAATCCTTCTTGCGGGCCCTGCCTTCATAACGGGTCACCAGGCGGGCGTCCCATTCGCCGCGTTTGGCTATCTCAGAGATGGCAGCGGCACTGTTGGGAATGGGGTGGGATTTTTTACTGGAGGTCATGGTAGCTGGTGTTGTTAAGGAACTCTTTCAGGATCTGTCCGCCCGGCATATAGTCGAAGATGCCTTCCCAGACGGCTTTGCGGAGTCTTTCCCGGATCTTCTCCGGCACAAGGCCGGAAGTGTAGATGAAGCCGATGTCCGGCAGGGACAGGATGGCGTCGGACAGGAGCGGGAAGATATGTGAGAGTTTCGGGTCGTTGTAGATCATGTCGGGGTCGACGGCCCGGTTCTGGATCTGGAAGCGCGTGGAATCCAGGACGTTCTGGACATGTTCGAGATCCCAGTGCAGATGCGTCCGGTTGTTCAGTTCCGGGAATTCTACCAGAAGGACCGTCTGCGGAGCCTCCGCATCCGGCTGATCGCAACGGAAGACCATGCCGGCCGTATGCTGGGCGCAAGGAATGTACTCGGCCCAGGCGTCGAAGATGATGCCGGCATACAGGGTTTCCGGTGTCAGGCGTCCGATCCGTTTCCGGCCGTACAAAAGCAGGGAGTCGGCATCGGTCAGGAGATCCTCCCGCGTCGGCGCGCCCATCCAGATATTCGGATGCGAATCGTCCGGACGCTTCTGCAGGATGACGGCCTGCTCATCCTCGATCGTCAATTCACCGGAAAGCTGCTGGAACATCAGGATCTGGTTCCACAGGTGCATGCCCGGATGGACAGCGCCGACTTCATCGCCCCAGTTGATGATGTCCTCATCTGTCACGCCATAGTAGCCGGACGTGCTGCGGATGCTTCTCTCGAAGAATCCCCGCAGCCTATCGCTCAGCAAGGGAGCCGGACAGAAGCGCGGGACGACCACGAAGGAGTTCTGGGTCAGTTTCTTGATGGCGGCACAGTAGTTCTTCACGGAATCCAACGAATCGGCGGAGGTGCCGGCCGTGGCACCAGCCTCTTCAATCCGGACCGCCAGGGCGTCCAGCGTCCGCTGGAAGTGGTCCATGAACTCTTTCTGGCAGGCCAGTACTTCGTCATACCGGACCCTTTGGAGAATCTTGTCCACCCCGCTGAGGCTGAGCCGGGTCGGATAGATGGCAGCCGCCTCGGCCAGGCCGGTGCTGATGCAGGCGGACAGATAGGACAGTGCCTGGGCGATATCCTTGTCCTCCAGCCCCGCTTCCGGATTGTAGGAACGATAGAACCCGACCATGTCCCGGCGCAGGTTGTTGCAGCCGGCATACAGGTCCAGGAAACGGTCGCGGAGTTCTTCTACATCCTGGCAGCTCGCGATTTCGGCGTCGGAGACGATGGCCGGATCCCAATCCGAGACCGTCATCGCCCGGGAACGGGCCAGCAGACCCCGCAGGGCTTCGATGCGGAGGGAATCTTCATAGAGGGAGAAACGGAATCCATCCACGCGGAATGACGCCTCTCCGGGGGCATTCTCCGCCGGATTTCCGGTACGTATCTGCACGGAGCCGTCCAGGATGCCTTCCCGGCACCGCCAACGATACTCCAACAAGGAATGGAAAGCATGTTCGTTTCCGGAAAGATACAGATATTCAAGCGGTTGGACATCCAGCGACTGAAGGGTTTCCGGCCAGGTCCGCGACGCAGCGCCCGGCTGCGGGCAGTAGGTCACATCGAACCAGATGCGGTCCATCCCGCCGATCAGCGATTCGACCCAGGCATTCAGTCCGGGTTCCGCTTTGCCCATATAGCCTGCACCCCGGGCCTCGACGGGAATGGCGACGCCAGTCTTGTGGGCGACCGCGTGATAATCCATCGGAGTCCGGAGGATTGCGGGATCCGGAAGGTTGCCCGAGCCCTTGGCCATGAATTTGGCGATGGCCTCGAAGGAAGCCGCATCGTTCATCACCAGGCGGTGCACGCCTTCGGCCAGCAGCAGGTCGTTGAGGGCATCGTACGAATCGTACATCCGCTCAATCTGCAGGAACAGTGTATGGCCTTTTTCCTCAATGGGGACACCGGCCTCCTTCAGGGCTTTGTACCAGTCCAGGCGCGGTGCGTTATCCAAGAGCCAGTCGGCGAGACGTCCGTCATAATGCCATTCCGTCAGGAAGGTATTCAGCAGAGCCTCGCCATTGATGACCTGCATCGTATAGTTGGCAGCCTGGATCCGGTCTTTTTCCGTATTCTCGGCCTGGATGTCCAGGGTCAGCGGGAAGAGTTTGCGCATCGGATAGATGAACTCATCCATCTCGTCCCCGTAGATCTTATGGGCGTCGTGCAGGTAACGCTCCAGGTCCGCGCCGAGCACGGCACCCGTGGACATTCCATCCTGCAGGCCCTGGATCATCCGCAACGCCGCCCGGGAACGCATCGAGGAGAGGTTGATGCACATATGCGGATCGCCTGATTCCTTCTGCGTATTCAGGTAAGCGGCCCGCAGGACGGCGGCCGTCAGCGCATGCTGCAGGGACGGTGCCAGGACGAATTCACCTTCGTCTTTCTCCCCCGCCGCATTCTTATTTTCGGTCAGATTGAATATCCAGCCGTAGGCACCGATGGCCGGTTTGGGCGTTTCGGGGATGCGTCCTTCCTCTTCCGGATGCATATGGAGATACCAGGCCATGCCGGTGAACCAGGCGTCCAGCCGGTAGGTGAACAGGTCCAGGAATTCGCAGACCAGCCGCTCCGCTTCGGCGTCATCCGCCTCGCAACCGAGTTTCCTGCAGGCTTCCTGCACGCAAGTTTTCAACTCCGCCAGGTTGGACAGCCGGCAGGCTTCCAGTACCGGGGTGGAACGGAACAGTTTCCCTTCTTTCAGGTACAGGAGGGCATTATCAGCCTGCGCCTCGCGCTCCGGCAACAGCGGGGAATCCATCAGTTTCCGATCATAAACCTCAACCGAACGGGGTGTCTGCCCTATCATGGACAGGAAATCCTTCTCCGCTTCAGCGCCCTTCATCCGATCCGCCGCAATGACTTTCTCGTCCCGGATCCGTTTCCATTCATTGCCCAGACCGAGCAGGGTGTCATACAGGATACGGAGCATCGCGTCGTCGGAGGACTTCATTGTCGCGAAGACACGCTCGTGATCCGTCACCGGCAGGAAGCCGTAAGGCACGTTGCCGATGCGTACCATCGGAAGCGGACCGGTCGCGAAAACATAGTTCTCCACGAACTGCCCGACGAAATCGAAGAACTTCCTGAACTCCGGATTCTCGCCCGAGAGATTATTCTGTATCCGTCCCCACAGGGTCTGTGCCGCAATCCGCGCCTTCAGCTGGTTGGAAATATCGGCGTCCGGAACGCGATACAAACAGTCAGGGCCATTGATTCTCAAGCCTTTGACCAGTTCGCCCGCATCCATCCTGGCACCATACAGATACTTGTCGCACACTTCGATTTCGTAGCGGATCCGCATCTCGTCCTCTTCGGAAAGCACATCCGAGGCGGCACCGCCGTCCACCAGGTTGGTCGGAGAAGCATTATCGATGAAAGCCAGTCCCTCGCCCAGGTAGTTGTGTCCGTTGAAGAGTTTTTCCAGTTCCTTCTGATCGTCGGAACCCGGCTTGCGGACGCCCAGCACGTACAGGTAGCGGAAGGCCGTGTCGTCCTTTTCCAGCGGAAGGGTGATCGCCATGCCGTCCGCCCAGGCCTGGTCGTAATCCGTCATCCAGCGGAGGGCGCGGCTCACTTTCATATCGCCGCCTATTTCCACTTTCACGTTGTCGGCCAGGGTATCCGGGTCCGGAACCAGCCGGATGGACTTGTTGACCGGATTGCTGAAAATGTAGATCTTGTCCTTGGACTTGTCCATCGGCTCCGCAATCAGCAGGAACTGGTCCGGGAGCAGGCCGACGGTCGGGGCGAAGGACTTATCCTCCGTCAGTTTCACCTTGGGGAAGACGTCGTTCTTGGGGTCGTCCAGATACCGGTTGATGAGATCGTCCAGGGAAATCCGTTTCCCCCGGAGTTTCTTCTGGAAAATCCGGACTTCTTCCTGCATGGACTTCAGAATGGTGTAGTCCATGTCCCAGACTTCCATCACCCGCCGGTTGTCAGCGTACAGGCCGGGATACCGGTCGTAAAAGGACCGATAATTCCGCAGGCGTTTGGACAGGTACTTGATGGTCGAGTCAATCTTATCGTACAGGTAATCGACGATGAACTCGCACGAGACGAGGTCGCGGTCGATGTTGTGCATGTCGTCTTTGATCTTCCCGAGACTCACGCGCAGGTCCTTCTCATTGAGGTACTCACCGGTCTGGGGATCTCTTTTCATGCTCTGGTCCATGACGATCTTCGCCAGGTTGGCATAGATGTCGTCACAAGCCTCGTCCACGTGGGCAAGCCGCGTATAGGGCCGGCGGTAGAACAGGGAGCCCTCGCTCCCGCCCTGGTCACCCCGGTACAGGTGCAGATCCTTCAGGCGCGTCTTCCGGGCGATCCAGGCGGCGTGTGCAATCGGGAATTTCCTGCACAGTACCTGCCAGGCTTCAAATTCCCGTTTCTTGCTGCCGCTGGCGATGAACCATTGCATCCAGAACCGGCGGCCCGCTTCGTACTCGTTCCGGGTCATTTCTTCCCTGTCGTAGTTCACGAAAATCTCGTCCGGGAAAATCCGCACGCACAATTCCCGCCGGTACTCGGTAGACACCCTTCCGGATGTGACATCCTCCCCGGGCAGCGGAGCGACCGGGAACCGTCCTTCGCGGAAATGCGTTTCCAGCCGGAGCGGGAAAAGCGCCAGGGGCTGATTGCTGCTGATTTTACCCAGCAGTTCGTTATAGGCTTCTTCAGGAGTCAATCGCTTATTCGTTTGGGTCATGGCATTTCCGGTTTATTGGAGGAACAGGGAAAGGTGCTTGCCGTAGATCGTGGGATCGTTCTTGAGCCGGTCCGCAATCTTTCCGGCATCGGGCTGATCCAGGTCATCTTCTTTCTCAATGGTGAAATTCAGGTCTTCGACATCTTCCTGGAAGGCCAGGAAGTAGCCGTAGTCATTCTGGGCCGGGTTGCCCAGGACGTCGTAGAAATCCGTCTTGAAACCGACCAGCAGGGTGTCTTCATTCAAGAAGGTCTCCATGACGGGACGCAGGATGCCGTCGCCTTCCTTGGCGGCCGGATCATATTTCAGCTGCTGCTTTTTCTGATCATATATAGCACGCCACAGGTAGATCCGGGTGGTCGGGTATAGCCGCATCAGACGGCCCTTGAGCGCAAAGATCATCAGGCCCGTCTTGCCCTCGGCCATATTGCCGCCCAGTTTGCCTTCCCAGGTGTGCATTGGTTTGATGTCGAAAAAGTCATCGTTGCGGATGCTCTCCTTGCTGCTCTCGGAATCCCAGAATTTGCGGAAGTAGGAGCCGCGCTGGTCCGTCGGGTACTCCCGCCAGAGGAGTTCGCGGGCCATTTCGGTATTCAGGCCGGCGAGGTAGGATTCCACGAAGGCCGGGTTGGCCTGGAAGACGCTGACGCTGTCCTGCGGGAGATCGCTCGCACCGGGAACGATCAGTTCCTCGGAGAATTTCCTGAGATAGTAGTACGCCGGCTCCGGGAAGATCGGATAGGCCAGAACCGGGTATTTGGAGCGGAGAAGTTCGTCGATGTATTTCTGCTGCAGCTTCCGGCCGGTCTCGTCGTCCGCATAAAAGGTCGAATAATAGTTCCTGACCACCTCGATGGCTTCTTCGTAGGCCGGATTCTCCTCAAGGCTGGCCTTCAGCTTGCCGGCATCGTCATCCTGGGCAGTCTCCGGCTGCGGCTCTTCCTGCGTCGGATAATCGCGCTCGAGCTGGGCGACCAGATCGTTGAACTGGTTCCACATATGCAGATACGGGAAGACTTCCTCCTGGGCGCGCGTTCTCAAGAATTCCCTATATTCGCTCAACGAATTGAAACGCTGTAAGTCCGCGGGATCGATGGATTTTACATCTTTCCGGATCGCAGAAGGGGTCGAAAGCATATACTCGTCAGCCCGTCTGCGGCAGGCTGAAAATTCGATGCGTTCTTCTTCCGTGACGGTATGGTCAAAGTCCTTGAAAGTCCCCACCTCATCCAGATAGCTGCCATAGTGAGCTCGCCCGGTTCCGTGCGGACCGACAGAAGCCGTCGTCCCCATGCATACATAGCACCAATCCGTAACCATTCTGGTCCCCCCAGAAACGTGGCCGGACGAGATAACCTTCAAGTAGGCGAAGAAATCGGCGAATCCCTTATTCTCTTTCCATCGTGCTTTCAACTCGTCCAGATTGGCGAAATAGATGTTAGGGAAACCGTTCATCTCATTGAAGAGCGTGAACAATTTATTGCCGAACAAAGGCCGGTAACGCTCTTCCGGGAGGGCCACCAGGTTCGGAGAATACTTTTGGGAGTCGGAAGACCCCGGGCCCACACCCGAGTAATAAGCCGTCAGGAAATCGTCTCCGATGGAATAACCCGTCACCTTCCGGGATGCTTCGAAATTATAGATGTATCCCATACAGTTGTGGCGGTCCCCTCCGTAATCGAAAAAGGATTTCAAACGAACATCGCTATAATAGGGCTCGGCGTTCAGCTGGGGCCCGCCAATCGAAGTCGTCAGCAATATGATCGGACTCGTCGGGCAGCTGCGGACCAGTAAATTGCCATACCCGTTCCCATTGCCGGAAGAAGGCCGTCCGGAACTGCTGGAAGAAGACTGTCCCGAAGTGCCGGATGCAACGAGCCGCAATGGAGACAGGCTATTTGATCCTTCGTGAACCCATTTCGGAAGATAGTTGATCGGTATTTGGTAACGGACAATCTCAGTAGCGCCTCCCGTCATCGATGGCACAAAATCACGCGACCGGATGACGTTGATATACAGGTACTTGTCGAGAATCTCCTGGAAGATAGACTTGAAGGCCGTTTCGGAATAAGACTTCAAGTCGGCGATGGACGTAGCGTCCTGGATGGCGTGGTCGGGGAACTTATAAGTCTGGTATTCCAGAATGTTCTGCATCACGGACTTGGTACTCAGCCCGTCGACCACCCGGGCGACCCGGTCGGCCATCCGGTGGAAGGTCGCCGTCGCGAAAGCCTGGGGGACGTTCCGTTTGGCCAGCACGGAAGCGAGGGACAGGTCCTTGTTGTGCTTGTCCGCCGCCTCTTTCATCGAACTCAGGTAGAACATCAAGGAGGCCAGGTACTCGTTGCCCTCGCCGTATTCTCCGACGGTTTTGCCCTTCAGGGATTTGTTGGCTCCCATCGAAAGCAGGCGCCGGTACAGTTCCATGTTCAGGGCCTGAACCGCCTCTACCTGCTTCCAGGCCCGGTCCATCAGGACCTCCTGGTTCTCGATGATGACTTTCCGTCCCAAGCCGGCCGCAATGCGGTAATGGATGTCGAGGTTCATGCCGGAGAGCCATTCGTGGCCCTTTTCCTGGAGCGAGGTGGCCAGGATGTGGCGGGCGCCGTAGACGGGCGGAACCACGCAGGGATCGTCATCCGGATCGGCGAAAGCCCCCGCATCCGGTTTCTCCGGCTTCTTGCCGATGGCCTCGGCATCCTCCAGAAAGACCGGATTGCAGTTCAGTAAATCCCGCAGGTTCCTTTGCAACTTGGCTTCCTTGGCGGAAGAGTTGGGGAAGACTTCTTCATCCGAGGCCTGCGGCGGCCGGGTGGCACCCGGCGCGACGATGGATTTGCGGGCGTTCTTGCACTTGAGGACATCGTAATCGAAGCCGTTGCCCATCCGGGTGACATCCACGGTCACGCCCGTCTTGCCGGAGGTCGTGATCTTCAGCTTCTCGACCAGCCCCTCGAAACTGTCCCCGCCCGTGCGGAAAGTCCAGGAGTAATAGACCGGGAACTCCATGCCGCGCTCCTTGCCTTTCTGGATGTCGTAATCCTCCCAGGCAGGCGCCTGGGCCGTAATGGAGGCAAGGGCCTCGGGCGCGACGCCCAGGCCGCGCAGACGACCCGTCTCATAGGTCGGAACCAGGCAGGCGATGTATTCGGTCTCTTCATCCATCGGCGGAATCTCGCCGGTCTCGGGATTGGCACCCCGCAGGCAGATGAGGCGGGAAATCATCGGCACCATCTCATTGGGCCCCTGGGCGTGCGCCGTCTTCCAGAGCACGTCCGCCCGCGGGAACGCAGCTTCGTACTCCAGCCTGTTTCCATGGAAGGTAATGACGGGCAAACCCTTGCCGTCATTGTACAGCGTAATCTTGTCGCTGCGGAAGCACAACAGCGCCAGCCAGGGCGTCAGGCGGCCGTCTGTCTGCTGGGCGGGGGTGTACCGCCAGGGAAGATCCGCCTCCCGGAACTCGACATACGGAAAATACTGGATCGGAAAATCCTTGGAACCCGCTTCCGGACGACGCTTGAAAATCGCCGAAGGATTGACCGAGGAAACGTCAGCCGGTCCGTAGAGTCCGATTTCCTTCTCATCGATCAGGTTTTTCTCTTCTCCGTCCTCGTCGACCGGATAAGCCTTGTACTTGGTGTGGATGGTCAGCACGGCCCGCGTCTTGGCGAGAGCGTCATTATCCGCCACGTTCCCGAACACATCCGCTTCCGGAATGCTGTTGGCCAGGCCCTTCCTGACCCAGGGGAAAAAGTAGGTTTGATCTGTCTTCATTTACCTATCCTCCTATTTCACCAATTTTTTCTTCAGTTCAGCCGCCTTCGCCCGCTCCAGTTTCTGTCGCTTCAGGACGAAGGTCTTCAGGTCCTGCTTCTGCATGACATCGAGGCTTCCCTTGACATCACCCGATTTCAAAGCCGTGATGTACCCGCGGACATCGCGGGTCATCATCTCGTCCAGCGAGGCGACATACCGGTTGAATCCATCGGCGTCACGGCGGGAAGAAGGACGGGAAACGACCGTATCCCGGGCATCTATGGCCTCCGTTCCGGCCACGGCCGAGAGGCTGTGGCCCAGCCGGTAGGCCGTCTTCCGGGATTCCAGTTTCTTCCCGAAGGTCTTCGCCACCAGAACGGTTTTCTTGGCAGCGGTCTTTACCTTGGCCTTACCCGTCTCCGCAGTCTTGGTTCCGGACTGGGCGTGTTCGGTGGCCACCTTCTGCCATTTCTTCCAGTCGATGCCTCCCTGGACCTTCTTATCGATCTCCGTCGGATCCATCGGGCTGCCCTCACCGTACAGCGTATCGGAGCCGGCGGTCAACGCGAAGCCCGAATTCATCTCCACGTAGGAAGGAGCCTGGAGTTTCTCTTTCTCCGTCATCTGCTGGATCTGGGTCGGAGCGAAGTAGGTCACCATATCTTCATAGGTCGCAGCCTGCTCCTCGTTCTCGAACCAGACCGCCTCGATCTCGATGCGGCTGGTATCCTGCGGGATGGCTTCGCCGTACTTCTCGAAATCCTCGTCCAGCGGGATGAGTTCCTGGCTGAAGGAGACCGTATCGGACGGGCTCATCACGAAGAGATCCCCCTCGGGCAGATACACGGAAACCAGACCGTCGATGAGATCGTTCCGGACGACCGTCCAGTTGTCGTTGTTTTCGAAGGCATCCTGCATCATCGGGAGCAGGGCGATATAATTCTTCTCGCTGATCTCCTGCTTCTTACCCCAGGTCTCGCTGAAGTCGACTTCGAAGGTGAAGATAATCGTGAACTTTGCCTTGCCGGCGATGTGCCAAGGGGCCGGACCGCTGACTTCCAGATACAGGTCGACGGACATGAGCGTCTTGCCGAACAGGACGACCTTGACGCCGATGCCTGCGTCGAACATGAAGGCGAACGGGTTGAACTGGAACAGGACATTGAAGTACATGTAACCGTGCAGACCGTACTTGTCCCATCCGACTTTCAGGCGGGAATCCGAGCCGAACTGGACCGTATTGGAAGTTACGGCGAAGTACACGTCATTGCTGATATACAACGGGCCGACATCGAACTTGTAGCCGATCCGCTGCATCTGGGGCACCTTGAAGCCGGGTTCCGGGGTATACTGCGGATGGAAGCCGCCCGCCGACAGGATGAAGCCCCGGGTGTCTCCACCCCAGAAGATGCGCAGGGCGATGTCGCCGTGGAACTCGATGCCGACGAACTTGGTGTCGTACAGCGAGGCGTCGAAGGAGATGCCCTGGTGAACGTCGAAAACGGCCATGTAGTTCGCATTCAGCGAGATCAGGTCCTCGGCGGCATCAGCGATGCTCAGGTGGACGCCGCCGGCGATGATGACCACCAGGTCGGGCGTCTGGATGAAGACGCCGAGGGTGAAATTCAGGATTTCGCCCCAGGTGATCTGGACCATCGCCCCGAAGAAGAAATGATCCTTCGCCACCGGATAGAACGCGGTCATGCTGGCCAGGATCGTGGACAGGTTGTCCAGGCTCAGGTCCTTGACGAACATGACGCTCTCCAGGGATCCGTCATAGACGGCGTCCCGCATCTTGTCCACGTCGATCCGGCGGTTCAGGCCGAGGGAGGCACCGATGCCCGTCAGGCTGAATCCCATGCCCAGCTGGATGCCCGTCTTGAAGAACACGCTGAGCGCGCCGGCGAAGGAATAGCCCTTGCTGCCGTCCGGCATCTTGGTATTGAGCAGGAACAGGGCCCCCACCTCGAACAGATCGATGACGTCCAGGTTGAAGGCGCCCATGAATTCGCCCTTGGGCAGATCCCATTTCACGATGCCCGCACCCTTGACCACATCGGCGATGTCGATGGCCAGGCCGAGGCCGTCCGGCAGTTTGATCGTCGGGGAGAAATCGAAGTCGCCGAAATGGAAGTCCGGCGTCATGAAATTGAAGTCAAAGCCGAAGCCCAGGTCCGGGAAGGTAAAGGCCAGCACGCCCAGGTCGGCCGTGAAATTCAGGTTGAGCGACAGCCCCAGTCCGCCGAAGGAGAAACCGTTGCCGGCGCTGCCCAGTTCCAGGGCCAGGTTGTCCAGTTTGATGGCCTTCAGGTCAATGGTGGGCTTGAGCGGGATCCGGATCTTGTAATCTCCGTTGAAGGTCAGACCGTCCTGCAGGCCGTATCCGAGCGAAAGTTCCTTCAGGGTGATGTCGATGTCCCCCTTCAGGATTTTCTCGAAGAAGGCGTTCATGGCGCCGAGGGAAATGTTGAAATTCAGTCCCTCGACCTTGCCGAGCCATCCTACGTCGAAACCGCCCTTGGCGGCATCATAGCCCGCATAGATTTTCTGCGGGTAATCGTCCATCTTGATGTGCAGCAGGCCGTCGTCCGGTTTCCCGTCCTCATATCCATAGATGAACAGGGTATGGTCTTTCTGCCGCTTGAAGAGCAGTTCCAGATAAATCTGGACCGCTTTCTCGCTGGCGAGGACCTCCACGCCCGGGAGATCGAACCCGGCGGGTTCCGTGAAGAAGAAACCGACCGTACCCTTGTCCAGCTTCTCGGAGTACTTCGTATCGTTTTCCTTCTTGTCGAAGCCCTTGTTCAGGTCGGCGGAGGCCGTCAGGTCCAGCTCGTGCGATTCGCCGAGCTTGAAGGAGCCGTCATATCCCGCATGGATGACCGGCAGGACATAGACTCCGGAGCGGACCGTCTCCTTGCCGTCGCTATCCTTGCTCTTGCGCTGGCCGACGAAGGCGACCAGGTCGAAGGAGAAGTTCTTCTCATATTTGTACACCGTGACGGCCAGGAACTTGTCCTTCATGTCCAGCTGGTAGTCCGGCAACTTGATGCCGCTGAAATCCCAGGAAGGAAGTCCGATGACATCCTTGACGGCATTCTTGACGGACGGCGGGATGGCCCGGTACAGGGCGATGGCGAACTGCAGGCCGTCCTGCCAGGTCTCGATGCTCCGGGCGTCCTCGGAAAGGAGCAGGATGTCCTCGACGACCTTCGCCACTTCGCGGGACGTCTCTTCCGCCTGCTCGTAGAGTTTCTGCGCTTCCCCGGCAATCTTCCGGGCCTCGTCGACAGCCTCGTCGATGGCATCCTCGAATTCGCCGTATAACTGCTTGGCATCCTTGTAATACTGCATGAACGCCTTGCGGGCCGCCTCGATGATCTGAGGCAGGAGTTCCTCACGCACCCAGCGCTTGACTTCCCGCTCGATCAGGGTCAGGAACGGCCGGATGACGACATTGTAAACGGCTTTCTTGAGTTCCGCCCAATAGGCGGTGAACACGTCTTCAGCAAAGGATTTGACCTTCGAGGCATAGTTCTCGACGTCCTTCCCGACGGCCTTCGCCTGGGTACCCGCTTCGCTGGCGGCCGCACCGGCGGCACCGAGCAGCTGGTCCATCGCTTTCTCATTCGCCTGCTTGAACCGCAGGTAATAGCCGTCGATGTCGGACGGAACGAATTTCTTGATCTGTTCGGAGAATATCTTGAAATAGGCCATGAAATCGAAATCCGAGAACGGATTCGACACGCCCTTTCCCGCGAGCAAGTTGTTGACCTGGTCGATCCCGAAGGATTTCAACTGGCTCAGATTGCCCGGAATCCCGGCCGTCTGCCGCTTGAACTCTTCTTCCAGGGCGCTGACCACGTTGTTGAAACCATTGGACCAGTACTCGCTGCTGAAAACCGCCTTGACCTGCTTCTCAATGTCCTCCACGATACCCTTGTAGTCGGCGAACAGGTTGATCTGCCCGGCCGCGCTGCCGGCCTTGTCCAACTCGGCTTTCAAGGACTTCTCCCACAGGTCGGGGTCGATCTCCTTGAAAATGTCGTGTTCCTTCGCCTTCTCCTTGACGACCTTGACGAGCGGATCGAGGAAAAGCTGCTCCATCAGGTCCATCAGATCCTTCGGGACACCGGCTTCCAGGAACGACTGATAGATGACGTCGGTGCCCTCCAGCAGGGCGCTCTTTCCGGCTTTGGCCGCCTGTTCCGCCTCGCTGATCAGGGCATCGACCTGCTTCTTCAGGCTATTCTGCAGGTCGCGGAGCAACGATTCGCCCCCGTTCACGAAATTGGTGAAACCTTTCTGGAGTTCGTCCCGGACGGCGATGGCGTAGCTTTCCAGCACCTTCTTGACATCGATGAGGAACTGGATGAACTGTTTGATCTTCTCTTTGATCGCCGAGGTGATTTCGGAAGCCGCAGACTGCAGTTCCCGCTGCAGGCGGACAATCAGTTCGTTGATGATCGTACCGATGGAACTGAAGTCCGGGATGTCCGGATTGAAGGCCTGGACCAGGGAATAGATCTTGCCCAGCAAGGCGACCGCATCGTCGTAGGTATGGATGGGGAACTGTTCCTTGAAATAGGAGGCCGGCGCCGTGAACATCTGGGCAACCTTGGACCAGCGGAGCACGTAGATATCCACCGTCGGGCAGACCGAACGGATCTCCGCTGTCGCCGCTTTCAGGGCCGCGTTGGCATCTGCCACGAATTCCGCCTTGTTCTTGGCATAGGCATCCGCCAGTTTCTGGTTGACCTCTGCGACAAGCTTCTCGTCTTCGTCCGTCGCAGGGATCTGGTAATCCTTGATGTATTTCGCGACATTGATGGTCTGCGTCCGGATCAGGCCCAGGAAATCCAGCACCCGGTAAATCTTCTCGAGAATCTCTCCCACTTTTCCGAACGGGCCGAGAATCTCCTGCATCGTCCGCTCAAGTTCCTCCTTCAGCAGTTCGTACTCCGCCTCCAGCAGGCCTCTGGCCTCGGCGGCGGCATCCTTGATCTGCTTTTCGAGTTCATCCAGCCGCTTGCGGACCTCTTCGATCCGTTTGTACACCTCCGCCTTGACTTCCTGCTTCGCCGATTCGACCAGTTCCTTGACTTTATTGATGTCCCGGGCGATCTCCCGGAGTTCGTCGTTGAATACTTTCCGGGCATTGCGCAGCAGAACCGTCAGGATATGGTCAAAGACCCGTTCGGCAAACTGTTCGGTGAAATAGGTGTCGTCGATGAACGCGGCGAAATCCGAATATTCCTTTTTCAGGGAATTCCACTCGAAATCCCGGAATTTCTTGATCAGCTTGGCCAGGTCGATGATCAGGTCGAGCAGCGGCTTGATCCGGCCGCCGACCAATCCGTCGCCGAAGGAAACCCCCATCTCGAACCCGCCCTTCTTGTAGGTCAGTTCGTGGCTCGTCCCCTCCTCCAGGGAGAAGAGGCCGTCGAAGGTCAGCCTGGCTTCCCCATCCTTCTCGCCAGGTTCGATCTTGACGTTGTCCCAGTTAATACCCTCGCTGCCAAGCTGCCGGACCGCTTCCCCGATCGAATCCGCCGTCGAAAGGACGGAGGAGACCAGTTCGTACAGTTCCGCATTCTTTTCGAAATTGGACAAGTCGTAGCCCAGGCGCTCGAAGACATAGCCGATGAACTTGGAGAAAGACACTTCCGCCTCGCCGAGACGGTCTTTCAGTTCAGCGAGGGTGCGGGCCGGTTTGGGATCGATGGGCTTGTCCGGAAGATAGGATGGCAAATCACCGAGGAAGTCCTCTAACAGAGCATCCTTGGTCATCGTAAAGAGGGTGCCCAATTTAAGGAAGAATTGGTCCAGCGCAGGGGTTGAGGAATCAGATGCCATGGTCTGAAGCGTTTTGAGGATTCACGATTGTTCTCCCTCGCCTCAGGCTTTCTCCGTTCGCCGTGTACGAATCAATTACAATTATAACAATTAAAAAAATAAAATGCAACCCCTCCGGTTCCGCGATGCGTACATCGAGGACGGAAGCGTCGCATTCTTCGCGACATTTCCAAGGACAAACGAGAAAGACTTAGATCGAGACCTTGAAGCCGTAGATTTTTCCGTTTTCGAGCGGGAGTTTGCTCAAAATCGTTTTCCGCTTGTCGCAGGGGGGGAATACGGTGACCGAATTCCGGCTTCCCTCCTCATCATCGTAATAGTTGCCGCCGAACTGGAAACACAGTTCATACCCCGCCTCGAGGTCTCCTTCGAAGCGGACGGGCACGAAGAAGGTCTTTTCGACCACATCCTCGTCCATCAGCGTGAGCTCGCTGTTATTGCCGCTGTCGAGCAGGTAATAGTCCAAGGGGCCTTTCTCGACCGCATAGGGCTTCCCATTGTGGGAAATGTACTCCTCGGTGGTCACCTCCAGGCAGGATTTCCGGACGAAGACCGGATCTCCGTTCAGGCCCCACTCATCCTCTTCTTCCGCATCGGGATCCACGCATTTGATGCGGATGGTATTGACCCTTGCCTGGTTGAAAGGCGAACCGTCAGGCGCTTCGTACGGAAAATCCCGGAGCGTCACCTCGATGCGGAACACGGCAATCTGATGCTCCAGGTACACGTGGGCGACATCGCCGGAGACCGTCACCTCGCCCAGCATCAGACCGACGGCGGAGAGAGAAGCCGGATCATCGTGCTGCAGGACGCCCGCAGGGGTCGAAAGGTTTCTCATGAAAATTAGCGGAGAGCCCACATTCACGCCCTCGAAGATCGACTTGCCTTCGTACGAGTTTATATCCGGATACAGGCAGATGATCTTGTCCCCTTCGTTTCCGGTCCAGGTCCCGGAGAATTCCGCCTTCTTGCGACCTTCTTCCCCCGTAGAAGTGAACGTATCGACGGCCGAGATGCCGCTCTCGCCGAAAGAGACCACCGTGATGGCTTCCTCCGAGTTCCAGAACCCTTCCAGTGTCTTGTCGTCGGTGTATTCATAGAACGTCTTCGTGCCCGCAGGAGCGACGACGGACGCCTGGATCGTCATCGGGACGCCCTCCTTCTCCTCGGGAATCGATTTCTGGCAGCTGTTCATCAGCACGGCCGCGCTGGCCGTCATGGCGATAAGCGTTATGATGTGTTTCATCTTGCAGTCAGTTTATCGGTTAAAACTCAAGATCCCAGCCGTGGCTCATGTCCGGCACTTCGCCGGAGGCGGCGATGAAGGATTCAGGGACGACGCCGACGACTTCGACGTACGGTGTCTCGTAGGCCTGGCGGCCATAGGAACTAAGAGAGGATTCGGAGATCATTTCTGTATTTTTTTTAAGGCCTTGCAATATAGTTATTATTTCCGGAGAATCCACCCCCTATCGGCTTGATTCCGACTCTTTTCGCTTGCGGTAAAGCTGATACGTATTATAGACATTGTGCCAGATGCTGTAGAAACCGCCGGCGACGGAGATGACGGGGGTGAGGAAGGTGTAGCCCATCCAGATGCCGAAGACGGTGTTCTTCTGGCCAAGGGCCTGGCCGGCGGAAATGGGGCAGCGGTAGCGCCGGCCGATCCGGCGCCCCAGCCAGAACTGCAGCACGCAAGTCAGCACCGAGGCGATCCCGATCTCCCAGAGCACCCCCGCCCCGGAATCATTCTGCACGATGGCCCGGGTGCTCATCAGGATGGCGAGGGTCAGCGAGACCGCCCAGATATAGAAGGCGACCCCCGTGTAGCGCAGCAGCCACGCGTGCACCCCCGGCAGCAGATAGCGGATCAGCCAGGCCAGCAGGCAGGGCAGGATCAGCAGCGGGAAGACCTTCGCGAGGATCTTGACGAAGGCTTCGGAAAAAGAGAGCCCTTCCATCGGATGGATCAGCGGCACGACCAGCGGCACCAGCACCGCCACGGCCAGGTTGATCAGCACCGTGTAGGTGACCACCCCCGCCATATTGCCCCCCAACTTGCCCGTCACCACGGCGCAGGCCGTCGCCGTCGGGCAGATCAGGCAGAGCATCGCCGCCTCCACCCCGTAGCGCAAGGGCATCTGCGGGAAGAAAACCAGCAGCAGCGCGAGTGCGATGAAAGACAGGCACTGGAAGAGCAGCAGCCAGAGCATCCATTTGTGCGGCCGCATTTGCTGCGGCTCGATCTTGACAAAACTCAGGAACAGCATCGCGAAGAGCAGCAGCGGCTGCACTTCCTTCACGATGCGCAGGAGCACCGGACCGGCCGGATGCAGGGCGGGAATGGCCCGATAGCCCAAATAAAGGGAGGCGCCCACGATCATACCGATGATGAGCGCCCAATCCTTCAGGAATTTCGCGAATGTGTAGCGGTACTCCCCCATCCTACTTGGATTCCACGCGGGCGAGGAAGCACTCGAGAGTATTCTCCATCAGCATCGCGATGGTCATCGGACCCACGCCGCCGGGCACGGGGGTGATCCAGGACGC
>JAEEVG010000088.1 GCA_016290835.1 Bacteroidales bacterium | reverse complement strand
ATACCAAATACGAGTTCGGCAAGCGGGACGGCAAGATCATCCTGATGGACGAGATCCACACGCCGGATTCTTCCCGCTATTTCTATGCGGAAGGCTATGAGGAGCGGCTTGTGCGGGGCGAGCGGCAGAAGCAGCTCTCCAAGGAGTTCGTGCGCGAGTGGCTGATGGCCGGGGGCTTCCAGGGCCAGGCCGGGCAGCAGGTGCCGGAGATGACCGATGCGGTCGTCGCTGGGATCACCGACCGTTATGTCGAGCTTTACGAGCACATCACCGGCGAGGCGTTCGTTCCCGCTCCGGGAGAAGATGCCGCCGCACGTATTGAACAGAATATCAACACATTCCTTAATAAATAACCGGCGGCCGGATATGATCGAGCGATATTCCAGAAAAGTGATGAGGGACGTTTGGACAGAAGAGAATAAGTTCAACGCCTACCTCGAAGTTGAAATCCTCTCCTGCGAGGCCTGGAGCGAACTCGGCGTCATCCCGAAAGAAGATGTCGACAAGATCCGCGCGAACGCCCGGTTCGACGTGAAACGCATCCAGGAGATCGAAGAGCAGACCCGCCACGACGTAGTGGCCTTCACCCGCGCCGTCAGCGAAAGCCTCGGAGAAGAGCGCAAGTGGGTCCACTACGGCCTGACCTCCACCGACGTGGTCGACACGGCCAACGGCTTCCTGCTCAAGCAAGCCGACGCCATCCTGCTCCAGGACCTCGAGGCCTTCCTCGCCGTGCTCAAGAAACGCGCCCTGGAGTTCAAGGACACCCCCTGCATCGGCCGCACGCACGGCATCCACGCCGACATCACCAGCTTCGGGCTTAAATGGGCCCTCTGGTATGAGGAGATGAAGCGCAACATCGAGCGCTTCAAACTTGCCTGCGCAGGAGTCGAGGCCGGCAAGATGAGCGGGGCCGTGGGCAATTTTGCCAACATCCCACCCTTCATCCAGGATTATGTCTGCGGGAAACTCGGCATCCATTCCGCCGACATTTCCACGCAGGTGCTGCAGCGCGACCGCCACGCCTGGTATATCGCCACCCTCGCCGTCATCGCCTCCACCCTGGAGCAGATGGCTTTCGAGGTGCGCAATCTCCAGCGGACCGAGGTTCGCGAAGCCGAAGAGGCTTTCCGCAAGGGGCAGAAGGGCTCGAGCGCGATGCCGCACAAGCGCAATCCGATCAGCAGCGAGAACATCTGCGGCTGCGCCCGCGTGATGCGCGGCTATATGTCCGCTTCCTGCGAGAATGTGGCCCTGTGGCACGAGCGGGACATTTCCCACTCTTCCACGGAGCGCATCATCCTGCCGGACGCCACGGAACTGCTGGACTATATGCTCAATCGTTTCAAGGGCATCCTGGAGAACCTGACGGTCTATCCGGAGAATATGCTGAAGAACATCTGGCGGACCAATGGCGTGATTTTCGCGCAGCGGGTGATGAACGCGCTGATCGGCAAGGGGCTTTCCCGCGAGGAGGCTTACGATACCGTGCAGCCCATCGCGATGAAGGCCTGGTCCGAAGGGCTCAACTATCAGGAGCTCCTGCTCGCCGATGCGAAAGTGATGGGTCTGCTGACGAAGGAAGAACTCGAAGCCTGCTTCACCCTCGACTACTACTTCAAGAACGTCGATTACATCTTTAAACGGGTCGGGATCCTCTAGCCTTTCCGTCCGGAGCGGAAGCTGTCCCCCGAAAGCGAAAAAGAATCCTGTCGGAAAACGCTTTCGGGGGGACAGTTCCGTCTCCGTCCGGCCTGCTACGACAGATATGGCCGGACAGGCACCCTGCCCTCCCCAAAGCTTTTACCGAACGGTGTATTCCCAGCTTTGCGGAGGGCAGCGGTGCTGGACGGACCTAGATAGGTGCTGTCCGGCTGGTTGAAACGGTCCGGCGGGCAAGCGTTATCCCCCTGCAAGCTTTTACCGAACGGTGTGTTTTCAGCTTGCAGGGGGATAACGCTTGTCGACGGCAATCGCTTGTCGAAGGATAACTACCGGAGGATGATTTCGTTGCGGTCGGGACCGACGGAGATGATTTTGACGGGGCAGCCGGTTTCCGCCTCGATGAAGGCGATGTAGTCCTTGAGCTCCTGCGGGAAATCCTCATAATTCCGCACACTGCAAATATCGCAATCCCAACCCGGGAACTCCTTATACACCGGCGTCACTTCCTCTCCACTCTCGAACGGGAAATAATCCACGCACTTCCCGCCGATCTCGTAGGCCGTCGCCACCTTGATCGTCTTGAAACTATTGAGCACATCGACCTTCATCATGATGAGCTCGTTCACTCCGTTCATCATCACGGCATATTTCAGCGCGACGAGATCCAGCCAGCCGCAGCGGCGCGGGCGGCCCGTGGTGGCCCCGAACTCGTGGCCGATCCGGCGCAGATTCTCGCCCGTATCATCGAACAGTTCGGTCGGGAAGGGACCGCTGCCCACCCGGGTGCAATAGGCCTTGAAGATGCCCATCACCTTGCCCACCCGGTTCGGCGCCACGCCGAGCCCGGTGCACACCCCGGCCGCCATCGTATTGGAGGAAGTCACGAAGGGATAGGTACCGAAATCGATGTCCAGCATCGAGCCCTGGGCGCCCTCCGCGAGCACCGGGACGTCCTGTGCGAGATATTGGTTGACCACCAGTTCGCTCTCGATGAAACGGAAGCGCCGCAGCTCGTCCACGGCCTGCATCCACTGCTTCTCGTAGGCGGTGATATCGTATTCGAAGTCATACTGCGACAGCAGACCGAAATGCTTCTGCTTCAGGGCGTTGTATCGGTCCTGGAATTCGGGGGAGAGCAGGTCTCCGACCCGCAGGCCGTTGCGCCCGGTCTTGTCCATATAGGTCGGGCCGATGCCCTTGAGGGTGGAGCCGATCTTGCTCTTGCCCTTGGCGGCTTCGCTCGCCGCGTCGAGCATCCGGTGCGTCGGGAGGATGAGATGGGCCCGCTTGGAGATGAGCAGTTTGTCGGTGATGCTGCCGGCCTTCTTTTCGATGGAGCGGATTTCGTCCATCAGGATCACCGGGTCGATCACCACACCATTGCCGATCACGTTGATCGAATCCGGGCGGAAGATGCCGGAAGGGACGGTATGGAGCACGAACCCGTCGCCGTCGAACACCAGGGAATGCCCCGCATTGGGCCCGCCCTGGAAACGCGCGATTACTTTATAATTGGGAGTCAGGACATCAACGACCTTGCCTTTGCCTTCGTCACCCCACTGGAGTCCGAGCACGACATCGATTTTCTTCATTTCAACAATAATTATTACAAAACAACTTTTAAAGGTAGCAAAAAACTTCGAGATGCCCAATAAAATGTGTATTTTTGTGCATATGCGATTGACCCGAATTATCCTCACCGGCCTGACTCTCTTTCTGAGTCTGACGGCCCTCGGTGCGGAGCGCCTGCACCAAAATTTCGATTTCGACTGGAAATTCAGCCTGTCCGCCCCCGACGGAGCGGCGGCCCCGGGCTACAATGATTCCCGCTGGGCGGCTGTCCAATTGCCCCATGACTGGAGCATGGAACTCCCGTACCTCTCGCCGCAGGAGGGAGGCAAACCCTCCATGGGCTTCATGCAGGGCGGCATCGGCTGGTATCGCAAGACTTTTGCCGTGCCGGCCGCCTGGAAAGGCCGCCGCGTGAGCCTCGAATTCGATGGTGTGTATCACCGCGCCACCGTGTACGTGAACGGCCGCGAGGTAGGCTTCCATCCTTATGGTTATACCGCATTTGCGTATGATATAACGGATTATCTTTTCCCGGGGGCGGAAAATGTGGTGGCCGTCAAGGTGGACCACAGCGATTGCCCGACCTCCCGCTGGTACTCCGGCAGCGGCATCTACCGCCACGTCTGGCTCAATGTCACGGATCCCGTGCACGTGGCCCTGTGGGGCACCTCGGTGACCACGCCCTCCGTCAGTGCGGAGCGGGCTTTCGTACGGGTGGAAACCACTCTGCAGAACGATGGCACGAAGACCGCCACGGTCTCCTTGGTCAGCGAGTTGCGCAATCCGTCCGGACGTACGGTCGCCAGGGCAGTGGCGCAGGCCGACCTGCCTGCCGATGCCCCGAGGACACTGGAACAGTCTTTCGTGCTGGACGCCCCCGTCCTATGGGACCTCGACTCGCCGCAGCTCTATACCCTGGTCACCACAGTCCGCCGGGGCCCCTTGGTGGTGGACCGTTATGAGACGCCTTTCGGGATCCGGGATGTCCGCTTCGATCCCGACAAGGGCTTTTTCCTGAACGGACGCAGTGTCAAGATGAAGGGCGGGGACATCCACCAGGATGCCGGTTCGCTGGGTGCCGCGATGCCCGACCGCGTCCACGAGCGGCGCATCGCCTTGATGAAGGAAACGGGTTTCAACGCCATCCGCTGCAGCCACAACCCGCCTGCGCGGGAGTTCCTGGATGCCTGCGACCGGCTCGGAATGCTGGTGATCGACGAGGCCTTTGACAAATGGAAGAGCGGCTATTACCGGCAGTGGTTCGACGAGTGGTGGGAGGCTGATCTCGCCGCGATGGTGCTGCGGGACCGCAACCACCCCTCGGTGGTGCTTTGGAGCGTGGGCAACGAGACCTCCGAGCAGGGGGACCTGACGGGGGAGGGAACGAAGCGTCTGCAGGCCCTGCGGGCGGAATGCGAGCGCCTGGACCCGAGCCGCAAGGTGGCCGTGACCACGATGCCGGACTACGACCGCAAGTTCGACAAGAACGGCTTCAATTCAGCCGTGGAAGTGGTGGGCTACAACTACCAGGAACCCTTCTACGACAGCGACCACGCACAATATCCCGGCCGCATCATCTACGGCTCCGAGGTGTTCCCGTATTATTCCGCGGGGCGGGAGCGGATGCGCGAATATATCGAGCGCAACCCCTGGTATGACTATGCCGCCCGGGATTATGTCTTCGGCTATTTCATGTGGGCGGCAGTCGACTACTGGGGCGAGTCTTCGGGCTGGCCCAGCAAAGGCTGGCCGACGGGCATCTATGATGTCTGTATGCACGAGAAGCCGCAGGCGGCCTTTTTCCGGGCAGTCTGGAAAGACGAGCCCGTCGTGAAGATCGCCGTCGAGGATGCCTCGGCGCCGCTGGATCGCGGCAAGGATATGTGGACCTGGCCGCTGCTCGTATCGCACTGGAATTTCCCGCGCCACGACAATACGCAGATGATGACGGTGCATGTCATGACGAATTGCGAGACGGTGGAGCTCTTCTCGAACGGGGCCCCGGTCGCAAAGCGGCGCACGGCGGATTTCCCGAACAATACCGTGATCTGGCGCATTCCCTATAATCCCGGCACGCTCAGTGTCAAGGGCTATAACGGCGGGGTCGAGGTGGCTTCGGATGAACTGCGGACTGCGGGCGAGCCGGTGGGGCTGCGCATTCGCGCCGACCGGACGGATCTCGCCGCGAACGGCCAGGATCTGTCCTATCTGGAAATTGAAATGGTGGATGCGCAGGGGGTGGTGGTCCCGGATGCCGACCGGCCGGTACACATCCGCGTGTTGGGCGCCGGGCGCTTCTTGTGCATGGACAATGGCGACACCGCCGATGGCGGATCGCAGTTGCGGGCGGACAAGCCGACCCTGATGGGCCGCGCCCAAGTCGTCGTGCAGGCCGCCCGCAGCGGCGGATCCTTGCGGGTCATCGCCTCAGCGGACGGCCTGCCTGACGCGGAAATCCTGCTGATTGTCCGCTAGACGGCTTTCTCGATATACTCGACCACCTCGCGGACGGTCTTGAACGGCTCCTGGGTCTGGAACTGGAAGCCGAATTCGTGCTCGATGGCCAGCGACAGGAGCAGCATCGACAGGGAGTCGATGCCCAGGTCGGTGGTCAGGGATGCATCCATCGAGATCCGGGCGGGATCCATCTTGGGTTTGACGGTCTTCAGGATCTCTTCCAATTTTGCATAAATGGCTTCAGGGGTCATAACGATCAGTTCTGATTGCGTGAGACTTTCAGGGAACCGGTGCGCTTGAAGTCCTCCTTGCGGATGCTGAACTTGGCGACGCGGTGCGTGGAGGGGAGGGTGGCGTTGACTTCCTCGACAACCTGCTTGAAGTAGGCCTCCACTTCTTCGGGGGTCTTGCCATCGATGGCTTCGGGGCGGGGAAGGATTTCGATGGCGAGCACGGTCTGTCCGCCGGAGACATCCTCCTTGACGAGGCAGTCCCGCACGGCGGGGTATTGATAGAACGGCTCCTCGATGCTCTCCGGCGAGATGTTCTCGCCGCTGGGCAGGACGATGATGTTCTTGATGCGGCCCACGATATAGAGGTAGCCGTCCTCGTCGAAACGGCCCAGGTCGCCGGTCTTGAGCCAGCCGTCCTCCGTCAGGGTGGCGGCCGTCTGTGCGGGATCGCCGTAGTAGCCGAGGAAAACGTTGTCACCCCGGAACCAGATCTCGCCGTCCACGAGTTTGACTTCCTGCTCGGGATAGATCTTGCCGACGGAGGTCGGGCGGGTATCGGTGTCGGCGTTGCCGGAGGGGAGGTTGGCCCCTTC